>JALGUJ010000083.1 GCA_029820945.1 Candidatus Zipacnadia bacterium | reverse complement strand
GGCCATGCGGGCCGGCCCGGGCGACTTTCGCCGCGCGGCGGGAGGAGTCCTCGAGTGGAGGAATGGGGCGTGGCAGCGGCGAATAACCAGGCGCCCGTTCGCACTCGACCCCGGCGGCAGGCGCCCATGCCCTCCTCACGTCGGCGCGGGCGAGCACCCATGTTCACGTATCAGGAGCCCGGTGGAGCCATGGCACCAACTGCGAGCCCTCCCGATCGCTATGACATCGTCACCGTCGGCAGCTCGACCGAGGATGTGATGGTGCAGGCCAACAGCGCCCGCGTCGTCCGGATCGAGGACGCGGACGGCGAGCAGGCCTACATGGCCTTCGAGTACGGCGGGAAGATCCACGTGGACGACATGCTCATCTCGGTCGGCGGCGGGGCCGTCAACACCGCCATCAGCTTCGCCCTGCAGGGGATGTGCGTGGCCGCGGTGAGCAAGATCGGGCGCGATGAGCCGGGCGAGCGCATCTGCCGGCGGCTGGCCGAGGTGGGCGCGCACACCCACCTGATGGCCTACTCCGACCGGTCGGGCACCGGCTACTCGACGATCATCACCACCTTCACGGGGGAGCGAACGATCCTGGTCAATCGCGGCGCGGCCAGAGAGCTGGCGCATGATGACATCCCGTGGGACGAGCTGGCGAAGACCGAGTGGATGTACGTCGGGGCGCTGGCCGGCGAGAGCTGGAGGCTCTACCCGAGGCTGGCCGAGTTCGCGCACGAGCACGAGATCAAGCTCGCGCTGAACCTGGGCACCTCCCAGATCGACCAGGGCCTGGATGAGTACGGGGAGCTGCTCAGGAGCACGCACATCATCTTCCAGAATGACGGGGAGATGAGGCGGCTGACCGGCGTGGAGGCCGAGCGCGGCGACCGCGACGAGCGCGAGATCTGCCGGCGCCTGCACGATCATGGCGTGGACATCGCCGTCATCACCGACGGCAGGCGCGGGGCCATGGCCTCGGACGGGAGGGCCCACTACACGGTGCCCGCCTACCAGACTGAGGTGGCCTCCAGCGTGGGCGCCGGCGATGCCTTCGCCGCCGGCTGCATTTCCGCGCTCTGGCACGGCAAGAGCATCCCGGAGAGCCTGCGGCTCGGAGCGGCCAACGCGGCCTCGGTCATTCGCCAGATCGGCGCCAACCACGGTCTGCTCACCTGGGAAGAGGCCCTGCAGTTCGTGGAGGAACGCAGCTCGAGCTGAGCTGTGGCACAAAACAGAGAGGACGATGGCAGCTTGAATGTGCTAGCCGGCATCGCGGCGTACCTTGGCGTCGGAACCGTCGTCGGAGTCATCTCCGGCCTGTTCGGCATAGGCGGCGGAGTACTGATGGTGCCCGCGATCATCTTCATCTGGCAGCGGGAGCCGAAGGTGGCGGTCGCCACCTCGCTGGCAGTAATGATCCCCGGCGCCATCGCGGGAGTGCTGCGCCACCACTTCTCCTACGGCGTCGTGGACTGGCGGGTCGCCGCGGGTCTGGCGGTCGGGGCCATCGTCGGCAGCTTCGCCATCGGCGCTCCGCTGGCGAACTGGCTGCCCGCCGACGCGCTGAAGAAGGGCTTCGGCGTGCTTCTCGTCGTCTCCGGCCTGAAGATGGCCGGCGTCTTCGACTTCATCACCGCGCAGGCGAGCAACCTGATGCAGGCCCTCCTGGCGCTGGTCGGATAGCCACGCGAGCAGAGCATGATTGGCGCGCGCTGGTCCACGCCGGTTCGGGTCTCCGTCTCTCGTCCATGACTCAGTACGGAAAGATGTCCCCACGCAGGCAGGTCATGGCTACGTGGCAGCGAATGTATCCACAACAGGGGCAACGCCCACACTTCGAAGGAGGAGGCATCATGTCAGGAAAGCGCGGCTTCACGCTGATCGAACTCCTGGTCGTGATAGCGATCATCGCCATATTGGCGGCGATCCTGTTCCCCGTCTTCGCCAAGGCACGAGAGAAGGCGCGGCAGTCGTCCTGTCTGAGCAATATCAAGCAGATTGCCACGGCGATGCTGATGTACGTCCAGGACTATGACGAGGAGTTCCCGGACAAGTACTGGGGCAGCACCAGCAGGTATGAGTGGCCCAATGGGGCGATATCACGGGGCATGTGGATTCCATCCATCTACCCCTATGTGAAGAACATCCAGGTTTTCCAGTGTCCTTCCAACCCCTACCGGTGGAAAGGCCAGTATATCGGCAACGGCTTCTCATACCCCATCAATAACTACATCGATGGGTACCTGCTGTCCGACATCCGCTACCCGGCCGAGTGTGTGATGAACATCTGCGGCTGGTACTACTGGAGCAGCGGGGCGAACAACTACGAAAGCAGCGGGGGCAATCCTCCGGGCGGTCCCAGCGTAAAGAAATGGCACAACGACGGGACCAACGTGGCCTTCGTCGATGGACACGGCAAGTGGATGAAGTATCAAAACATCTGGCGCGGCAACTCCCGCTGGCAGAACGACCCCGTGTGGGGCGGGGGGAGCGAAGCCAACAGGAAATACTGGACGCGCGACGGGAAGTAGGCGACAAGTGTGCGCCAACCGACCCCGCGGCCCGGGTCAATGGCCGCGGGGTCTGCTCGTACCAGGAAGGAGCGCCCGCCTCCCGAAGGGGCGCGCAACCGCTGAGACGCAGCGAGACTGCAATGGCCCGTGAACGCACCGTGGCGGGGCTGCAGCCTCGCACGGAGGTCGCGCACCGTGAGCTTCCGGCCCCGTGAGCCTGCGCCACATGCTCGCGGCGGCCCGTGGTGGGCCGCCGCGTTCTGTCGTCACCCCGAGTCTGTGCTATATGACCGGCGAGATCACCAGCACCCGGTCGTCGCCGTCGCCCTCAGAGTAGGTTTCGATCTGAGGGTCGCCTCGCAGCGCCAGATGCATCAGCCGCCGCTCGTATGCCTTGAGGTTCGGCACCACGACCTCCTTGCCCGTGTCCTTGGCCTCCTGTGCCAGTGAGCGGGCCTTGCCCTCGATCATGGCCTGGTGCCTGGCGCGGTAGTCCTCGGCGTCCACGATCACGCGCGCGCCATCAGCGACCTGCTTGTTGGCGCCGATGGCCACAATGAGCTGCACCGCGTCAAGCGTCGCGCCGTGGCGGCCGATGAGCAGGCCCATGTCGTCGCCGACCACGTTGAGCCTGACCTCCTCACTGGTGGCGCCGACAACCTGGGCCTCGCCCTCGATGCCCATGAGATCGACTATCTGCTGCAGCAGTTCGCGGGCCGCCTCCCCCAGATCCGCGTGCGGCAGCTCCGCCGGTTCGGGCTCGCGGGCGCCGACCTCCTCGGCCTCGGTACCGACCGCTTCCTCGCCGGCCGGCTCCTCCGGCTCCTGTGGCTGCTCGAGGACGGCCCGCACGCGGAACTCGGCACGGCCGAATATGCCGCTGAAGGCTCCAGGCCGAGCCAGCACCTCGAACGACACCTCGTCCGCCGACACGCCAAGCCGGGCCAGTGCCTTCTGCTGGGCCTCCTCGAGCGTCTTCCCGGTGCCCTCAGCCCACTCCATCGTCAGCACGCCCTCCCTCACGGGTCTCGGCGCAAGCCGCGACTACCTGCCTCTTCCCTGCTTGCGCCCCTTTTCCTGCTTCTGCTTCTCGGCGTAGCTGGCGGGTCGCGCCTGCTTCCTGTCCTCGCCGCCCCCCCTGCCCCGGACCGCCTCCACTATCGCCCCGAGCAGGCCCCCGCCCTCACGCTCGCCGTCGGACTTGCCGTCCGAGGCGGCTCGCTCGCCCTCTGCCGGCGCGCCGCTCTTCTTGCCGGCCTCCCCGCCGCGCATGGCGAAGCCCTGCTCGCCGAAGTAGATCAGGTTGCTGCCCAGCCAGTAGAGGATGAACGCGGCCGGGAAGCTCTGGAAGAAGAAGAAGAACATGATCGGCATCAGGTAGGCCATCATCTGCTGCTGCTGTTGCTGCTGCGGGTCGGCGGTGGGCTGGCTGCGCGCCGCCATCTTCTGGAAGGCCACCATGGAGAGCGTGTAGAGGATCAGCAGGACCATGTTCGGCTGCGCGAGGTTGGGGACCCACAGGAAGCTGGCACCGTCGAACCGCACGATGTACTCCCTGATGCCCCGGTACAGGAAGATGAGGATGGGCATCTGCACGAGCATGGGCAGGCAGCCGCCCAGCGGGTTGCAGTTGTTCTCCTGGCAGAGCTTCCAGAACTCCTCCTGGAACTTCTGCTTATCCGTCGCGTGCTTCTTCTGTAGCTCCTGAATCTGCGGCTGGATCGCCTGCATGCGCCGCTGGGAGTCGAGCTGCTTCTTCGTCAGCGGGTAGATGGCCAGGCGCACCACGATGGCCATCAGGATAACGCCCATGGCCGGGCTCCCCCCGGCGATACGCACGAACAGGTCCACCACGCGATAGCCGAGGAGCTTGGCGTTGAGCCGATCCAGTCGCGGGGCCAGCGCCTCCGCCACCGGCACCCGCTCCCAGCCCTCGTCCTCAGCGGGGACCCAGGTGTAGTAGACCGGATTGCCGCTGTTCTCCACGGTGTACGGCTGCCATGCGGCCGAGTACTGAGCCCTCGCCCGGCCCTCGTCGCGCAGCTTCGTCAGCGCGATGTGGCCGGCCTGGACGCGCGCGAAGGCCGCCAGCGGCCTGCTGGCGAGCGCCCCGTTGGTCGCCACCTCCTCGTAGGCCTCGACCGCGGCCTCGTACTGCTCCTGCAGCTCCAGGATCCTGGCTACTCGTATGCCCGCGATCATGGCGGACGGCACCAGCATATCCGCCCGCAGCAGCGCCTCCTCGCCCTGAGTCTCGACCCGGCCGGTGATCGCGACCGGCATGCCGTCAGCGCCGCCCTCAATCGTTCCGAAGCCCTGCGGCTTGCTGCCCCCGACGATCTCCACATGGATCTCGTGGCCCATCGAGCGCAGCACGCCCCGTTCGTCCCCTGCCTCATAGATCCCCTCGGTCTGCACCAGGTCGCCGCGCACCCGCGCCGCGTGCTCCGCCAGGTTGCCGACCGTGGCGTAGTTCGGCTTCTCTTCGCCTCCGCCGAACATCGACTTGACGCTCTCCAGGATCCCTCCCTTGGGCAGATAGCCCAGGCCGACCTCATAGAGCGTCTGCATCGTGCGGAGCTGCTCATCGAGTGGCTGGTCCTCGTCTACCAACAGCTCGAGAGGGAGCCCCTGCTGTGACGGCAGGTCCTCGCCACGGCCGGGCGCGGTCGCGAGGAACAGCCAGGTGAGGCAAAGCGCCGCGAGCGCGATGCGCCGCGACCAGTCACGATATGTGAGCATCTGCATCTCCAGTCTCAGTCATCGCCAGCATGCGTCGGCTGCTCGGGGGGATCGGCCTCAAGTCCGGGGACGGGATCGTACCCACCCTTCGAGAACGGGTTACAGCGGCAGATCCGCCAGACCGCCAACCAGCCGCCCCTGAGCACGCCGTGCGCCTGGATCGCCTGTACGGCATACTCGGAGCAGCTCGGCGTGAACCTGCAGGTGGACGGCATCAATCGCGAAAGCGTTCGTTGGTAAAGCCTGATGAGCCAGACCGCGAGGTGTCTCATTGCGCCGGTTCGGCGCCGCCGCCTGCGGAGATCAGGCCTTCAGCCGCCAGGGCGTGGTGAATGGCCGCCTGGAGCCTGTCGAAGTCCGCGCGCAGCGTCTCCTCGCGGGCGACGAGAACGATGTCCGCCCCGGGCGCGACCGGATCCGGGAGCAGGCGGAAGGCCTCTCGCATGCGCCGCCGCCCGCGATTGCGCACGACGGCCTTCCCCAGGCGCTGCCCGGCCACGAAGGCCACGCGCGTCGGGCCCCCGTCATCGCGGCGGTACAGCCCGATGACTACCTCCTCAAGCCGCAACCACCGCCCCTCCCGGAAGACGCGGTCCAGGTCCTGCTGCCGGCGGAGCCTCTCCGTGCCTCTCATAGCATTCCGCTCGCCGCGCCGGCAGCTCCGGGCATGCTACGCGGACACGCTTGATCTGCCCTTCCCGCGCCTGCGCTTGATGATGCGGCGACCCGCATTCGTCTTCATTCGCGCGCGGAAGCCGTGCTTGCGCTTCGCTCGCCTGTTCTTCGGCTGATATGTCCGCTTCATGTAGGGGGGTGCCTCCAAGACGTGGCCTCACGCCCACGGCGCGTGGGCCCGTACCGTGTGTATGCAATGCACGGACGCCCCCGTCCGCGCGCCGTTGGCCGTAGGAGGGGGCAGGCCTCAGCCCCCGGTCCCTCCCGCCCAGGAGCGGGATGCGCAGGCACGGGACGTCGCCGCTCGGTGCGCGTATCCACACCAATCTGGATGCTGCCATCGTCGTGTAGGAGCACAGTGATAATGTCCGGTTGCGGCACAATAGAAATGTCCTCCCCGCGCCGGGCATGCCCCGTGGCGTGGCGAACGGGGAGGCCATGGAGCTCACATTGAGCCAGAAGGACGGAGATCGGCTGGCCGCGATCAAAGCCGTTGACGCCCGACAGATCACGCAGTTACAGGCTGCGGAGGAACTCGCTATCTCCAAGCGCCAGGTACGTCGCCTGCTTCGCCGCTACGTCTTTGGTGGTTCGTTGCGGGGTTGGGCGTGGGTTGCCGGGCACGGCAACGGCGCCTCATCCCCCGGCCCCCTCTCCCTGGGAACCGCACAGGACGCGGTTTCAGGCGGTAGAGGGGGAGAACACAACCGGTGACGATCATGGGGGAGCGGTGCGGATTGCGGAGCACTAAACGGTTGCCCCCTCCCGCGGGAGGCGTCGTGTCCCTCCCAGGGAGGCCGGGGCAGATCACTCGAAGGCACGCCAACTTCTGCCAGCAAGCACTCGTTCGCCTTGACGGCCTGCGGGAATGAGACGGGGAAACTGCTTACGGCAGGGGAGTTGGGCGCTGGCGGGGACAGCACCCTTCTCCCCCACCAATGCTGCTCAGCCGGCGCGTTCTGATAACGGCATTCTCATAGACGGGGGCTGCCGCACCAATGTTCACTACATCGGGCAGGTTTACAGGCGTGCCTCGTCGCGCGTCGCGGCATTCCGCGACAGCTCGACCGGGGAACTACGCGCCCTCCTGAGGTGTGGCAGTTGGCCTGCGGGCCTTCCGTGGGCTACTCCTCCGCCGGCAGAGGCTCCATCTCGCCGGCACGCCCCAGCTCCGCGGCCCTCCGCAGCCGCACGACAACGTCCTCGCGCGGGATCAGCTCCATGAGGTGGAAGAGGCTCGGGCCGACCGTCTGTCCCGTGACCGCCGCGCGACAGGGGTGGATGACCTTGGCCGCACTCACGTCCAGGTCCTCGGCCAGCCCGCGGATGGCGGACTCGATGGCATCGACGTCCCACGTCTCCAACTCCGCCACCCGCTCGGCGAGCATGTCGAGCCGCTCCGGCACCTCCTCGCGCCGCAGCCACTTCGTGCGGGCACGATTGTCGTAAGGGAAGTCGTCGGTGAAGAAGTAGCGGCCCCAGGTCACGAAGTCCCGCAGAAGCCGCGTTCGCTCCTTCATCAGATCGACCACCGCCACGAGCCACTCGCGCCGTGCCGGGCTGAGCTGCTCCTCGATGAGCCCCTCCCGGCGCAGGATCGGCTCCAGCAGGTCGGTGATGTGCTCCGCGTCGGCCTGCTTGAGGTACTCACCGTTGAGCCAGGTCGCCTTCTCGAGGTCGAAGATGCCGGGCGACTTGCTGACGCCCTCGAGTGTAAACGCCTCAATGAGCTCCTGCAGGTTCAGGATCTCCTGCTCGGTCCCCGGAGACCAGCCGATCAGGGCCAGGAAGTTGCGCATGGCCTCGGGCAGGAAGCCCTGGTCCCGGTAATCCATCAGGTTCACGGCGCCGTGGCGCTTGCTCAGCTTGCTGCGGTCGGTGCCGAGGATCAGCGGCAGGTGCGCGAACTGCGGCACCCCGAAGCCGAGCGCGTCCATGAGCTGGATGTGCGAGGGGGTGTTGGCGAGGTGCTCCTCGGCCCGGATGACGTGACTGATCTGCATCAGGTGGTCGTCCACGACGACCGCCAGGTGGTAGGTCGGGTAGCCGGACGTCTTCTGGATGACGAAGTCGCCGAGCAGGGCGTTGTCGAAGGACACCTCGCCCCGAACCAGGTCATCGACAACCGTGGTTCCGGTCTCTCTGACCCGGAACCTGATGCAGTAGGGCTTCTCCTCGGCGAGAAGCCTCTGCTGCTCATCCTCGCTGAGGTCGCGACAGGTGCCGTCGTAGCGCGGCGGAATGCCGCGGGCGCGCATGATCTCGCGCCGCTCCTCCAGCTCCTCGGGCGTGCAGAAGCACCTGTAGGCGCGGCCGCTCTCCATCAACTGGCCGATGTACCGCTCGTAGATGTCAAGCCGTTCGGACTGGATGTACGGCGCGTGCGGCCCGCCGATGTCGGGGCCCTCGTCCCAGTCGATCTCGAGCCACCTCAGTCCGTCGTATATGGCCGCCAGCGACTCGTCGGTGGAGCGCAGCTCATCCGTGTCCTCGACGCGCAGGATGAACTTGCCGCCCTCGTGCCGGGCGAATAGCCATGCGAACAGCGCCGTGTGCGCGCCGCCAACGTGCAGCGCGCCCGTGGGCGAGGGCGCGAAGCGCGTGCGTACCTCCGCCATGGGGCTCTCGTCACCTCTCTGAAGGGGTCTGCTTCCGAAGCGCACCGCCTGCTCGTGATGGAGGGCGTCCGCGGGCAGCCTCATATCATACCGGTCTTGTGGCGCAGGTGCAAGCCACGAGAGCGCGCTCGGGTGGAGGCCGTTTGCCGCGCCGTTTAGAGGGGCGGCACTCTCTGGTCCAGCACGTGTTCCCTGTCGAGTATGCTGTCGCCGCGGATCCGCCGCGTCTCACGGACGCCGATCTGCTTCGCGACGATCGCCACGTACGCGTTCTCGCAGCCCAGCACGTGCTCGCGGAGAATGTCCACGAAGCGGTAGATTGACTCCCGTGCCTCGACCTCGCCCCGCGCCAGGGCCTCGACGCTCGTGCCGTCGGTCTCCGGCAGCAACTGCAGCCAGTTAAAGACCACCTCGCCGGGCCGCTCCGGGACGGGGAAGATCGCGGCCGGCCAGAACTCAGCCGAGAGGTTCTCGGGAAGCTCGATCTCCCTCTCCTCCACCAGGCGGGTCCATGACGGGTTGCGGATGATGCCCTTCGTGTGAGTCTGCCGGGCCTTGAACTCCTCGAACGCGGCCAGATCCACGTTGCCCAGCACGAACAGGAGTGTCGCCGATTGAAGACTGCCCTCGCGCTCGTCGCTCTTCTCGTACTGCGCGCCGGCCCGGCAGGCCACATCCGCATCGCCGGTCGCATCGACAACGCTGTGTGCCAGGATCGCGCCTCGGCCGGACTTGCTCTCGGTGACGACACCACCCACGCGATCGGACTCGACCAGTGCATCGAGCAGCGTCCCTTCGCGCGATCGCTGAGCGCCACCCTGCCTCTTCGCACGCGGGGCACGGTTCCCTCCAGCGGTCGGCACGAGACCTCTCAGCGCGTGGTGCGAGCGAGACCCCCAGCGGCCCCGCCACTCGCCGGCATCGGAAGTGCTGGAAGGTCCCCGGCCTTCGCGCGTATAACCTCCTGCCGGTCGTGCCGAAGACCTTCCACGATGGAGTGATTGGCCATGGGCTTCGATCTGAGCACGCGCATGCTCTTCTGCGACTGGCATATGCCCAACTTCCTGCCCGAGGTCACCATCGACCTCGACGAGTACTTCGAGCAGATCGAGCGCACCGGTGCGGACACGCTGATCTTCCAGGCGAAGACCGCGCACGGCGGCAGCTTCTTCCCGACCGAGGTCGGCATCACGAACCCCACCATGACCGGCGACATCTTCGGTGAGGTCGCCGGCCGCGCGAAGGCGCTCGGACTGCAGTTCATCGCCTACTACAACATGGTGCTGAGCTGGGCGCTGGCCGAGCTGCACCCCGAGTGGAGCCAGGTCGACCGCGAGAAGCGGCCGGTGCGCATGTTCATGTACCCGTGCTCATGCATGAGCAACGACGAGTTCGCCGAGTACGTAGCCGAGCACATGGCCGAGGCCACGCGCAGGTACCCCATCGACGGCTGGTTCCTCGACCTGCAGTACTTCGCCCCCGACGCCTGCTACTGCGACTGCTGCGAGGCCGGCTTCCGCGAGATGTTCGGGTACGAGCTGGCACCGGGCGGCTTCGACGTGCCCCGGTGGCTGGACTTCTACACCTACCAGGCGCGCGTGCGGGAGCGCTTCATCCGCCAGGCGATCGAGCGCTGCAACGCGGAGAGGCCGGGCCTGAGCTGGTCGTGGAACGGCTGCGGCAACCCGGCGGCGAGCTCGCCGACACTGCACGAGGGCGCCGACTACCTCTCGACCGAGGCCCACCCGCCCGGATACCTGCACGCCGATCACCGCGCCCGCTACTGCGAGGGGCTGGGCAGGCCCTTCACCCTCTTCATGCCCGAGAGCCAGGGCTCATGGGGTGACTGGACGGTCACGACACCGGAGACCATCGAGGGTCTGTCGGCCATCGCCATGGCGCACGGCGGGGCGCTGAACATCAACCACGTGCCTTATCCGTGCGGCGACTACGGCGGCAGGGTGCCGGGCATCGTCTGGGACACCATCACCGAGGTCTTCGACTGGGTGAGCGAGCGGGAGGAGCTGTGCCGCGACCGGCGTCCTGTCCCGGTAGTCGCCTGCCTGCACTCGGCGGACGGCAATCGGCTGCTGCAGGCCATGGCGATGCAGGATGAGACCGCGCACCTGCGCGCGCAGCAGACCGCGAACGAGCAGGCCCTGGCGCAACTGCTGATGGAGACGCACACGCCCTGGGAGATCCGGCCCGAGGACGTCCCGCTCGAGGAGCTGCGGCGCTACGAGCTGCTGATCGTCCCGTGCATGCCGCACGTGAGCGAAGCCCTCGCGGATCGGCTGCGCGACTACGTGCGTGGCGGCGGGAAGCTGCTCGCGTCCTACCACACGTCGCTGTTCGGCGCGCGCGGAGAGCGGCTGGAGAACCTCGCGCTGGCCGACCTCTTCGGCGTGGACCTGGTGGGCGACTCGCCCTACAGCATCTGCTACCTCGACGGGCTGGACGCGGCCTTGCGCCCGTCGGTGCCGGAGATACCGCTGCTGATCAAGGACGAGGCCAGCGGGCGGCTGAACCCCAGGAACCACCCGCTCTACTGCCGCCCGCGCGAGGGCGTGCGAGCGCTCGCGTGGATCATGGACCCGATCATCGAGAGCGACTTCGAGACGGGCCACTACGTCTACCACGACCACGCGCCGCCGGGGCATCGCTCCGACTACCCTGGGATCGTGCTCAATCAGTTCGGCGACGGGCGCGTGATCTACCTGCCCGTTCCGTTCCTCCAGGGCTTCGCGCGCAAGGCCGGGCCGTTCCTGCGCGAGCTGTTCCGGGCGCTGCTCGCGGACGTGCTCGGGGTCTCCGCGAAGATCCGCATCGAGGCGCCGCTTTCGGTCAAGCACGCGCTGATGGAGGACGACGACGGCTGGCTGCTGCACCTGATGCACGTGCAGAAGCAGACCGATGGCATGTACCTCGACAGCTTCCACCGCGCCGACCCGATAGCCGTGCGAGTGTGCCCCGGCTGGGAGGTGGCGGGCGCGGAGGATGCGCTGAGTGGCGAGGCATTCGACTGCACTGAGGTGGATGGCTGGGCGGGCTTCACGGTGCCTGGGGTGACGGATCACAGGATCGTGCGCATCGCGCGGGCGTAGGCGTGGCCCGCTCAACCGGGGATTGAGTCGCCGCAACCACGGCGCCGGTGACGCGCGCGGTGCGAGCGGGTAGCATCCCGGTGGAAAATCAAGCAGTGCCACCGGGAGGTCGGAGCGATGGAGATCGCGGAGCTGGGCCGACGGATACGCGAGGCGCGCGAAAAGCTGCGGTTGCGCCAGGTGGACGTCGCGAACGCCCTGCAGGTGACCCCCCAGGCCGTCTCCAAGTGGGAGCGTGGCGAGAACGCGCCCGATGTCACCACACTGGTCCCGCTGGCGAAGCTGCTTGGCACATCCACCGACTGGCTGCTCGGCTGCTATCGCTCGGGGCCGGATGTCTTCGAGGCCACGGTGCTGTTCGTTGACATCGGAGGGTTCGCGCGCATGTCCGCGGGAATGGCGCCGGCGGAGATAGCGGACTGGCTCAACGCGCTCTTCCTCCAGCTCACCGAGACGGTGCTGCGGCACGGGGGAGTGCCGGTCAAGTACATCGGCGACGCCTTCCTGTGCTTCTTCGCGGGTGCCGACCACCGGGCGCGGGCGGTGCGCGCGGCCACGCAGTTGCTGCGTTCTGCGCCGCGGGACTCCCGCATCACGCTGTCCGCGGGCCTGAACGCGGGCGAGGTCTACCTCGGCGCGATCGGGCACCCGGATTACGCCCGCCCGGACATCCTCGGCGACGCCGTGAACCTCGCGGTGCAGATCGAGGGCTGGGCGAGCCGCAACCGGGGCGGTATCGCCGCGGCCGCGTCGGTGGTGGAGGGTCTCGACGAGACGGTGCCGCGCGGCGAGCCATGCGCGGTCGGGTTCAAGGGCCGCGCGGAGCCGGTCACCGTGCACCCCATCGCGCTCGCGTAGCGGACGCGCGCCACGGCCCCCCATGCACGGTGCCGATCTTCCGCATGAGCGGCCCACGCCCTGCCCCAGCCGGGGAGGTCTCCGACCCCCAACCGTGCAACTTGCACGCCGTGGACATGAGAGGGATAACGCCCATGCGCCTCGCGATCGCCGCAGGAGTCTGCGTGATGCTGCTCACGGCAACCGCCGCCGGCCAGGACGATGAGGCGCCGGACTTCGACGCGCTGCTGCACATCGGCTTCGACGGCTCGGTCGAGGCCGGCCTCCCCGCCGACCTTGCCGCCACCGAGGTGGAGCCGGTGCTCTTCGCAGAGGGCGTGGTCGGGCAGGCCGCGGACTTCCGTGAGAGCGGCTGCGTCGAGTACAGCGGACTGCCGGCGCTCGACCCCCGGCAAGGCACACTCGAGCTGTGGATCAGGCCCGCGCATCCCCCCCAGGAGCTGGAGGACCACCACTACCTGCGCTTCCTCAACCAGGACGAGTCGGCGGGGATCGAGGTCAAGTTCTACCAGGTCGAGCTGTCGGTGCAGGTGACGACGTGGGGGCCGTCCGGCAGCTCGCGGCGCTACGGCTGGGGCTTTGCTGAGGACGAGTGGCAGCACATCGTCATCACCTGGGACGCGGTCGGCCCGAGCCCGTCGGGCCTGACGCTCTATAAGCAGGGGACGGAAACGGGTTACCCGCGCCCCTACAGGGTGATTGAGCCGCCGACGGTGCTGCGCGTCGGCTGCCTGTCCCCGGGCGAGGCGCACGCGAAGTCGCTCATCGACGAGGTGACGGTGTACAGCCGGGCGCTGACCGCCGGCCAGGTGCGGGCGCTCTACGACGCGGGTGGCGTGCCGCTGGAAGAACGAGTGGCGCTGCTACGCGAGCGGATCGCCGCCGACAGGGCGGAGGCCGAGCGAAGGCGTGACCTGCTCTTCAATCACCGCACCATCGGCGTGCTGCACGGCCGCAACACCTCGCTCAAGAACTGGCCCGACGAGACCTTCGAGCGCCTCCAGCTCCCCGTGCCCGAGCCCGTCCATGAGGACGATCTGGCGACCGCCGATCTCGCGCGCTTCGACGCGCTCTTCTGTCCGGGCGGTGGCGGCCTGAACCTGAGCGAGGACGCCTCGGCGGCCCTGCGTGCCTATGTCGAGGGCGGCGGGGGCTACGTGGGAGTCTGCGGCGGTGCGACCAGCGCCGCGAGCGCTGGTCTCATCGAGGCGGAACGCTACACCTTCCAGGTGCGCGGCAAGGTCTGGACGCACCTGAAGGAGCACCCGGTCACCGACTCGTACGACCTGGACAAGAAAGTGCTCTTTCCGCACGCCAGCGGCCCGCTGTTCGTGCTGCCCGAGGATACGGACCAGGTGTCGATCATTACCTTCGACGTGGGCAACCCGCCGCTGCCGACCTTCACGCACACCATCGCCCGGGAGCTGGGCGAGGGTCGCGTGGTCGCCTTCAGCGGCCACCCCGAGAGCGCACCGGAGACCCAGCGGCTGCTGCTCAACGCGATCATGTGGGCGGCGAAGGTCATCGGCGTGCACGAAGCGGGCGGTGCTGAGCAATGATCGGGGAGGGCGGACGAGCGATGGATCTGCGCGTGGCGCTGGCGATCCTGCTGCTGCTCCCGACCGCGGCGTGGTGCCGCCGCGATCCTGAGGGCATCACGGGGGAGTGGGAGGACCTCGGAGCGCAGGTGCGGCGGTCGCGCATCTACGCCCAGGCCGTCGGCCGCGACACCAACGCACGCGAGGTCTACTACCTTGGCATGACCGACGCCGAGCGCGCCTTCGTGCTGGCGCTCGAGCCCCTGACCGGCGAGGGAACGCAGTTCAACCTGGAGGGCTATCCCGGGCAGGTGTGGCACATCTGCGCGCACTCAAACGGCAAGGCTTACGCCACCACGGGATCGGGCGGCATCTTCGAGCTGGACGCGGCCACCGGAGAGACGCGGTTCATCGGCAATCCGCCGGAGGGGGAGGACGTGGTCTGGGAGCTGTACGAGGCCTCGGACGGCCATCTCTATGGCGGAACCTACCCCAGCGCCAAGCTCGCGCGCGTGAATCTCGATACGTACCGGGTCGAGGACCTCGGCCGCATGGACCCGGAGCAGAAGTACGTGCGCACCATCGCCGTCGAGGGCGACTACGTCTACTGCGGCTGCGGCGTGACGCAGCCGGCGGTGTGGGCCTATCACATCCCAACCGGCGAGAAGACACAGATCCTGCCTGACGAGGCGCGCGAGGGACCCGGCTGGGGCCGGGCCATGACGCGCATCGACGGCCGCGTCTACGTCTGGGGCAACGGTGCCGGCGGCTGGCGCGTCTCGGGTCTGGACCTCGAGCGCGTCGAGGAGATACCTCACTGGATCTACCAGGAGCTGCAGGACGGCACAAGGCTCTACGCATGGAGTGGAGCCGGGCCCAGACGGGAGTACATCGTGGCGCCGCCCGACGGCGAGCAGCGAACCGTGAGCTTCGACTACGACTGCACCGGGACCAAGCTGTGGGACCTTTTCGCCGGCCCGGACGGTCGCGTCTACGGCAACACGCACACCCCGATCACGCTATTCGCGTACGATCCGGCGACGGGCGAGACCGAGGTGCTCGGCGACCCGGTCGGCCATGCGGGCCAGGTCTACGCCTCAACATGGATTGACGGGAAGCTGCACATGGCCGCCTACTCCGATTGCACCTACACGGTGTGGGATCCCGCGCGGGAGTGGAACTTCGGCACCGAGCCGGAGAACAACCCGCGGCGGCTGGGCACGACCTCGCGGCAGCTCCAGCGCGCGGGCGACCTGATCCTGGCGCCCGACGGCGAGCACACCATCGTCTGCGGCCTGCCGGGCTATGGGCACATGGCCGGGGCCATCGTGATCGTGGACCCCGACGCGCAGGAGTTCGAAGTCTTCGACGACGCCGTCGCACCGCAGAGCCCCTGGTCGCTGTCCACGACTCCCGACAACGACATCGTCGCCATCGGCACCACGATGTACAGCGGCACGGGCACGGACAAGGTCGTCTCGCTCGGCCGCCTGCTGTTCTGGAACTGGCACACCGGCGAGGTGGTCGAGGAGCTGACGCCCTGGGAGGACGAAGTCCAGGTCAACGCATTCCTGCGCCTGGACAGCGAACTGTGGATGATCGGCGCGCCGGACGGCCGGATCGCGGTCTACCACTTCGACACCGGAGAGCTGGAGCACCTGGACTACTGGGACTATGGCGCGGGCCATCTGCTGTACCGCCCCGAGGATGGCATGGTGTACTCGAACATGCGCGGCTGGGTCGTGCGCATCGACCCACAGACGCGCGAGCACGAGCTGCTGGCGACCTATCCGGGCCTTCACGGCTGCGCCATCGTCGGCGACCGGCTCTACGGCTTCAAGGACACGAACCTGCTGCGCCTCAGGATCGAGTGAGTGCCGCGCGAGGGATGAGAGTCGGTGGTTCGAGTGCAGGTCTGGTCGATGCTTGCCGCGGCCCTACTGGTGGTCCCGGCGCTGATGGTCGCCGCTCCGTCCGTGTCGGATAGCGGCCGGCGCAGCTACCCCGGCACCTGGGACCTCGACGGCGACGGCGACGCCGAGTGCTTCGATCGCCGCTGGCTCGAGGAGCTGCTGGCCACGGTGGACGACTTCGCCGCCAGGCACGATGTGCCGGTGGCCGTGAACGAGTTCGGGGTGCGCCGCTGGGCGCCCGGCGCGGCCCGCTACATGGACGATATGATGGACCTGTTCGAGGCGCGCGGGATGAACCACGCCCTATGGATGTGCCAGCCCGCCTTCGAGCCGCAGGCGATCCACGACGCCTTCGCCTTCACCCACGGACCCGATCCGGGCAGCCATGAGGATGTGAGGACCAGCGACCTGATCCGCGCCGTACGCAGGCACTGGCGGCGCAACACCGCTCGGCCCGGCCAGGTCATAGAGAAATGGTCGCTGTGGACCGCCGGCACCTCCCTGCGCGGAGCGAACATCTACCAGCGCCGCGTCTACGACGAGCTTGACGGCTCGGAGGCCATGGGGCCGGGGCCGGTTGGGCCGCCCTACACCCAGGAGGACCTCGACGCGCTCGCGGAGATGGGAGCCAACTGGGTCAGCATCTCCCACCCGGGCCTGTTCACGGAGGAGCCTCCCTACGAGCCCGACCACGAGATTACGGCCCACCTCGACGGCCTGCTGGCGATGATCGAGCGCGCCGGGATGTTCGCCACCATCACCTTCCGCAGCGGCCCCGGACGCAGCGACTTCAGCATCTACCAGGGCCAGAGCTGGTTCCCCCAGAGCCTGGTCAACGAGATCGTCTGGCACAGCCGCGACGCCCAGGAAGGATGGGCCGCGATGTGGCGCTGGACCGCCGAGCGCTATCGCGACAACCCCATCGTCGTCGGCTACGACCTCATGTGCGAGCCGAACGCGGGCGAGATACTCACCCGCAGCCATAATCCGGCGCGCTTCTACCCGGCTCACGCCGGCAGCGTCGCCGACTGGAACGTGTTCTATCCGCGCATCATCGCCGCCATTCGCGAGGTGGACGCCGAGGTGCCGATCCTCGTCGGCGCCATGGGCTACAGTGCCGTCGCCTGGCTGCCCTACCTCGAGCCCTGCGACGACCCGCGCACGGTCTACTGCATCCACCAGTACGCGCCGTTCCGCTACACGCACCAGGTGCCCTGAGGAGGGCCACGTGCAGACGAGGAGGCCGCACCATGGCGCACACCGTGTCCGAGTTCGCCTCCCGGCTGGAGCCCATCGGCCGCATCCTGCAGCTTGAGGACTGGTACGTCTGGGGCTCGTCGGCGATCGACGGGCCGGACGGGAAGGTCCATCTGTTCACCTCCCGCTGGCCGGCCGAGACGGGGCATCGCGGCTGGTCCACGCACTCAGAGATCATCCACTCGGTCGGCGATAGCGCCGAGGGCCCATTCGAGGTGGCCGATGTGGCCCTGCGAGGCCGCGGCGGCGAGATATGGGACGCGTGCATGGTGCACAACCCGACCATCCACGAGTTCGACGGCCGCTACTGGCTCTTCCACATCGGCAATCGCGACGGCCGGCCCTTCACGCAGAGCATCGGCGTCGCGGTCGCAGACGACCTCTCCGGGCCCTGGGAGCGCTTCGATCGGCCGCTGCTCACCGCCAGCCGGTACCGCGCATGGGACTGGCTCATGGCCACCAACCCGGCGATCGTCAGACACCCGAACGGGCAGTTCTGGCTCTACTACAAGGCCTGGGACATGGCCGATCAGAAGCGCAAGATGGGCCTGGCCGTCGCCGAGGACGTGCTGGGGCCCTATGAGAAGCATCCGGAGAACCCGATTGTGGACTACTCGCCACAGGGCAAGCAGGTTGAGGACGCCTACGTCTGGATCGAGCGCGGGCTCTTCCACATGCTCATGGCCGACGACAATGAGGGCGTGGTCCGCAAGCACGGGGGCGCGCTTGTCACGTCCGAGGACGGCGTCCACTGGTCTGAGCCCACGCTGGGCTACGACACCAGCGACGTCTACTTCGGCGGGCAGACGGTCCGCTTCGAGCGACCCCAGGTGCTCATGCGCGACGGCAGGCCGGCCTACCTCTATCTGGCGATGCAGGGCTGGGGGGGCGAGTTGGACAGCTCGGCGGTGCTCCGGGTGGCGTGGTAGGTCGCGTCCATCGGGCCCGGCGCCCGGCCATCGCGTTGACGGCGCGTATCCTCCGGCCTTGGTGACGGACACGTGAATGACGAGGAGCATCCCGACGCGCGGAGCGGTGAGGGCGACGACGCGGCCTCTGCGGACGAGGCCGAGGCGCCCAGAGCCGCACGGCTCTCGCCGCGGGTGCGCCGCGCGGGAGCCGCCATCGCGGTCGCCGCGCTGCTCATCTGGGTCATCTGGCGGGCCTGGCACGACGCCAGGCGCATCGACCGGCAGGCCCTCGACCTCCGGCCCGGCCTGATCGTCCTCTCCTGCGTGTTGCTGGGGGTCGCCTTCGTCTGGCACGCTCTCGTATGGGTGGCCCTGATGCGTGCCATGGGCTACAGCCTCCGCTGGCTGCCCGGCACACGCGCGGCGGTGCTCTCCCAGCTCGGCAGCTACATCCCGGGGAAGGTCTTCATCTTCGTCTTCCGCGTCGAGGTGGCGGCCCGGCACGGGGTACCCAGGGTGCCGGTGGCGGCCAGCGTGGTGCTCGAAACGCTGCTGCGCACCCTCATGGCCGTGCTCGTGTCCGGCCTCGGCCTCTACGCCGCCGGCGCCGGTACCCTGCAGCTCCGCGCCCTCGTGCTCGTCGGGGCCATCTCCCTCATCTTCGCCCACCCGCGGATCTTCCACGGCATCGGTGACTGGGTGCTGCGCAGGCTGGGACACGACCCGGTGCCGAGCCGCGTAACGAGCCTACAGGTGCTTGGGCTCCTGCTTGGCTACCTCATCTTCTGGGGGCTCTATGTCGCGGGCTTCTACCTGATGCTCGAGGGGACGCTGGGCGCGGACCCCGCCGACTGGCCCTGGTTCGCGACCGCCATCTGCCTGTCCCAGATTGGAGGCGCCATCGCGGTCTTCGCCCCGGCGGGGCTGGGAGCGGCCGAGGCGACCCTGGCGGGCGTCCTGGACCTGACCGGCGCCGTCAGTGCGCCCTACATGGTCGCCCTGGTCACGAGGGTCTGGCGCACGGTGGCGGAACTGGCGCAGATTGGGGTCGTCATGGCCATTCCCGTCCCGGCCTCGTCCGCGCATGGAGATGTCCCCGACGCACGGCCCCCTGGCGACGATCCGCCCGACCCGAGCGCAGCGGATCCGCACCCGCCGCCCCCGGTTCCGCAGTAGCCCGTCCGGGCCGGATGGGGCATGTCCGTCGCATGGGCCTCCAGGCCCGTGCGTGGCTTGCCGTCTTGTAGCGCGCGGACCTGGGCGAGTGCATCCGCACTCGCACGCGCCCGCGGTCGTTGACGGTCCCGCTCGCGAGCGGGATCGGGACAGAAGCCTGATCTACGCCGGGGTGGCGAGCGTTTGCCGCTTTGCACGGCGCGTCCTCATCGTGCAGCGGGACATCGCACTACGAGGTGAAGGGCCGCGTGCCCGGGCCGGCCGACGCGCAGGCCAGCGAGTCTGCGGGCAGCGGTGCGGCGGGCAGCCGGCACACGGCTCCCGGACGGTCCGTCATGAGCTGGCACCGGCCGCCGTGATCCTCGCAGATCCGCCGGGCCGCCTCCAGAGACAGGTCATCGAAGGTCAGCGCCCGCGCACGATCTGCGAGCCGATCGTCCTGCGACCGGACATAGACCGCCAGCTCTACCGCAGGCGCGCCGCCGACGTCCGCAAGTTGAGCCACGACGCGCTCGCCGGGACGGGCCAGTACCAGGACCGAGCGCATCACGCCGATCACGACCTGGCGCAGGTGGCGCCCTTCGCCGAGCACCGGCTGCACCATTCCTGCGGCGTCAAGCACCAGCCACGCGCCCGTGCACTGCGCCTCGCGGGCCAACTCCCGCACCACCTGCCGCGCCACGGTGTAGAGGTCCACGACCGATCTGGCGGCCCCCGACCCGCCATCCTCGCTGGCGACGACGAGGAAGTCGTCGAGCAGGCCGTCGATCCGGCTCGCCTGGTCGGAGATGATGCTGAGCATCTCCGTCTGCACGCTCCGCTCCATCTCGTTCTCGAGCATGTAGTCGGAGGCCGCGCCCACGCAGGTCAGCAGCGAGCGCAAGCGGTGCGAGAAGAGGGCGAGGGCTTTCCTGCTTACGGTCACCACCTCTGCCGAGCGCCCGCCGGGGCAGCGCGCCTCCTCCCCGGTGGAATCAAGTCCGGATGGCGATGGAACACCGTGGCGGTCGGACATCTGCGGTGAGGACCTCCCTCTGCCGGGCGCAACACCTCTGCGTTGGTTAACGGCGCAAGGCGGTCACGCTTTAGCGCCTCTGGCCCGCCACCCCGCGGCGGGTGGTGCCGCCGCCATCGCCTCAAGCCCTCCGGCGCAATGGCCGATAACGTAGGTGCAGCCGCAGCGGTAGATGCCCGGCCACGACACTCACCGAGCGTGCTGCGGAGATGCTCCGCGATCCGCCGACGACGGCGCCGCGGACCGTGCAGCGAGAAACCGCCCCCGGTCGGGGGCTTACGCGGGGAACGGCGGCGTCTTCGCCCCCCGTGTGCAATGCCAAAGGAGGAACTCAGATGTCCCTGACGCGGATCAACCAGAACATCTCATCGCTCAATGCGCAGCGGAACCTGGACATAAACTCCAGGCGCATCGGGCAGTCCATCGAGAGGCTTGCGAGCGGTCTGCGCATCAACCGCGGCGCCGACGATCCCGCCGGACTGGTGATCTCGGAGCTGCTGCGCGCGCAGGTCTCGGGCCTCGACGTCGCCCAGCAGAACGCCTCAGAGGGCGTCAACCTCATCAAGAGCGCCGAGGGAGCGCTGGATGAGGTCTCCGGCCTGCTCCGCCAGATGCGCGACCTGTCCGTGGACGCCGCGTCCGACTCCAACAAGAACGCCGACGCCCGCGCCGCCCTGCAGGCCCAGGTCGAGTCGGCGCTCAGGACCATCGACCAGATCGCGGTCAACACCAAGTACGCCGGCCGCTCCCTGCTCGACGGCTCGGCCGGCACCAGCATCTCCATCATCGACAACAGCAGCGTCAGCACCCAGGGCATCACCACACTTGGCGATCAGGACGACGGCTACATCTCCGTGCAGGTCAACACCGCCGCCGAGAAGGCCACCAGCTCGTCCGACACCGGCGGCGCCGTGGACGGCGGCAGCCCCGTGGACGGCACCGGCGACATCGACCTCTCCGGCGGTGGCGACGCCCTCAGCCTCTACATCAACGGCGTCAAAGTCCAGGACGGCGCCGGCGACCTGGTCATCGACAGCACCACGACCTGGAACGACGTGGTGACCGCCATCAACACCACCTCCGCCCTGGAGGGGCAGGTGACCGCCGAGATCTCCGCCGGTGAGCTGGTCATCAGCTCCGACGCCTACGGCTCCGACCAGCACCTCTCGGTCGAGTACTCCGGCACCGCCACCAGCGTCCAGGACCTGCTCGACAGCAGTGGCGAGGTCTACTTCGAGGCCGACTACGGCGTGGACTGCGTGGCCGACGTCGCCTTCGGCGGCAACGCGCTCGACGGCGGCAACGACGTGACCTTCGACGCCGGCAGCGGGCTGACCATCTCCCATGCCACCTACGGCTCCATCACCCTGACCGAGAGCGCCGCGACCACGCAGGCCGACTACACCGACGTCCTCTACGGCGAGGACGGGGCGCTCTCCTTCCAGATCGGCTACGGGGCCGGCGAGACCGCCACCACCAGCATCCAGTCGGTGAAGACCGTCGATCTGGGCAGCACGAGTGCGCTGTCGGACATCGACATCTCGACCGTGGCCGGCGCCGAGGCCGCGATCACGGTCATCGATGAGGCCATCAACCAGGTCTCGACGGTGCGAGGCAACCTCGGTGCCTTCCAGGTGAACGAGCTGGACGCGGAGGCCCGTTCGCTGGCGGTGGCGCGCGAGAACCTGGCCGCCTCCGAGAGCGAGATTCGCGACACGGACTTCGGCCGTGAGATGGCGGAGTTCACCACCGCCCAGGTGCTGGTGCAGTCGGCGACGGCCTTCCTGTCCCAGGCCAACGCCCTGCCCCAGCAGGTCCTGCAGCTCATCCGAACCTGATGAGCGACGTGTGAGCGACTGACCGTCGGTGGGGGGCGTCCCTCGGGGACGTCCCCCGCCGTGGCGTGCTGACCCGCGCGGCGTGGCGAGGCCAAGGGAGGGGAAGATCAGATGGACGTCGGGAGCATGTCGATCACCGGACTGGTCGCCAGCAACATCGACATCCAGGGCATCATCACGCAGCTCGGGCAGATCAAGCGGCGCCCGATCCAGCTCCTCGAGCAGAGGCAGGCGCACTGCACGGAGCGCATGACGGCCTTTCAGCAGCTCACCGCCCGCGCGCTGAGCCTCAGCATCGCCGCCTCCGGGCTCACCGACGGGACAGCCTTCGGTCAGGTCTCCGCAGCCAGCAGCGACGAGAGCGCGGTGGTCGTCGGCGCCTCGGCGGGCGCTCCGGTCGGGCACTACGATATCACGGTGAGTCAGCTCGCGCAGTCACACAAGGTGTCCTCGACCGGCATCAGTTCCACCACGGAGTCGCTGGGATACGCGGGCGACATCATCATCGGCGGCGAGGTGGTCACCATCGAGGCGACCGACTCGCTGGCGGAGATCCGCGATGCCATCACCAACGCGGGAGCGGGAGCCAGCGCCAGCATTCTCACCGTGTCTGATACCGACCACCGGCTGATCATCACCAGTCTGACCTCCGGCGCCGATGGCGCGCTGGAGATCGCCGACGCCAACACTCCGAGCATCCTCGAGGACCTGGGAATCCAATCCGCGAGCACGTCGGTCAAGCATGCGATCACCGACGGCGCCGCCTCTGACGCCCTGTCCGACAAGCTCAGCGCCGCCGGTGACGTGCTCGGGCTCAGCTCCCCTCCCTCCGGCACGGTCAAGGTCAATGGGACGGAGGTGGCGATCGACCTGGCCACCGACAGCCTCAATGACATCGCGGGCGCCATCAGCGCGGTCGGCGGGGTTACCGCGACGGTCGAGACCGTGAGCGTGGATGGCGAGGCGGCCTACCGGCTGGAGATCGTCGGCGATGCGGGCCAACCGGCCTTCGAGGACGACGGCAACGTGCTGGTCAGCCTGGGCGTGCTGGAGAAGGCCTTCGCGAACGAGGTCGATGCCGCGCAGGACGCAAGCTTCACCATCGATGGCGTCGCCATGACGCGACCGAGCAATGCCGTGGACGACGCCATCGAAGAGGTGCAGCTCCAGCTCGTCGGCGTCACCGCCGAGGACGTGACGGTGACCATCGAGGCCGACACCGCCGCCACGGTCGCGTCGGTGCAGAGCTTCGTGAACGCCTACAACCAGGTCGTGGACTTCATGAACCAGCATGAGGACTTCGACACCGAGGCGGAGACCGGCGGGCTCTTCTTCGGCTCGCCGGCCATCCTGAGCCTGGAGGCCGACCTGCGCGATCAGGTCAGCGACCTCGTGAACGCCCTGGGCGGCGACCTCGTCCTGGCCTCCCAGGTGGGTCTCAGCTTCGACCAGGACGACCGCATCCTCCTGGACAGCTCGGAGCTGCTGGACGCGCTTGCAGCCGAACCCGAGGGCGTCAAGCGTCTCTTCGGGACCCGGACGGAGGCGACCAGTGGAGAGATCGAGGTCTCCGCATACACCTCCGCCACGCACGATTCCGGCTCAGAGGGCTACACCGTGGAGATCACCCAGGTTGCCAGCAGGGCCACGGCCTCCAGCGCCGTGCTCTCCGGCGGGATCACGCTGGACGAGACGCTGACGGTGCACGGGAAGCCCGTGACACTGACGGCCGGCATGAGTCTCCAGGACGCCGCCGACACGCTCAACGCCCTCTTCACCGCCCAGAAGATGGACATGGCCGCAAGCGTCGATGGCGACACGCTCGCGATCGAGCACGACCTCTGGGGGGACAGCCACCAGATCCAGATCGCGTCCTCGCTCGATGACGGCGTGGGCGGCACCGACCTCGGTGGAGCGACCGCCGGGGAGGTGGCTGTCTACGAGGGCCAGGACGTGGCGGGGAGCATCGGGGGCGAGGCCGCAGCGGGCAACGGGCGCCTGCTGACCGCCGCCGAGGACTGCGAGGCCGAGGGGCTGCAGCTCATCGTCTCGTCCGAAAGCACCGGCGACAAGGGCGTCGTGCGCGTGAGCAAGGGGATCGCCGCGCGCATGACCGACTTCATCGAGGCGATCACCGCCTCCGAAAGCGGGTCGCTGACCAGAGCCGCCCAGGGCGTCTCCGACGAAATCGAGGCCATCGACGAGGAGATCGCGGAGCTTGAGGCGGACGTGGAGCGCTACATCGAGCAGCTTCAGCTCAAGTTCGCGCGCATGGAGACACAGATGTCGCAGTCGGTCGCGCTCCTGGACTGGATGGCGCTGCAGATCGACTACCTGCCCGGCTACCGGAGGAGCGGCCGGTAGCGTGGCACGGAACGTGCGGTGACGGGGGCAGGAGGAGTGTGAGCGATGACGGTGCCTCAAGCGCCGGATGCCTATCAGCAGATGCAGGTCCTCGGATCGGATCCGCGGCAGCTCGTGGTGCTGCTCTGCCAGGCCCTGGTGCGCTACCTGGCGCGCACCGAGGAGGCCATCAAGGCGAGGGACTACGCGACCAAGTCGCGGGCGATTTGCCGCGCGCAGGGGATACTCAGCGAGCTGATCTGCTCCCTGGACCTGGAGATCGGCGGGGAGCTGGCCAAGGACCTGCGGCGGCTCTACGCGCACCTGCAGCGCCAGCTCGTGGACGTGGACCTGCAGGACGACCTGGACCGACTCGCCTACGTCCGCGAGATCGCGGACGGGCTCGTCCACGCCTGGGAGGAGGCCCTGCGTGCATGTCGGCAGGAGCAGTCGGACATAGCGTGACGACCGATGATCGGGACCTGGCCGCACGCGTGCATGAGCTGGGCCGCGCCGAGCGTGTGGCCATCGACGCCGGCGACTGGGAGGCGCTGGACAGCATCCTGGACGGCCAGCGCGCGCTGTGGCAGGAGCTGGTATCGATCGCCGGGGACGATGGGGACTCCGAGGGATCGCGCGAGGCCCTCCAGGCGCTCCAGGCGCTGTACCAGGTTCGCCGCCGCAACCACTCGCTGATCGAGAGGAGCCTCGCGGAGCTGAGACGCTGCCTGGCAGTGGCTCATGCCCAGACGAGCGCCGTGTCTACCTACCGCGAGAACTCGCGGCAGGCAGTGTAGCGGCAACGGCAAACGGCGCAGGGGCGGACGCCGGCCCGTGGAACAAGCAACGGCGTGCGGAGGGGGGCCTCCGCACCACGGAACGACCGACGATGAGAGGCCGCGCCCCATCGGGGCCGGGGTGCTTACCCGGGCCGGCGCCGGCGGGCGACACGGGCTCAACGTTAACGGCCGCGCGGCCTGCAATCGGGAGCACGGCGACCCTACTCGATCCCGTACTCCTCGAGCCTCCTCCCGAGGGTGCGTGGGGAGATGCCCAGAACCTCCGCCGCCCGAGTTCTGTTGCCCTCACACAACGCCCACACGCGCCTGATGTGCTCCGCCTGCACCGTCTCGAGGTCGGGCAGCGAGTCGAGGTCCCGCGGCGGCGCCTCTGAGCGCGCCTCGCCCAAGTCGAGTATCAGATGCTCGGGACGCAGGACATCCCCCTCGGCCAGAAGCAGGCCGCGCTGGATCGCGTTCTCGAGCTGCCGCAGGTTCCCCGGCCAGCGCTGCGCGGCCAGCAGCTCCAGCGCCTCAGACGCAATCTGTCGCGGGCCGCGGCCGTGGCGTCGGCGGTGCCGAGCGAGGAAGAACCGGGCGAACGGCTGCACGTCCTCGGGCCGCGCGCGTAGCGGGGGCAGGTGCAGTGGCACCACGGCCAGGCGGTAGTAGAGATCCTCGCGGAAGCGTCCGCCGACCACGGCCTCCGACAGGTCACGGTTCGTGGCGCAGATGAGCCGCACATCCACCTCGATCTGCTCGGTCCCGCCCAGGCGCGTGAAGGCGTAGTCCTGGGTGAAGTGCAGCAGCTTCACCTGATTGTCCGTGCTCATCTCGCCGATCTCGTCGAGGAACAGCGTTCCGCCGTCGGCGACCTCGCACAGCCCCTTCTTGGCCCGGGTGGCGGAGGTGAAGGCGCCCTTCTCGTGGCCGAACAGCTCACTGGTGAGGAGCTGCTCGGGCAGGGCGCCGCAGTTGACCGCGACGAAGTGCGTCTCCGCCCGGTCGCTCATGTAGTGGATCGCCCGCGCGAGGTAGTCCTTGCCGGTGCCGGTCTCGCCCTCCAGCAGCACCGGCGCCCGCGTGTCGGCCACGCGCGCGGCGGCCGCGTAGACCTGCCGCACCTGGTCGTTGCGGCTCATCACGTGCTCGAAGTCGTAGCGCTCGCGTAGCGTCCGCCACAGGTAGCCCGCCTCGTCGGTCTCCTCACTCCCAACCGGACCACCGCCCAGCGCCTCCCTCACCCGCGCAACCAGCTCCGGCGGCGCGAAGGGCTTGACGAGATAGTGGCAGGCACGATGGCCCAGGGCGTCCACGGCGGTCTCGAAGCTCGGGTGCGCGGTGATGACGATCGCCGGGGCCTGCACGCCCTGCGCGCGCAGCCGCCCCAGCAGCTCGACGCCGTCGGCGTCGGGCAGCATGCGGTCGAGGATGAGCAGATCGAGGTGGTCCTCGGAGGCGGCCGCCAGCGCCGAGCCCGCGTCCTCGGCGAGGCGCACGCGGCAATCGACTTCGCCCAGCGCGCGTTTCATCGTCTCCAGCATGGCGGGATCGTCGTCAACGACCAGCACGGTGGGCGTCGCGGCGTCGGACACGATGGCGCGCCTCCCCTGGGAGCGTGCGGTGCGGCGGTGCACTTCAGGCCGTCAGACGCGAGTTGAGGCCGGCCCGCAGGCGCGCGATGGCCTGCGTGTGTATCTGGCAGATGCGCGACTCGGTGACGTCCAGTACCATGCCGATCTCCCGCATCGTCAGCTCCTCCTGATAGTAGAGGCTGATGACGAGTTTCTCGCGCTCCGACAGCTCCTCGATGGTCTCACTGATGAGGCGGCGAAGCTCCCGCTGGTCCGTGGCCGCCGACGGGCTCCAGCGCGCCCTGCCTTCCGCCAGGCTCTCGGTGGTCGGCACGTAGGCGTCGCCGCTGGCCTCGGTCAGGCCCTCGAGGGAAACGATCGCGGTGGTTGAGGCGTCGCGCAGAAGCTTGTGGTACTCGTCCCGGGCGACGCCGAGCTCCTCGATGATCTCCTCCTCGCTGGGCTGGCGCCCGAGGCGCTGGCGCAGCTCTGAGAGCGTCTCCTCGAGCCGGCGGTAGCGGGCGCGCAGGCCGCGCGGCGCCCAGTCCATGCGCCGCAGCTCATCCAGGATGGCGCCGCGCGTGAGCGTGGTGGCGTAGGTGGCGAAGCTGGCCCCCCGGTTCGGGTCGTAGCGATCGACCGCCTTGATGAGCCCGATCATGCCCGCGCTGAGCAGATCGTCGCGGTCCACCTGGTCGGGCAGTCCGGCGGCGACTCGATCGACCTCGTACTTCACCAGGCCGGCGTGCTCACGGATGAGCCTCTCGCGCTCCGATGCAGAGAGACCGGCGTTGTCAGCGGTGTCCAGCACGTGCTATCCCCCCCAGGGGCGGGACAGGTCTTGCAGCCGGCGGCGCTACAGCCCCTCGGAGCCGCCGGTCCCTGGGCCCGGCGACTTCAGGTGAACGCCTATTCGACACCCGGCGCCCGAGACCTCCATCCGGCGCCAGGGAAGTGCCGGGGCCGGGCAATCGTCTCATCTCGATCACCTCACCGCGGACGTGCCGCGGCCTGTGCCCGCCGGCGGCGGTAGACGGCGGCAAAGATCTCGGCCACCACCTGGTAGAGCTGCTCGGGGACGAACTCGCCCAGCGCGCAGGAGCCGAAGAGGCTGCGCGCCACCGGAGGGTCCTCCTCCACCGGGATGCCGTACGTGCGGGCGAGCCGAACGATCTCCCGCGCCACGGCCCGCTGGCCCTTCGCGACCACCTTCGGCGCGGGCATCTCGCGCGGCTGATAGCGCAGCGCGACGGCGTAGTGGACAGGATTGGTCACCACCACGTCGGCCTGCGGCATCTCGACGGTGATGCCCTGCTGCAGCAGCCCGCGCTGCAGCTCGCGGCGGCGGGAGCGGATCTGCGGGTCGCCCTCCTCCTCGCGTAGCTCGCGCTTGAGCTCCTGGCGGGTCATGCGCAGCGACTTCTCCTGGTCCCACCACTCGAAGGCGTAGTCGGCCGCGCCCAGCACCAGCAGCGTGAGCGCGCACTTGACCAGCATCTCGCCGGCGATGCCCAGCAGCAGGCCCATCATCGGTCGCAGCGCCATGGCGCCCATCATCACGATGTCGCCGGCGTGGGAGCGCAGCACCCAGGCGGCGAT
>JALGUJ010000082.1 GCA_029820945.1 Candidatus Zipacnadia bacterium | reverse complement strand
AGGGGGCAGTAGAGGAACGCGTCGCCGGCGAAGGCGACGATACCGACGCGGTCGCCCTGCATGCGGCTGATCAAGGCCTTCACGGCGTTCTTGGCCGCGGTCAGACGGTCGGGCGCGACGTCACGCGCGAGCATGCTCTGGCTGGTGTCCACGGCGAAGAGCACGTCCACGCCCCTGCGCTGGACCTTCTCCATCTTCGCGCCGAACTGCGGCCGCGCCCCGGCGACGACGAGCAGCGCCAGGGCGGCGAGCATCAGTCCCGCGCGCAGCCGGCGCCTGCGGTGGATGCGCGCCTGGGCGATGCGGCCCAGCGCCAGCGGAGTGGCAATGCGCTCCATGGTGCGGCGCCGCGCCGCCGCCGCGTGCACGTACAGCCACAGCAGCACCGGCAGCAGCCACAGGAGCTTGAGCACCTCCGGGTTGGCCCAGCGCACGTACTGCTGCATCGCGCCTCCTCGTCAGCGCCCAGCCGCGCCGAGTCGGTAGTCGTAGAGGTTCAGGAACCAGTGATCGCCCTTGCGCACGGGCAGTGTCTCCCGCGGTAGCACCGGGCGCTGGAAGAGCGGCCCATCCAGCACGAAGGTGTGGTACTCCCCGTTCTCCCCGCACGGGTCGATGTCGCCGCGCGCGACGAGCTCGTCGATCAGCTCCGCGTCCACCCGGCGACCCAGGATCTCGGGCCCGAAGTGCTCGCCCATGGCGCTGACCACGAGCGCCTGGAAGCCCTCGCCGACGAACTCGCGCAGCACATCGGCCGGCTCCGTGCCCCACAGCGGCTCGACGGCCTCCACGCCCAGTTCGGCGCAGATCGCCTCCACCCACTCCCTGTGCTCGTCGAGATGGATGTCGCCGAAGATCATGCCCGTCATCCCACGCGCCTTGAGGGCCTCGACCGCAGCGCGGAACCCGCGCTCGTAGCCGTCGAGGTCCTCGGTGGGCCGCTGGTACAGCTCCAGGCCGGTGGCCTCGGCCTGCCACGCCAACAGCTCCTCCGCGGTGCCGTGGAAGCGCACGCGACGGTAGCTCAGCGAGGTAAAGTTGAGCAGCCAGCGCACATCGAGGCCGCCCCGGATCGCGCGCCAGCAGGCGAGGCAGCTATCCTTGCCGCCGCTCCAACTGGCCGCGTACACGCCGTTCGTGGCCATCGGCTCACGGCACCTTCCGGAGCCAGGTGCAGGACAGGATCACCTGCAGCAGCAGGATGGTGGCCGCCGGCCACAGGAAGCGCCCCGCCAGCTCCTCGTAGCGCCGGTACTCGGTGGTCTCGAACCGGCTTTTCTCGAGCTTGCGGATCTCGTCGTAGATCTGCTCGAGCGTGCCCGGGTCGGCGGCGCGGTAGTAGCGGCCGCCGCTGAGTTCGGCGACCCGCCGCAGGGCCTCCTCATCCATCTTGGTGCGCTGAAAGCTGCCGTCGGGATTGCGGAGATAGGTGCGCCCAAAGAGCGGATCGTCGATCGGGATGCGCGCGCCCTCCTCGCTTCCCACGCCGACGGCGTAGATCTTTACCCCGATGGCGCCGGCTGCCTTCGCCGCGGTGATCGGGTCGATGGCGCCCGCGTTGTTCATCCCGTCGGTGAGCAGGATGATGATCTTGCTCTCCGCCGCGGACTGCTGGAGGCGCGCGGCGCCGGTAGCGATGGCCATCCCGATCGCGGTGCCGTCCTCGATCATGCCGAGCTCGACCTGTTCAAGCAAGCGTTGCAGCATGTCGTGATCGAGCGTCAGGGGGCACTGCGTGAAGGCCTTGCCCGCGAAGACCACCAGCGCCAGGCGGTCGCCCTCCGTGCTGGCGACGAAGCGGCCGAGCACCTCCTTGGCAACGGTGAAGCGGTTCTTGGGCTGGAAATCCTCGGCACGCATGGAGCCGGAGATGTCCAGCGTCAGCACGATGTCGATGCCCTCGGAGGTGACGGTCGCCACCTCCTGCAGGCGCCTGGGCCGGGCCATGGCGAGGATCAGCAGGGCCAGCGCGACGACGCTGAGCCACGGCATGGCGCGGGCGGCGGCCATCCGCGCGGTGCCGGCGCGCGGCAGCGCCCACACGTTCGAGTAGAGCATCGCGCCGCTGTGGCGGCCGCCGGGGCGCCGAAGCAGGCGCGCCACGAACGGGAGGGCGATGAGCAGCAGCAGCCACCACGGGGCCGCGAAGTGCATCAGTTCGCAGGGCCTCCCTCCGCCAGCGCCAGCGGCCGCTGGTCCGACTCCGCGGCATGTCTGGTCGAGGTCACAATCTCCCTCGCGCGCTCGACGTCCTCACGGGCGACGGTATGCTCGGGCGTGTGCTTCGCGAACTTCGCCAGGTCGGCCCGCGTCAGCAGCGCCACGACCGCTCGCGCGTGGACCTCGGGCACCCGGCCGGAGCCCCGCATGGTCGCGGCGAGCATGCCGGTGGTCTCCTCGAGCGCCGGGAGCCGCCAGCGCCGCTCGATGTAGTGACGCAGGATCCAGCTCAGACGCACGTAGTGGTCCTTGAGCCGGCCCTGACCGACCAGGTTCTCGCGCTCAAGCTCGTCGAGCGCGCGGATGGCCTCCGCGCCGGGCGGGAGGGGGGGCTCAGGCGCCTCTGCCTCCTCGGCGCTCCTGCGCCGCCTGATGAGCGCGACGGCGCCCGCGATCAGGCCGATAAGCAGCAGCAGGGGCGCCGCCGCGAGCACGTAGTGGATGGGTCGCAGGGGGATCTCGTGCGGAGGACGCACGTCCTTGATCTCCTCCGCGCCCTCGGTGAGCACGCTGTGGATGGAGACCGTCGCCTCCGGGCGTTCGGCCTGCTGGGGAGCATCGTCGCCCCGGCGCCAGGCGATTGGGGGCGCCTGCACGGTGCTCTCCCCCACCTCCCAGACGCTGAATTCATAGCGGAGCGTGGTGCGCCTGCGACCGTCAGCAAGCTCCTCCTGCGAGCGGGAGGCCGACCGCACCTCGACGTCGCCCAGGTCGGCGTCGCGCCCGGGCAAGGACAGCGCGACGTCGGTGGGGGCCTCGATCTGCACCGTGGCGGTGAAGATGTCGCCCACCGTGCCGGTCGCGGGCTCAACCGTCATGCTCACCCGCGGGACCTCGCCGTGGTCGTCCGCCGAGACGTGCGGCGGCAGGAGCGCGAGACACACGGTGGCCGCCGCTATCGCTCTCACCGCAGGCGCCTCCTGCGCAGGTCAAAGAAGCGCACGAGGGGGTCAACAGCGCTGCCATCGGTGGGCAGCTCGATCAGGTCCACGTCGCGCCGGGTCATCTCCCGTCCCTGCTCCTCGCGCTGCACCGCCAGGTCGGCGGCGAGCCGCCGCCGGAAGTCCTCGGAGACCGTATCCAGCAGCAGGTGCGTGCCGTCCTCAGCGTCCACCAGCTCCACCAGGCCGGCCGCCGGCAGGTCACGCTCGCGCGGGTCGATGAGTCGCACCGCGATCAGGTCGTGGCGGCGTGCGGCCACGGACAGCTCGCGCAGGAAGCCCTCGTCGTGGAAGTCCGAGATCAGGAAGACGATGGCCCGGCGGGTGAGGACTCGGCCGACGAACTCCAACGCCTCGGCGATGTCGGTGCCGCTGCCGCGCGGCCGGTGGTGCAGCATCTCGCGGATCACGCGCAGGCCCTGCTGGCGGCCCTTCTCGGGCGGGATGTACATGTCAACCTGATCGGCGAACATCACCAAGCCGACCTTGTCGTTATTGCGGATGGCGGAGAAGGCCAGCAGTCCTGCGACCTCGGCCGCCACGTCCTGTTTGCGGCGGTCAATGCTGCCGTAGTCCACCGAGCCGCTGGCGTCCACCACCAGCAGCACGGTGAGCTCGCGCTCGTCCACGTGCTCCTTGACGTGCGGGTAGCCGGTGCGGGCGGTGACGTTCCAGTCGATGTCGCCGATCGGGTCGCCCGGGGAGTAGCGGCGCACCTCGGCGAACTCGATGCCGCTGCCCTTGAAGACGGAGCGGTAGCTGCCGGCGAAGAGGTCCTCGGCGAGGTGGCGGGCGCGGATCTCCAGGCGCCTCACCTGTGCCAGCAGCCGCCTGGTGAGGGCGACCGCCTCGTCGTCGTGCGGGGAGAGCCCGTCGCGGGCCACGCTAGGGCACCTCAACGTGGTCGAAGATGGTGCGCACGACGTCCTCGGGGGTGACCTCCTCCGCTTCCGCTTCATAGCTGACGATGATGCGGTGGCGCAGCACGTCCATGCCGATGGCGAGCACGTCGTCGGGAGTCACGTAGCCGCGGCCCTCCATGAACGCGTTGGCCTTGCCGCACAGCGTGAGGTAGATGGTCGCGCGCGGCGAGGCGCCGTATTCAATGAGCGGCTCGAGCCGCTCCAGACCGTACGACGCCGGGTCGCGCGTCGCGCACACCAGGTCCACGATGTAGCGCTGCACGCGCTCATCGATGTACAGCCGCACCACCAGCTCCCTGGCGGCCTCCAGCTCATCGAGCGAGGCGACGGGCTCGGCGGTCGGCTCACTGCCGGTGGTCCAGCGCTGCAGGATCTGCAGCTCCTCATCCTTGTGCGGGTAGATCACCTTGAGCTTGAGCATGAAGCGGTCAACCTGGGCCTCGGGAAGCGGGTAGGTGCCCTCCTGCTCGATGGGGTTTTGGGTCGCCATCACCAGGAATGGGACATCGAGGGGGAAGGTCTGCTCGCCGATGGTAACCTGCCGCTCCTGCATGGCCTCCAACAGGGCGCTCTGGACCTTGGCGGGCGCGCGGTTGATCTCATCGGCCAGGATCAGGTTCGAGAAGATGGGGCCTTTCTTCGCGTAGAACGTGCGATCGCGCTCGTCGTAGACCATGGTGCCGATGATGTCGGCGGGCAGCAGATCCGGGGTGAACTGAAGGCGCTGGAATCCGGTGTCGAGGGTGCGGGCGAGCGTCCTGACCGTGAGTGTCTTGGCGAGGCCGGGAACGCCCTCGACGAGCACGTGCCCGTCGGCCAGCAGCGCAATGAGCAGGCGATGGACCATCGCGTCCTGCCCGACGATGACTCGGCCTACCTCCTCGCGGATGCGATCGAGGAACGTCCGTCTCTGTACGATCTCTTCAGCCAGAGCGTCGATCTCGGAAGCCACGAGCCGACCCCTCTCCATGCAGGGAGCGCCACGGTCAAGAACGCACGGGCGCCCGTCCACTGTTCCTTGAGCGCCCGCGGCCGCAGATGATACCACAAAGCGTGCGGCGTGTGAACGGAGGCAGCGCGGCGATCAGGCCGGGAGGGGAGCTATGAGATGGTGCGCACGATCCGCTCGCGGCTGAGGAAGCGGCCGAGCAGGCTCGTGATGACGAGGAGGGCGATGGAGGCACCGGCCAGGCCGCCGACGGCGAGCCAGGTGACGAACTCCGCGTCCTCGACGATCAGGCGCGTGGCCGCCAGCGCCGCGAAGAGGATCATGATGGTGAGCATGTTGACCACCATGTTCTCGCGCATGCCCAGCATGAGCTGAGCGAAGCCCATCAGCGCCACGGCCGCGGTGATGAAGATGGGCATCACGACCACGAGGTGGAATACCACCGTGGTGCTCGGATGGAGTGCCTCGGCCGAGCGCGCCCCCGCGACCAGCGTGATGGTCACGGCCGCGAGCAGCGACAGCAGATACGAGGGCAACGCGACCCCAAGGGCCTTCCCGATCCAGATGCTGCGGAGCGAGACCGGCGCGCACAGGAGGGTCTCGACGATCCCGCTCTGCTTCTCGCGCAGGTAGGTTTGGCCCGAGTAGATGTAGCCCACGAAGAGGCCGATGAGCGCTCCCATGTAGAAGAGCGAGTTGTTGAGCTGCGCCTGGCGGCCGGTCTCCTCCTCCATGATGCCCATCCCGGTCATGATGCTGAACCACGCGGCGAAGAAGATGCCCGAGAACACGAGCCCCTTGTTAGTGAGGATCTCCCTGACCTCCTTGTGAGCGATGGTCAGGATCTGCTCGAGCGGCCTCACGCCGTCACCCCCTCGTCACGCACGATCTCGAAGTAGACCTCCTCGAGGCTTCTGGCCGGGCGCTGCACCTCTTCGATCTCCAGGCCGGCATGCACCAGGGCGGTGACGATCTCCGGCGCCCGCATGCCGTTGCCGGTCGCGACGACCCGGTCGCCATCAACGGAGATCCGCGCCAGCCGCCCGCGCTCGCGGAGCAGTCCGGCGGCGCGCGCGGCCTGCGGGGCGTCAGCGAGGCGGACCTCAATGCGATCCTGGCCCGCCCCGCGACGGAGGTTCTCGACGCTGTCGCTGGCGCGGATGCGGCCGCGGTGGAGGATCGCGATGCGGGTGCATAGCCGCTGCACCTCGTCGAGATGGTGGGAGTTGATGAAGACAGTGATGTTGCGAGTGCGGGCCAGCTCCTGGAGCAGCTCGCGCACCATGAGTTGGGCCTCGGGGTCCAACCCCGCGGAGGGCTCATCGAGAAACAGGATGTCAGGGTCGTGCACGATGGAGCGCGCGAGCCCGAGCTTGCGCTTCATACCGGTGGAGAACGTCCCGATCTTGGCGTTGCGCTCGTTGGCGAGGCCCACGAACTCCAGCAGGTGCTCGATCTTGCGCCTGCGGTCGCGGCAGCCGTAGAGATGGGCGTGATAGTCGAGGCTCTGAAAGGCGGTCATGCGATCGTCCAGCCCGCTGTTCTCAAGCAGCACGCCAAGGCGGGCGCGCAGCTCGTCGCGTTCGCCGGGCACTCCGCCGAACACGCGGACCACGCCCTCCGTCGGCGTGAGCAGGCCCAGCAGGATGCGGATGGTCGTGGTCTTGCCGGCTCCGTTGGGCCCCAGGTATCCGAACACCTCGCCCGCCTCGATGCTCAGGTTGATGCGGTCGAGGACGGGGCGGCTGCGTGGACCGCCAAAGGTCTTGGTCAGGTCGATGGCTTCGATGACTGCCATGGTCGTGGCGGCCCTCAGTGAAGACGCTTGCTCCAGGCGCACCGGGAGTGGCTCTGTCCGCGCGGGGGCCGGGTCTGCTGCCGCCCCGGAGAGCGCGCGGCCCGAGCACGAGGGTAGCGCCCGGGCGCTGTCCTGTCAAGCGGGAGGGCACCGCAAGGGCGAGACGACGCGGCGAGAGCGTACCCAGGCTCACGCTGGAGCGTGCGGGGGGGCATTCCCCCCCGCGCGGACGACATTTCTAATGTGCACCAACCGGACATTACCACTGTGCTCCCACAAGCACCAGGAGGGCATCCAGATTCGTGTGGCTGCGGGCACCGAGCGGCGACGTCCCGTGCCTGCGCCTCCCGCTCCTGGGCGGGAGGGACGGGGGTGAAGGCAACCCCGTTGCGGCGCGAACGCCTGCAGAGCAACGACCTGCGGACGGGGGCGTCCGTGTGTCATGCACAGGAATCTGGATGCTCTCAAGCACCAGAGAGGCATTTGACATCGTCCGCGCGGGGACGTATACTAACGCGGTGATCGAGCAATGTGCTGATTGCGCCCGCTCCTGCCCGTTCTGCGCATCTGGAGCGGGCTGTGTTGGTGTACCAAGGACCTAACCCGCGGCGCGCGTGGCGCGTCTACTCCTTTGCAGGGAGGCGTCTGCCAAGTGGAGAGCTTCACGATCGAGGAGCTGTCGGACAGGGTTGGCGGCAGGTATCCGCTGGTGGTGGGGGCGGCGAAGCGCGCGCGCCAACTCAAACACGGCGCGGTGCCCCTGGTCAAGATCAACTCCAACAATCCTCTGACCATCGCTCTCGCGGAGATCGCCGCGGGGAAGGTCGTGGTCAAGGAGCCGGGCGAGCCCGGTGACGAGCCTGAGGTTAAGCCGGGAGCGCGCAAAGAGGAGCCGCGGCTAACCGAGGAGGACCTGCTTGGGGGCGACCTGTTCGGCATCGCCACCGACGACGTCATCGATGAGGACTTCGAGGAAGAGGAAGAGGAAGAGGAAGAGGAGCTGGACCTGGAGGAGGAACTGGACGACGAGGAGCTCGAACCCGAGTCCTGACCATCCGGGAGGGCGCGATAGCCGTGCCACGCGAGTACTACAGAGCTCTGGGCGTCAGCCCGGGCTGCAGCCAGGAGGAGATACGCCGCGCCTACCGGCGCCTGGCCCGACGGTATCACCCGGACGTGTGCCGGGAGGAGGGCGCGGAGGAGCGGTTTAAGGAGATCAGCAAGGCCTACGCGGTGCTGTCGGACCCCGAGAAGCGGCGGCGCTATGACCGCTACGGCGATGAGAACGGCGGCCTCGCGGGCTTCGGGGCCACGACGGACTTCTTCGATCTGTTCGACCAGTTGTTTGGCGGCTTCAACGGGCACGGCGTCCACCGAGAGCCAGCCCGCGGCGCCGACCTGCACTACGAGATGGCCATCGACCTGCATGGGGTCCTCCAGGGCGTGGAGGCCGAGGTCGAGGTTACCCGCCAGGCCGAATGTGAGACCTGCGGCGGCAGCGGCGCCGCGCCCGGGTCATCCCCCACCACATGCCCCCTCTGCGGCGGCACCGGGCAGGTGAGCCAGAGCCGCCAGGTGCTCTTCGGCGCCATGATCACCACGGGCACATGCCCGCAGTGTGGCGGGCGGGGCTCGGTCATCACCGAGCCCTGCCCGGAGTGCGGCGGGCACGGCGTCGTGAACGCCCGGCAGAAGGTGCTCGTCACCATCCCGCCCGGCATCTCAGACGGACAGGCCATTCGCATGGCCGGGCACGGGCACGTGCCGGAGGGCGGCGGCATCCCCGGCGACCTGATCATCCACGTGCACGTTGAACCCCACGAACTCTTCGCGCGACGGAACCAGGATCTGCTGATGGAGCTCGACATCACCTTCGCGCAGGCTGCGCTGGGCGACACCATCACCGTGCCGACCCTCGAAGGTGACGTGGAGGTGACCATCCCGCCCGGCACCCAGCACGGCGACAGCATCAAGCTCGCGGGCAAGGGGCTACCGCCCCTCCACGGTGGGCGGCGCGGACAGCAGATCGTTAGCCTGCGCGTGGTGACGCCCAGGAACCTTGATGAGGACCAACGGCGCCTGCTGATGGAGTTCGCGCTGCGCCGCGGCGAGCGGATCCAGCCGCCGGACGGCAGCAGCCTGTTCGATCGCATCCGGCAGGTACTCAGCGGGGAGGGCTGAGATGCCCCCGGCGGGGAACGCCCGCATCTGGATGCGGGTGACGGTCCGGTGCCCGGCGCGGGCCGCGGACGCGGCGGCGTCCGCGCTCCTCTCCCTCTCGCCCAACGGCATCATCACCGATGGAGACGATCCCGTGCGCCTCACCGGCTACGCCGGTCCGTACCCAACGGCCGACGCCGTGGCCGACGTCGATCGGTGCGCGCGCGAGGCACTCGCGGCTGTGCCGCGCGACCTGTTTCCCCGGCCATTCCGCGTCGAGGTCGAGCCCGAGCCCGAGGAAGATTGGATCGAGGCGTTCCGGGCCCAGTACGCCCCCGTGCGCGTCCGCCGCATCGTGCTCAAGCCCACCTGGGAGCCCTGGCCGAGTCCGAAGCTGGCCCCACGCTCCGACGACATCGTGATCGAGCTCGATCCCGGCCTGGCATTCGGGACCGGGCTGCATGCGACCACCAGCCTGTGCCTGCGGGAGCTGCAGCAGCGGGTGCGCCGCGGCCAGCGCGTGATCGACTTCGGCTGCGGGTCGGGGATTCTGGCGATCGCCGCCGCGATGCTGGGCGCGCGCGAGGTGCTGGCGATCGACTGCGACGAGCACGCGGCCGCCGTGGCCGCCGAGAACATCGCGCGCAATGACCTGGCGTCGGTGGTCTCGGTCGAGGTCACCGATACGCTCTACGGCGTCGATCCGGGCTGGCACATGGTGGTGGCGAACATCGACCCGGTCGTGGTCGCCCGAGAGGCGCCGGCGGCCGCGGAGGTGCTGCTGCCGGGCGGGTTCTACCTCTGCACGGGGGTCCCGCTCAGCCGCGAGGCCGAGGTGCTCAAAGCGCTTCGGGCCGCGCCCTTCGAGGGTGTGCTGCCGCGCCTGGCCGGGGACTGGATCGGGTTCGTCTGTATGGCACGCCGCGACCGGGGAGGCCGAAGATGACTCGCGTCTTCCTCGATGATGAGCAGATCGGCGGCGACGAGGCGCAGATCGTGGGCGGTGATGCTCATCACCTGCTCAAGGTGCTCCGCATGGTGGTGGGCGACCGCTTCACGGTCGTTGACGGCCGGGGGGCGGAGCGCGAGGCGACGGTCGTCGAGGTCGGGGCGGACACGCTCACCGCCCGGCTCGGCGCGCCAAGCCAATCCCGGAGCGAGCCGCGCGCGAAGCTCGCGCTCTACCACGGCCTGCCGCGCGCGTCGAGATACGAAGTGGCGCTGCGTATGTGCACGGAGCTTGGCGTGGCGTGCTTCGTGCCGGTCCTGTCGGCGCGATCCGTGGTGCGCCTGGGGCCGCAGGCCGCCGAGCGCAAGCTCGAGCGCTGGCGGCGCATCGTGCGCGAGGCCGCCAGGCAGTGCGGGCGGCCCGCCATTCCCGAGGTCCGGGCGGCGATGGCGTGGGAGCAGGCGCTGGAGCGGTTCCGCTCCTCGGGCGCGCCCGGCATCATGCCGTCGGCGGGCCTGGCGGGCAGCGGCGCGCCGTCGCTCGGACAGGTAGCGGCGGAGTTGACCGCCGAGCGACTGGCGCTGTTCATCGGGCCCGAGAGCGGCTTCGACCTCAGCGAGGAGGCGGCGGCCCAGGAGGCCGGAGTGACGCTGGTGAGCATGGGGCCGCACATCCTGCGCACCGAGACGGCCGCGGTAGTGGCCGCGGCCATCTGTCTCGACCGGCTGGGCGAGCATACCTAGGCGGCGAGCGGACGCATCCGAACAGCGCCACGGCATCGCGGGCTTGACGCCCATGCGCCGCTTCCGGTATCATCTCCCGTCGCAGGACCGGACATGACCGAACAGGAGGATGCACCGTGGCCCGACATGACAGGGACAGAGAGCGGCGTGGTGGTGGCGGCGGCCGGGGTCGGCGGAAAAGGAAGGTCTGCCGCTTCTGCGTGGCACCCGAGGAGAACGTGCTCGACTACAAGAACGTGCCGCTACTGAAGCGCTACCTCGACGACGAGTTCGCGATTCGCAAGGCGCGGCAGACGGGCACCTGCCGCAAGCACCAGGCCCAGCTTGCGCACGCCATCAAGCGCGCCCGTGAAATGGCGCTGCTCCCCTTCGTCCCGGAGTAGTCCAGCAGGACGACAGGCCCACCGGGGCGCCGTGCTCTCGCGCGGCGCCTTTGTGCGTGTACGGGCTATCGCCACTGCATCGCGCGGGCGACCATCTCGCGCTCGTTCTCCCAGCTCAGACGCTCGACGGCCTGCACGGGCACCAGCCACTCGGCGTCATCGAAGGTCCGCTCCTCCAGCGTGACGCGGCCCTCCGCGGACGACATCTCGAAGAAGAAGACGAACTTGCTCACGCGGCCGGCACCGCAGGGGTCGAGGTAGAAGTAGTGCGTGACGCCGATGTAACGCCCCGCCTCCACGCGCAGCCCCGTCTCCTCCAGCACCTCGCGCTCGGCGGCTCGCGCGGCGCTCTCCCCCTCCCTGAGCTTCCCCTTGGGCAGGCGCCACTCGTCGTCATCGCGGTTGTGCAGCACCAGCACGCGCGTGCCGTGATGGTCGCGCCGGACCACGACTCCGCCCGCCGAGAGCAACTGGCGGGTGATCCTCACGGGGCAGGCACCGCCTCGAGCAGACTCTCGACGATCTGCGCGCTGTCGATCTCCTCCGCCTCCGCCGCAAAGCTGGTGATGATGCGGTGGCGGAGGGCGGCCTGCGCCATGGCCTGCACGTCCTCGATGGACGGGACGGGGCGGCCGTAGAGCAACGCTCGCGTCTTCGCGGTCAACACCAGGGTCTGGGAGGCCCGAGGACCGGCGCCCCAGGCCACCCACCGGCGCGTGAACTCCGGTGCCAGCGGGTCCTCCGGACGGCTCGACCGCGACAGGCGCACGGCGTAGTCGAGCACGTGGTCGGCCACGGGTACCTCGCGAATCACGCGCTGAAGGGCCACGATCTGCTCCGCCCCCAGCACCTGCTCGACCTGCGGATCGTAGGCCGACGTGGTCTCCTCTACGATCCGCTTCTCGTCATCGTGGTCGGGGTAGCCGACGTAGACACTGAGCAGGAAACGGTCGAGCTGGGCCTCGGGCAAAGGGTATGTGCCCTCCTGCTCTATCGGGTTCTGCGTCGCAAGCACGAAGAACGGGCTGGGCAGCACATATGTGCTGCCTCCCGCCGTCACCTCTCGCTCCTGCATGGCCTGCAGCAGCGCGCTCTGGGTCTTGGGAGGGGCGCGGTTGACCTCGTCCGCGAGCAGCACGTTGGCGAAGATCGGGCCGGGGACGAAGCGGTAGCAGCGCTCGCCCGTCTCGGGGTCGGCGTCGAGGATGTCCGTACCCGTGATGTCGGCGGGCATCAGGTCGGGCGTGAACTGCACGCGCGAGAAGCTCAGGTCCACCGCGCGAGACACCGTCTGCACCAGCAGCGTCTTGGCCAGCCCCGGGACTCCGATGAAGAGGCAGTGGCCCTGCGCGAACAGGCCGATCAGCAGCTCCTCAATCACGCGGTCCTGGCCGACGATCACCTTGGAGACCTGCTCGAGGATCGCCAGCCTCGCCCTGGCGAGCTGCTCGATGGGGTCCTGGTCGACCTGATCGTGGGCCTGTTGGCCTGGCACGTTGCCACAACCTCGCGTTCGCGCCGGAATTGGCCGTGCACGCATGGTAGCAGTCGGGCGGGAGAGCGTCAACACCGGGAGGCAGACGCGGGGCGCAAGTACCGCCGAGCGCGTTCGCAATCACTTAACTTGACGGTTCCGGCAAATGGTGCATAGTAGCGCGGGAGCCATATATGCCGCTGAGCCAAGAGGCGCGGCGGATGTTCACCGTGCACACCCGCTGCTGCAGCATAACACGGGCCGTGCCGGCCGCTACGTCTGTCGTGGCCGGCGGCGCCGAGCACTCGCCGGGCGTGCACACGGCTATACGCGAGGCCGGCCCCATCGTGGTCTGACCACATGGGCCGACCTCGTTCATAACCGCTGCTCACTCGCAGCCGGAAGTGAAAGGAGACGACGCACATGAAAAAGGGCTTTACCCTGATCGAGCTGTTGGTCGTGATCGCGATCATCGCCATCCTCGCCGCGATCCTGTTCCCGGTCTTCGCGCGCGCTCGTGAGAAGGCGCGCCAGTCGAGCTGCCTGAGCAACGTCAAGCAGATAATGCTCGCCGTGATGCAGTACGCCCAGGATTACGATGAGACGCTGCCCGTCGCCTCTCACTGGACGACCAACGATAACCACCTCCCGTCAAACACCTACACCTACTGGTACGAAGCGCTCGAGCCTTACATCAAGAACGACCAGGTCCTCAAGTGCCCCAGCCAGCCGCGCGGCAATCCCGCCGCAGGGACACCCGGCTATGGCTGGAACTACAAGGAGTTCGGGTACCAGCACAGTAGCGGTACCCTGCAGGACCACTACTCTACGCCCCTGGCCGATATCCTGTACCCGGCACAGACCATCCTGCTGGGCGACTCCGAGGACTCGAGCGTGCGCGGCTACAACAGCGGGATGCGGTACCTCTACCGCCGGGACTCGACCTACCTGCCCGCGCGCCACAACGGCGGGGGGAACATGGGGCTGTGCGACGGCCACGCCAAGTGGTTCTCGCGGGAGAGCCTCGTGACCTCGCCGGCCGCGCCGGCAGGGTACTGGCGCTACTAGCGAGCGCGGCCCAGAGAGAGGAGTGGGGGGCAATGATGCTCTGTCGCGACTATGAGCACGACTTGCGTGGTTCCACGTACACAATGCACGCGTAGCCTGTTACGGCCGGATCAGCCAGGCGCCGCCCTCGGCGCCAAGGAGGAACGCAATATCCCGGTCTTCGCCCGGGCACGGGAGAAGGCGAGACAGTCGAGCTGTCAGAGCAACCTGAAGCAGATCGGGCTGGCGTTCAAGATGTACCTGACGGACTACGATCAGATGTACATCCCGTGGATGAACAACGTCGTGGGCCAGGACCTCTTCGGGGTGACAAGGACCGACCTGAGCACGTATGACTACTGGCCACTGTGGCTGATGCCCTACGTGCAGAACAAGCAGATCTTCTTCTGCCCCAGCGGCTACCAGCGGCTACCGCGACACAAGCGGCACGGTGAACGGCAACTACACCTGGAACTACGACGGCACGCAGGGCCTGCACGAGACCGAGATCACGTCCCCGGTGCAAACCTACCTGATCTTCGACGCCTATCCGACCTTCCTCATCTCCAGCGACAATACGCTCGCGCGCCTGCGGAGCATCTCGGGGTACGACCGCACCGATCGCCGGGGGCCCGACCGGCACAACGGGCAGTTCAACGTGGTGTTCTGCGACGGGCACGTCAAGTCGCTGAACAAGCAGAAGTTCCTCGACGGCGCCGCCCTGGAACATCGTGTGGAATGACTGACCGGCGATCCCGGCAGTCCTGTGCTCGATGAGGCCCGCGGCTACTCGCCGCGGGCCTCGTCGCCGTCAGCGGCAGATGACCCGCCGCCCATCGTGCAGGGCAATGACCGAGGAAGCGGGTCCCAGGCGCTCCTCGGCCATTGCCAGCGCGGTAGGCAGGTCCGGAGCCGCGTCGGCGAAGGTCGGCTCGATGTCCTCGGACAGCTCCGAGACCACGATAAGCTGCGCGCCGAGGTCGTGCACCACTGAGGAGAACAGAAAGCCGGTCGAGCACGGTGCCCAGTGCCACTCCACGTCGCCGTCGGCCAGGCGCCGGCGCATCTCGGCGATGATCGCCTGCGGGTCCTCACTCTCCAGCAGGCGGCGGAAGGGCTCCTCGCCGCCCCAGCCGTCCTCGCACTCTCCGAGCAGGATGATGGCGCCGCCTTCGCGCACGCACTCCAGTGCCGGCACCAGCGTCTTCTTCGCCTGCACCATGTCGATGTCGTAGGGCCAGCCCCCGGAGGTGCAGATCACGATGTCGGCCCTCTGCCGCACCCTGTGCTCGTAGATCTGGCGCGAGAGCACCGCGCCCTGGCGGTGCGCCTCGACGAGGTCGCCGCAGACGATGCGGGCGTAGCTGTCGTCGGGGTTGACCACCGCATCGCAGATGAAGTCCACACCCACCGCCAGCGCCGCCTCCGTCATGTCCTGGTGCACGGGGTTGCCATCCAGCACCCCGAGCTTGCGTCCCTGGGTGAGGATCAGGAAGTGGTTGTGGGTGATCGCCTCGTAGGAGGAGACGCCGGGCAGGATCATCTTCCGGCCGCCCGAGAAGCCCGCGATGTAGCTGGGCTCGATGAAGCCGCAGACGATGCGGCGATCGACGTCGCGTATCAGCGGCGAGACCTCGATGGGCGTGCCGTGGGAGGTCTCGCCCAGCCGCCACTGCTTGCCGCGCGAGTCCGACTGCAGCACGTCGTGGGTGCCGATGAAGCCATCGAGCTCGGCGGCCGTCATCGGCCGGTGGTTGCCCAGCCCGATGACGATCTCCCAGCTCGCTCCGATGCTCTCGATGCGCTCGATCAGCGGCCAGAGCATCGGTGAGGGGTTGGGCCGGGTGAAGTCCACCGTCATCAGCGCCACGCTGTCGCCGGAGCGGACCACTTCGTCGAGCGGCGGGCCGATGGGGCTGTCCATCGCCTCCGCCAGCGCGGCCGCCACGTCCTCGACGCCCTCGGGGCTCGGCAGGCGGATCTCCTCGAGGACCCGCTCGTCCGCGACCTCCACGCTCTGCTCGGTGCGGCCGTAGGCCAGGCGCAGCTCCATCGCCGTCGCCTCCGGTCCTCAGACTGTGTGCCGTGCCAGCTCTTCCACGCTGATCAGCGGCATGCCGTGCCTGCGGGCGAACTCGCGCACCTGCTCGTCCCGAGCCATGTGCCCGTCCTCGGCCATCAGTTCGAAGATGGCCACGACCGGCCGCAGGCCGGCGAGGCGAGCGAGTGCGACCGCGCCCTCGGTATGGCCGCGACGCTCGGCCAGCCCGCCCGGCGCGCACCACAGGGGGAAGACGTGGCCGGGCCGTGAGAAGTCCTCCGGCCGCGCGTGGGGGTCGGCGAGCCGGCGCACCGTGACCGCGCGGTCGAAGGCGGAGGCCCCGGTGGTGATGCCCTCGACCGCATCCACCGGCTCGGCCATGCGCGGCGCGTTGGGCGCGCTGTAGCGGGGCTCCAGAAGCGCGATCTCCAGGCGTCTGAGTATCTCGTCCGCGACCGCAACCGTCATCAGCCCGCGCGCGTGGGTGGCCAGGTAGCTGATGCGCTCGCCGGTGGCGTGCTCGCCGGCGAGCAGGATGTCCGCTTCGTTCTCACGCTCGGGGTGGTCCTCAAGCGCCACGAAGCCCCCGCGAGCGAGGGCCTCAATCGCCTCGTCCAGTGTGTCCATTGCCCATCCTTCTCGATGACCGTACGTGCTCAGATCTCGCGAAGCTCCGCCTCTTCGGTCTCGAGGTCGAAGACCGCGTAGTGGCCCGACTTCAGCGCGCCGGGGTTAAGCACATGTGTGTTCGCCACCATCTCGTAGCCGGCGGCGTCGTGCGCGTGACCGCAGACCGCCAGGATGGGCCGATAGGTGTGGATCAGCTCGTTGACCACCTCACAGCCCTTGTGGCCGCCGTCATCGCGGTCAACGACCTCGCCGATGGGCGGGGTATGCAGCACCATGATACGCCGGCCGGCGACGAAGTCGAACAGCCGGAAGGTGTGCATCGCCTCCCAGCGCGGGTACTGCAGGACGAAGAACTCCTCGCGATTCACCTGGGTTATCTCGCCGCCCAGGCCACAGATGATGCAGTCGCCATATCGCGCGAGAGAGCGGTGCACGACCTCGAGCCTCGAGTCCCCGCCCTCCTCGGCCAGACTGCAGGTCAGGTAGCGGCCTTCGGGCGCGTCCATGTTGCCCGGAACGCCGTAGAGAGGGAAGGGAGAGGGGCGCAGGGTCCCGTAGAACTCGGCGTAGAGCGCGTAGTCCTCGGCGCGCTCCACCCGGACCTCCTCAGCGCACATGTCCGGCTCCCGCCCTTGCTCCTTGGCCGCCATGAACTCGCTCCCACGCGCCCTGCCCCTCACGATGTCGCCGCAGAACAGCCCGAAGTCGCAGTCAAGCTCGGGAGCCAGCCGCATCAGCTCCCGCACCTTCTGCATCTCACCGTGCACGTCGCTGAACACCAGGGCCCTCATCCCACTCACTCCCCTGACCCGGCGGCCGCAGGCTCGTACTCTTCGCCGGTCTCACCGTCGTCGGCGGTGCGGCGGCCTCCACTGGCGGGCACGGCCAGGTTCAGGCCCGCCAGCGTCACCACGATGCCCGCCACCTGGACGATCGTCGGTTCCTCGTGCAGCAGCAGGTAGGCCAGAAGCGTCGCCACGATCGGCACGCAGTACTGGAAGAGCACCGTGCGTGAGGAGCCGATCGTCGCCACACCGCGGTACCATACCACAAAGCCATACACTCCCGCCAGAAGCGAGAAGTGGAAGTAGCACAGCCAGGTGAGCCACGAGAGGTTGAACCAGTCCACGGCCAGCGCGTGCTTCGCGCCCAGCGGTATCAGGCCGACGGCCCCGATGAGGTGAAGCCAGGCGGTCACCTTCAGCGGCGAGTAGTGCCGCAGCAGCGGCCGCGAGAAGACGGCGTAGCAGGCCCAGAGGATGCCCGCCACCACCATGATCGCCAGGCCGAAGAGGTGATGCTCGGGCACGTTCCGGGCCCCCAGCCCGCCGAGGATAACGCCGGCCGTGCCGCCGAACCCCAGCAGCGTGCCCACGGCCTGCCGCCGGCTCAGCCGCTCCCAGCCCAGGAAGTGGTTCATGATCGCCGCCCAGATGGGCGCGGTGGAGATCAGCAGCGCTGATTCGGCGGCGAGCGTGTAGAAGACCCCGGCCGCGAAGCACATCTGGTAGATGAAAACGGTGACGAAGGCGAAGCCGATGAAGTAGCGCAGGTGCTCGCGGCGGATGGCTACCTCGCGCTCAAACGCCCATAGCGTCACGAACAGCGCTATCACCATCAGGACGTAGCGAGCCGACAGCAGACCGATCACGCTGAAGTCCTGCTTGAGCACCTTCAGCGAGATGAAGTTGAAGCCCCAGTTGAGTGGCACCGTCGCCAGCAGGGCGTAGGCCCAGGGCGAGGGCGCCCCCGGGGGCGCCTCGGCCTCGCTTGCCGTCTCGGCCGGTGATCTCGCCGACACGTCCATCACTCTCTGGCCCGTCCGCTCGTTGCTCGCTGGCGAACGCTGATTATACGGCGCGCCCCGGCCGGGAGTCAACGCGCGCTTGACCCGTCCCTCCCGGCGCGCGTACAATCAAGTGGTGACACCATGCTGCAGGACGGAGGGACAGATGACCCCGCGCGAACGCGTATTGGCCGCACTCAACCATCAGGAGCCCGATAGGGTGCCATTCGACCTGGGCACCACCTTCGTGACGGGCATCCATCGCATCGCCTACGACAATCTGCTCGAGGCGCTGGGGATGACCGACCTTGAGCCCAAGCCGCTGTTCGATCCGCTGCAGCAGCTCGCCATGCCGCACGAGGAGGTGCTGCGGGTGCTCGGCGTTGACACACGCAGCACCTACACGAAGCTCCCCGGCCGCAGCATCCAGAACGTGGAGGAGGACCAGAGCTACCTCTACTACACCTGCGAGTGGGGCATCAAGCGCCGCATGCCCAAGGATGGTGGGCTCTACTACGACATGTGCGCCCACCCACTGGCCGGGGCCGACACGGTCGAGGAGGTGGACGCCCATCCCTGGCCCGACCCGGTCGCGGAGTTGGACCTGGACGCGATCGAGCAGGCCTGCCGCGAGATCAAGGCCTCGGGCGACTACCCGGTGATTGTGGGCGGCTACGGCGCCGGCATGCTGGAGCTGCTCCTGTGGGTGCAGGGCTACGATCAGGGCTACATGAACCTGCTCGTCAACAGGCCGGTGACCGAGGCCATCCTGGAGCACATCGTGCGGATCAAGATCGCCTATGCGCGCACCGTGCTCGAGCGCGTCGGCCCCTACGTCGATATCTTCTACATCGGCGATGACCTGGGGCTGCAGGACGGCCCGATGATCCGCAAGGAGTGGTTCCAGGAGCTGCTTGAGCCCCTCTACGTCGAGTACCATGAGGAGATCAAGCGGGGGGCTCCCCAGGCGAAGCTCTTCTTTCACAGTTGCGGCTCGGTGGTCGATCTGCTTCCCCAGGTGGTCGAGACCGGGATCGACATCCTCAACCCGGTGCAGGTGAACGCCGCCGGGATGGGCGACACGGCTGCGCTGAAGCAGCAGTTCGGAGACAGACTCATCTTCTGGGGCGCCATCGACACCCAGCACGTGCTCCCCAATGGATCGCCACAGGACGTCAAGGACGAGGTCCGCCGGCGCATCGATGACCTCGCGCCCGGCGGTGGCTACATCCTCAACCCGGTGCACAACATCCAGGCCGACGTCCCGGCCGAGAACGTTCTCGCCATGGTCGAGGCGCTGGACGAGTTCGGCTGGTACTGATCTCGCCATAGCGAGGCAGGCCGCCCAGGCCTGCACCGTGGCCCGCGCACACCCGTACTTGAGGAGGCAACCATGAGCCGAATACCGTTCAGCTTCGGCGATACGCACGCGCGCAGGCTCGGCGACCAGGAGGCCATCGCCTACTTCTCCATGGAGATCGGCCTGGCCGCCGACATCCCCACCTATGCCGGCGGCCTGGGCGTCCTGGCCGGCGACACGGTGCGCGCCGCCGCCGACATGGGGATGCCCATGATCGCGGTCACGCTGCTCTACCGCAACGGGTACTTCCAGCAGCATCTTGACGCGGAGGGTAACCAGACCCAGACACCGGTGCGCTGGAGCCCCGAGCAGATCCTGCAGCCGGTGCCGTGGCAGGCGTCGGTCCAGATCGAGGGCCGCGAGGTGCAGGTGCGGGCGTGGCGCTACCCGATCGAGGGTGTCTTCGGCCACCACGTCAACGTCCTCTTCCTCGACAGCGACCTGCCGGAGAATGATCCCTGGGACCGCGCCCTGACCAACGACCTCTACGGTGGCGACCGCCGCTATCGGCTCTGTCAGGAGGCCCTGCTGGGCCTGGGCGGGGTTGAGCTGCTGCACGCTCTCGGGCTGGACGGGCATCTCATCTACCACATGAACGAGGGGCACTCCGCGCTGCTGGCCCTGGGCCTGCTGGAACGGGCGGTCGGCGCCGCGCCCCCCGACCAGATCACCGACGAGGACATTGGGGCCGTGCGCAGGCGCTGCGTCTTCACCACGCACACTCCTGTGCCGGCGGGCCACGATAAGTTCGACTGGAACCTCGTCACCCGCGTGCTGGGTGCGCGGCGTGCACAGACGCTCCGTGCCATCGGCTGCTGCCAGGACTCGACGCTCAACATGACGTACCTCGCGCTGCGCTTTTCCTGCCACGTCAACGGCGTCGCGCTCCGCCACGGGGAGATCTCCGCCGATATGTTCCCGGAGTACCCCGTGGACTCGATCACCAACGGCGCCGACCTGGCGATGTGGGCCTCAGACGCCTTCGCCGAGCTGTTCGACCGGCACATACCCGTCTGGCGGCAGGACAACCAGTACCTGCGCTACGCGCTGGGCATCCCCCTGGAGGAGGTCCAGCAGGCGCACGCGAGCGCCAAGCAGGCGCTCCTGGATGAGGTTGGGCGCCGCAGCGGCCAGCAGCTCGACCCGAGCGTCTTCACCCTCGGCTTCGCGCGGCGTGCGACCGAGTACAAGCGCGCCGATCTACTCTTCGCCGACATCGAGCGTCTCAAGCGGATAGCGCGCGAGGCCGGGCCGCTGCAGATCCTCTACGCGGGCAAGGCGCACCCGCGCGATGAGGGCGGCAAGCAGATGATCCGCAGGGTCTTCGCCGCCGCGCGCGAGCTGCGCGGACATGTCCCTGTAGTCTACCTCGAGGACTACGACATCGACCTGGCAGGGTACCTGGTCTCAGGCGTGGACGTGTGGCTCAACACCCCGCTCAAGCCCCATGAGGCATCGGGCACCAGCGGCATGAAGGCCGCCTTCAACGGCGTGCCCAGCCTCAGCGTGCTCGACGGCTGGTGGCTGGAGGGGCACATCGAGGGCATCACCGGCTGGGCCATCGGCGACCGCGATGAGACATCCGAGCCCTCAGGGGAGAGGGCGGACCTCTATGACAAGCTCGAGGGCACCATCATGCCGTTGTACTACGACCAGCCGCTGGAGTTCGCGCGTGTGCGCCGCTACTGCATCGCCTTCAACGGCTCGTTCTTCAACACCCAGCGGATGGTCTCGCAGTACTGGAAGAGCGTTTACCATCGGGTGATCACCAGCGGCGATCGGGGCGAGCGAGCGGGCGACAGCACGCCCGCTGCCGACGCGTAGCGCGCGGAGCGCCGGGTGTCGGCCCCCGGCGGCGCCTACTCGATGCGGTAGGTGTGATAGCGTTCGACCGCCAGCCTGCCATCGGCCGGAACCTGGATCGGCTTGCCTGCGGTTACGTCCGTGACGGCCACGCCGGGGGCCACGGGCAGCTCGGTGGGCTCGAAGGCGAACACCGCCCGGCCCTCCAGCGACAGCCACTCGACGCCGGCATCCCCCAGCAGTCGCCGCCGCTGCATCAGGTCCGACACCGCGTTGAAGTCACGATTCGCCGCCGCGATACGCGCCATCGCCGCCGCGTCGTCGCCGAAGTGGCCCATGTCCAGGATCGGACAGCAGCGGTTGGCCAGCATGCGGTAGTAGTGGAACATCCGCTCATCGGCCAGGAAGCGCGCGGTCTCCGACGGCACCTCGCCGTAGGGCTGTTGCAGGTAGGGCGCGGTCTTGTAGTAGACCTCCGGCCGGAAGCGTGACCAATCCTCGGGCGGGCGCCAGCCGCTCGCCGGCGTGCCGAGGCAGTGTGGGTGGCCCTCGCAGCAGGTGAAGTAGCCCAGGGCCTCGATGCGCGCGTGCCAGGGCAGCAGGGCGTCGGCCTGGTGCACGCAGTCGCTGAAGTCGGCCGTGGTGAGCAGGTGGGTGGCGTTGGAGTACGAGTCCATCCACAGGCCGTCAACGCCCGTTCGCTCCCGGGCGTCGGCCAGTCCCTGGAGGCTGTAGTCGTCGAAGCCTCCGGGCAGGTAGGCGGGCCACGCCTTGGGCGAGTAGTAGGCGCGGGCCTTCCCGCCGCCGGGGGCCTCGATGATGAACTCCGGATGCTCCTCCCACAGCGCCGCGCCGTCCTTGCCACGCGCGGTGGCGTACCAGGTGATGATCGCCACCCCACGCCGGTGGGCCGCGTCGCACAGGTAGCGGAATGGCTCGGCATACTCGTCGCGAATCGAGGTCAGGTCGTCATTCGGCCAGTCCCAGGGCGACATCCCCAGCACGATCATCAGGCGCTTGAACCCCAGATCGGCGATCCGTGGTACCACCTCGTCGGCGACCCATCTGTAGTAGACCGCGCGGCGCTCCGGGCCGTCGGGCAGCTCGCCGATGTGCAGGTCGCCGATGCCGCGGAATCTGCCCCACCCGATGATCATGGCGGCCGGCTCCAGCGGAACCTCCGGCGGTGCGTCGAAGCGCCGGCGGCAGTCGGCGTAGAGCTCGTCACGGATGCGCGCCCAGTCGTCGGCGCCGCCCGGCTCGGAGCAGAAGAGGACGTTCTTCATCGTGGTCTCGGCCTCGATCGCCTCGGGGAAGAGGAACGTGTCCTGCAGGATCACGAACTCAGGCGTCGCCGCGCGCATCAGCAGGGCGGTGTGGTAGTCGTCGAGGAAGCTGACCAGGGTGCCCGGCGCGCCGGTCTGGTAGTCGAAGGAGCTGCCCGCCGCGTAGCGATACGCGGCCTGCAGGCAGTATGTGGATGATGGGCTAAGCGGGTATAGCCGCCGTCCGACCCGCAGGCCCATGGGATCGCCGCCGAGCGTCCAGGTGGCGCGGTCCATGATGCGCAGCACCGGCGCCTCGCTGTGGACCCGATAGCCGTAGCGCAGGCCCTCGTATTGGCGCCCGGCCAGCACGCGCGATGTCGGGGCCAGGATCCACTCCAGCGAGTCCGAGCCCCCGTCCGCGGTATGCAGCGTGGAACGGATCACGATCGCGCCGTCGCGCTCCTCCCAGCCGTCGTAGATGCATGCGAGGTGCTCGCGCTGGGGGTCGGTCTGCACCACCGGCGCCAGTGGTGGAGCCTTGGGGCTGCGCAGCAGCAAGCCGCCGCAGCTCACCTCGCCGATCCCCCGCAGCTCCTCTCCGTGAAGCAGCATGTGCACGTTCACGCCGTTGTCGAGTGCGACGATGATCGCGCCGTCCCGCTCGTAGACGCCCGGCTCGTACTTCGGCGCTCGAATGACCGTCGGCCCGCCTTCCTCGACCTCCGGCACGCCCTGGCTGAGGGGCGCCGGCCCGCGCTCGAACCGCGGCTCATGGCGGCGTGGCGCGCCTACGCCCGGCGACAGCGACGGCTGGGCCACCCACAGTGTGCCGCTGGAGAGCTTGCAGCCCACCACCACCGAGGCGTGGCGTGCATCCGGTGGCGAGGTCACGCGTCCCACGTAACGCTGCCAGTCGGAGGTGTAGCCGGCCTGGAAGGAGTAGCCGATGCGCTCGGAGAACTCCGACGTCTCCATCGCCTCGTCGAACCATCGAACGCCCACGAACTCACCGAAGACCTCGAGATGGCGCAACAGCAACCCCACGTCGTAGCGTCGGCCCGGCTCCACCGGCACCGGCTCGCTCGCGAGGAGCACCGTGTAGGCGCCCCCCAGCGGCCTGGGGAGCGCCGGCCAGCCTGAGCCGTGCTGCTCGCCCCAGCGCGGCCAGCTCCACCAGTGGTGAAAGTCGGCCGGCGGCAGGTAGGCATCGCTGAAGAGCGTGGCATCGCAGCGGACGGCGGTGATACCGTCTCCGACCTCCTCCAGGCTCAAGCGCCCGGCCTCGCCGTGCCAGCCGTCGGGCAGGCCGTCGCCGTCGGCGTCAGCGAGTCGGTCGGGCAGCAGGTTGGGCGGTGGATCGGGGAGCGGGGACCTGTCGAGCGAGGCGTCGTCGATGGTGATCTGCGCGCCGTCGCCCCCCGCGGAGATGGCGAGGCAAAGCCCCTGGATGTGCGCCTCATTGGGGCCCTTTGAGTAGTACAGATGGTACTGCCGCCAGTCCTCGTCCACGGCGATGGCGCCGCTGTGAGAGGCCGAGATGTAGCCCTGGCCCGGCCCCTCGGTATACTCATAGAACAGCAGCCGCAGGTCGCCCTCGCCACGCGCCCAGACGCTCCCGTGATAGAGCAGATCGGGGCCGAGCTCGAAGCACTGGAGGATGCGGCCGCCGGAGCTGAGCGTCAGCGCGGTCTCACTGTCGCGGCCGGGCTGCGTGACAGCGACGGGGCCCTTCGCACTCCAGTCGGCGGCGCGTTCCGCCTCGACGGCCTCAAAGCCGCCATTGGCGAGGATCTGCTCCCCGAGGGCGGGCAGAGATGGGTAGACGGACGCTGCGATGGCACAGATCAGCGTGATCAGACGCATGGCGCCTGGCATCTGCGTCACCCTCCGTCGCCCCCCGAGCATTCTACGGGGTCTGTTTCACCGCGCAGCAACCCCTGACCTGTGACGGGAGGGCGGCATGTCTCGTGGGGTGTAGTCACGGTGCGCCACTGCAAGCCCGGATCGTAGGGGGGCTATCCGGCAGGGGGAGTCAGAACCACACCGGGTACTTGTTGAAGCCCTCCCCGCCGTAGCTCGCGATGAGGCTCCAGACCGTGCCCGCGGCGAAGAAGTGCCCGACTATCACTCCCAGGAAGAAGGGCAGCATGTGGTTGTACAGCCGCATGCCGCCCAGCCGCAGCACAATCGACTTGATGATCGTGCAGGTGAGCAGTGCCGCCCAGCCGTTCTCCCCTGCGCCGGTGAAGGCGAACACGAAGCCCATGGGGTGCAGCGGGAACTGGATGAACATCCGCCGCAGCGCCGCCAGGACGATGACGATGGTGAAGCTGGAGAGCGCTGCTATCTGGTGCGGCCGGTCGGGCTCATCATGGCCGCGCATCCATCCGGCCAGCTCGTCGTAGGAGCGCACCGTTAGCGACACGCGCTGCCCACCGCTGGTGGTCCCGCCCTCCAGCACGTTCGCGCCGAACTCGTAGGCGGTCCCGATGTGCATCCACCAACTGACGATAGACCCCAGGATCACCGCCCAGATCATCAGGTTGAGCATCTGCTTCACGTCAACCTTGATCTCCCGCGCCATCTTGAAGGCCTCGAGCGGGAATGCCGCGAGCTGCGGGATATAGCCGCGCGACAGGTGGTGCTGCACGGTCAGCAGTGTCAGGGAGCGGAAGTTGTCTCCCGGCACCATGCGCCTGGTGCCGATGAAGTCGATGATGAGGTCGCGCTCCTGGTCGAGCGGCTTGATCCAGTGGTGCGGGTAGCCGGTCAGGGCCCGGCCCCGCATGTACCCGATCGCTGAGGACAGGATGAGCGCGTAGTAAACCAGCACGATCCACCACTTCATCCCCGCCACCAGCCAGAAGCCGAAAACGACCGCGGCGGAGGCGATCAGGCCGATAGGCAGCCACTTCGAGCCGTCGCTGCGGCCGATCAGCCGCCCGAAGACCTCCGCGATGCGCCGCCGCGCGCTGTAGAGCAGCACCACCGTGATGCCGACCATCGAGCCCATGCTCTGCTTGCGCGAGAACGGGAACTGCGGCAGGTTGAGCCCGGCCAGCGCGCCATACAGCGCCAGGCCCTTGAGGTAGACGAAGTAGAAAAATAGCGTCGAGATGACGATGTCGCTGGGCATGAGGTAGGCGATGCCGAAGATCAGCGGGCGGTAGCGGAACACGAGTGGGCGCAGGGCGGTCAGCGGGTGCTCGTTGAGCAGCGGGTTGAGGTCGGTCTGCAGCCCCAGTGCCGTGACCGCCGGGTTGAAGGCGTTCATGATGTTGAAGGCGTTATGCAGGCAGATGAGCGCGAAGCCCACCCAGAACAGCCCGTTAGTCCACAGCCCATGCAGGATATCCTTGCGGTACCCCGCGAGCATCAGCGGCATCTCTGCCATGGGGTAGGCCAGGTGCTCATCCTGCTCCCAGACCGGCCGGAAGACCAGGGCGATGCACATCAGGAGCCCGTAGAAGGCCACGAAGAACACCAGCCACAGGGCCAGGGGCCCGGCCCAGGCGCCCCATGGCACGGGGCCCATCTCCAGGCCCTCGAAGTACTGGCGGATGGCCTCGTCGCCCTGGGGCACCATCCAGGCGGGGATATTCCCCTGGAATTCCGCCCAGCGGTTCTCGGCCGACGCGAAGTAGAAGGGGACGGGCAGGGCGGGCAGAAAGAAGCGCATAGCCGCCCCGGAGGTCAGGGCGACCGCGAGGGTCAGGAAGGCGTAGACGCCAATGACGTCCTCGCGCGTGATCCCGAAACGTCGCAGCAGATGCAGAGCGGCGAGCAGGATCAACAGGGCGGCGAGGGCCGGAACCGGAGGCACCGCCATCGCCACCTGCGCCGCGAGGGTGATAAGTGCGCCCTGGCGAACCCAGAGGTTCGCCAGGATCAGGAATGCCAGGCCGATGAGGAGTATTCGTCCCGTGCGCAACCGGTGTCCTCCTCGCCCCTGGTGCGCTCACGCGCGCCGGTGCATGGAATGCACGTCTGTGCTGCTGCCCCCTCAGCCTTCGCCGCCGGGCTTCTCCTCATCGCCCCACGGCGGCGCGGGCGGGCCATCGGGCTCCGGCTCGAGGTCGGGTGGAGGCGGTGGCTCATCCCCGTTGTCGGACCCCGGCGGGAACTCGTCGTCGGGCGGAGGCGGCGGGAGGTCCACGTCCCACAGCTCCAGCTCGAAGTGCAGCGACAGCGATGCGCCGGCCTCGATGACGATCTCCTCGAACACGGGGGCATAGCCGAACTTGTAGACCTCGATCGTCCCCTCGCCGGCGGGCGCGTTGAGCGAGAACTCGCCCTCCTGATTGGTGATGGTGCTCACCGCGTCGAAGTCCGGTGGCACGATGCAGTCGGGGTCGGGCATCTCGGGCCACTCGCCGTCGCCGCTGTCACTGCCACCGCCGCCGTCGCTCTCCCGGGCATCCATGGGCGGCGGCACGGGCGGCGTCTCGATGGGCCCGACGGGCTCCCACCGCACTCCGGTCGTGATGGTCACCCGCGCGCCGGCCAGCGGCCGGAGGGCCCCCGTGTTATCGGGGCCCATGACGCGGCCCTGCACGGTGCCGATGCCCGGCTCACGCGCCGGACGGAGACGGAAGTCCGCGACGGCCGTGCGGCCCGGCCGCACCCCGACCCACCGCCAGTTCTCCGCCATGTCCGGCACGACCACCGTCACGACGTACTCGCCACGCGGCACTGCCTTGATGGCGTAGGACCCATCGGCCCCGGTGTACGCGCTGAAGGTGGGCAGGTCAGGCGGTGGGTAGATGTCCGGCGTCGCCGGGTCGTCGTCCGCCGCGATCACGACCGCCGGCCCCGCCGTGACCTCGACTCCCTCCAGCGGCCTGATGCCCGTCTCATCACGCACGGTCACCATCCCGACGATCTGGCCGCCCAGGTCGGGCACGATCCTCTCCGCGCGGGCCGTCTCGCCCTCCCGCACCTCCACTGTGGCGTAGCCGCCCATCATCCCGTCTGCGGCCACGCAGGCCACCCGATGCTGGCCCGGCGGTACACCCTCGATGCTGTAGCTGCCGTCGTCGCGCAGCGCGCCCGGCACGGACTGGCCGTCCAGGACGAGCTCGTACTGCCCTGCACCGTCCGCAGCGATCTCCACCTCGCCCTCGATGGCCGAGGTGTCCGGCTCCGGCTGCGCCGGCGGGCCTGGCTCCTGGCTGCCGCCTCCTCCACAGCCGATCAGGCCGAACGTCAGAATGCCGATGAGTGCCACCAAAGCGCCTGTCCGGATCATCCTCGCTCTCCTCGCACGACCGTGGACAGCTTGCAGGCCTGTCCCGCGGGACGACTCACGTGGCTGCCGGCGGTTGCTCGTCATCGTCGGGCCGCGCGATCAGGACGACCGCGTCGCCCGCCCGAACCCGCGCCTTCACGGGAATCCAGACCTTCTGCGCCGGCTTGCCGCGATCCACCTTCTCGCGGTAGAACTCGATCTCGCTGACCGTCTGCCGGAAGTCGGTATCCGGGCCAACGATATGCACCAGGTCGCCGACTCGCATGGTGAGATCGAGGCCGATCTGCGCCTGCATGAACCGCCGGCGGAAGTCCACGACATTGCCGATCTTGATGCCGCTGACCATCATCCCCCGCACGTGTCACTGCGCCTCCCGCGGCCGGAGTCTCTGCTCATAGTAGTCCCCACACAGGCCCACTGTCATCCCAAGCTCCCGCGCCCGCTCGACAAGCCGCCGCACCAGCACCATCTCCGGATCCCAGCGCACCGTCGTGGTGTCGTGCTGGTTGTTGACGAACACCCAGTCGTTCTCGGCAACCGTGTCGAGCTGGCCGGCCACGTACTGCGCGTATTCCCCGACCGAGCCGAATCTCCTTGGCTCAAAACCCAGGTGGTTGCCCCAATCGCAGTCGTGCCGGCCGGTCATGGGGATCTCCAGCATGTCCCCGAACCCCTGCGCCTCGTAGAAGAACGGCTGCACCTCAAGCGGCACCGGCACCCAGTCGCGGTCGTTGCGCATCCAGCTCCGCACGTAGCGGATGCCGGCCATGTGCAGTACCGCCAGCAGGTCGGGACGGTCGCCCAGGCCGCGGTAGTACCCCCAGGGCGTGGTCAGGCCCAGCGGCTCGACGCCGAGCACCTCGCGCAGCACGGTGTTGGCGCCATCGACCTCCCGGGCGATCTCCGCCACCGACCCGCCCTCGTGGATCGTCTCCCCCTCCTCGTTGACCTGCCAGAGCGTCTTGAAGCGCACGTGCGAGTACGTGTGCGAGCCGTACTCGAACAGCCCGTCGGCCATAGTCGCGCGCACCGCGTCGGCGTTGTTCTCCAGCGTCCGCCCGCACAGGAACAGTGTCCCCGGCGCCTCCAGCTCTCCGTGGACGCGCCGCAACGCGTCGATGAACTGACGCGTCACGCCGCCGTCCGGTTCCGCACTCTCCACATCGTATCCGAGCAGAAGCCAGCTCATCGGTCCCTCCGGAACGGCGACAGGCTACCGGCCTGGTGCTGCCGCGAACCCGCAACGGTCTATCGATCGCGTGTGGCCGCTCGGGCTGCTGTTACCCCCCGCCATCGCGTCACGCCATGAGCCGCTCCGCCGCGCCGTGGTAGACGCTCTCGCGCAGCTCATCATCGGCGCCCAGGGCGTCGAGGATCTCCTCATGGCGGTCGCGCATCTCGACCGGGTCCGAGGTGTCCGAGCAGAAGCACCAGCGCCGCGACACGCGCTCGAAGACTTCGTCGCCCCAGCTCCCGAACAGCTCGACGAAGAACTCGGTGGGGCGCTTGCTGCACACGCTGGAGATGTCCCAGTACAGGTTGTCCCAGGTCGCGATCATCATCCACGCCTCATCATACCACGGCTGGCCCAGGTGCGGCATCAGGATCTTCAGGTCGGGGCAGTAGCGCAGCGGCAGGTCGAGCATGACCGGCCGCATGCGGGCCATGGACACGTCGTGCCCGGCCTCGTCGCGCAGCCGCCCGAGGATCCCGCAGTGGATGTTGCAGGGCATCCTGAGCGCCTCGGCGCGCTGGTAGATGGGCAGCAGCGATCGGTCGTCGTAACGCACCTTCGGAACGATCATCTTCAGCGCCTCGAAGCCGAGGGTGTGCAGGTGATCGACCTTCTCAGGCCCGTCGATGCCGAGCCTCACGTAGCCGAAGCCGATGATGCTTCCGGGGTACTGCTCCTTCGCGCGGATGACGCCCTCATTGTCGAGCTGATTGAAGAGCGGGCCGCAGGTGGAGATGCCGACCTTCTCGACCCCGATCGACCGGGCGCGCTCCATGTACTGCTCCAGCTCCCCCTCGACGCGATGGTAGTGCCTGTGGATGTCGATGATCGTCATGGCTGCATCCTCCTTAGGGCCTCGTTCGCCTGACAGGTCCTACGCAAGTCGTCTGCCGTTTGTGGGACAGCTCTCCGGAGCCGTCTGCCGTCTGTACGACAGGCTCTGAACCCCCGCCGCTCCAAGCGGCAACGGCGAAGCGCGCACGGGCCTGGAGACCCGGTCCACGGGAAGGCCGACTACATCCGCGTCGCGCCCTCCAGGCCCTGCTCCTGAGCCACCCGCTCGGCGTCCGCCAGGATCTCGCGCACCTGCCGCCGCTGCTCGTCGGACAGCGGGCACCGATTCTCGGCGGTCTCGATCAGGCGCAGGGCCTTCTTCCGCGCGTTGTCCAGCATCGTGATCGGGTCGTCGACCCACGCCATCGGCACCTGCGTGTCGATCAGCTCGGGTAGATACAGCTCCTGGCGGAAGTGCCGCGCCGTGTGCTCCTCGCTGAGGAAGTACGCTCCGTGCGGCGCCACCTCGCAGATCAGCTCCTCGGCGATCGTCTCCTCGTCCACGCGCATGCCCTCGAGCATCCGGTCGAAGTGGCGCATCATCTCCACGTCGAGCATGAGCTGCACGACGCTGCCCACGTCCGCGACGGCGAGGGTGGCCAGCGAGCCGAAGCTGCGGCGCCCGCCGAGGATGGCCCAGGTGGTCTGCATGGTCTTCTCCATCATGGACTGGGCCCCGGGTACCTTGGCGGCGGTCGTGGGCCCGCCCTGGGCGGTGAGGCGCCCGCCGAACAGATGGCGGGAGAGCTGCTGGGCGCCGAGCCCGACGAGCTGCACGGCGGGCCCGGACTGCGTGTGGACGCCGTTGCGCGGGTCGATGGTCAGCGGCCCCGCGGTCCAGCCCATGAGCCGGTCGTCCACCGCCAGCGAGATGGCGTTGCACTGCAGCACCTCGGCGGTGGACAGCGCCAGGCAGCCGGCGAGCGTCACCGGCGTGGCGGCGCCCGCCACGGGCATGGTGGCGACGATCAGCGGCCGGCCCATGAGCTCGCGCGCCTTCATGCCGATGTCGATGTTCTCGCCGGTGAGCATGAACGGAGTATTCCACCAGGCCTTGGCGGCGAAGGTCGGCTCGCGGTTCACGGCCTCGCGGTCGCCGCCGCGCGCGAGTGTGTCCAGCTCGATGAAGTGGGGCAGAAGCTCGGCGGTGTAGACGGAGACGCGGTAGGGCCGGCTGGAGTGGAGAATGATGGTCGCGAAGGCCTGCACCTCGGCCGTCGCCGCCGGGACGTCCTGGGGGATGAAGGTGGGGTGCGAGCGGCCCAGATTCGGGATTGCCTCCACCACGTGCGACAGGTCGGCGAGGTCCCGGACGGTCGCAGCGCGGATGCGGTCGGTCTCGGCATCGCAGCACCACAGGGCCTGGCCGGAGGCCGAGTAGCTGAGCGTCTCGGCGACAGGCGGCGGCTCCGCGGGCATCGACGCCCTGTGTCCGGCGATGCGCTCCATGACGTGCCCGATGACGTCGGCGGGGAACTGGACGCGCGTCTGATCGTTGCTGATCTCGCAGCCGAACGCGCGCAGTATCGCGAGGAGCTGGTCGGTGTAGTTGCCGTCGCGCCCGCCCGCCGACGCCCCGCTCACGCGCAGCGGCACGCGCGAGGCGATGCGCTCCGCGGCCCCGGTGATCTGCTGGAGCTCCTCGTCAGTGAGGACCTTCGGCGCGGTGGTCAGGAGCTTCATGGCGACGACCTCCCCGATGGCGCGGTTGGCTGCCGGTTCGTCGCGGAAGGGGCCAGGACCTCGCCACACGAACAGCACAGGCCGGAGCGGGGTCCGGCCTCTCCGAACGGCCAAGGCGCCGGTGCTTGTCCGCGCCGCCGCGCGCGGGTACAATACGCTCGGCCTCACGTGACTGGAGGCAATCATGCGAAACCCGACTGTCACCGCTCTGCTCGCGCTCATCACCGCCTGCGCGTGGGGAGCTGAGACCGTGCAGATCATCGACGAGCACGTATCCGTCGCGCCCTGGACGGGGGAGTTCACGTTCGACGTGCCGGACTTCTCCATCGAGCACCAGGTGCGGCTGAGTCTGGAGGCGCGCATCGAGAACGAGCGCCTCAGCGGCTCGAACCCATGGCTTGTGATCGAGACCAACGGAACCCGGCTGAACCAGGACGCGCTGCTCAACAAGCTGAACGATTTCAAGACCGCGGGTGGCGTGGACCTCACCTGGGTCAAGGGCAGCCGCTTCCGCGTGCTCTACTCGCCGGACTTCGAGGCCGCGAACGTGGACAAGGACAAGCACTACGCGGTGGTCGGTGGCGAGGCATATCGCTTCGTGCTGGACATCACGCCCTACGTGCAGCCGGGCGAGAACACGCTCGCGCTCGCCCATCAGAAGATACTCGAGGACCCCTCGACGATGGTCATCCGGAACGTGCAGGTGGAGGTGGGGCGACCGATCGAGCCGCCGCGGCTGGACATCATCGAGCGCGTGCGCGGGGCCGGGGGGTTCCTGATGGCCAACACGCAGGCCGCGACGCGAACCATGGCCGAGCAGCAGATCGTCCGCTTTGTCGAGACCGGCAGCTTCTCGGCGGTCATCAAGACGCACCCGGGCTGCCCGCTGGGGCTGGGCAACCACCACGACGATAACACCGTCGCGGAGGCCGCGCGCAATGCGCTGGGAATCCTGCAGCAGTCGGGCCTCTACTACGGGCATCACTACGTCCGCGAGCCCGAGGACTGGAACTTCTTCGCGCCGATGTTCCCCTTCACGCCGGTGGAGCTTCGCGATGGCGTCATCATCGGCGAGGACCGCATCGTGACCGCCACTTCCGGGCGTTTCGGCTGGCCGGATGGGGCCGAGGCGGAGGTCTTCGTGGTGGGTGGAGAGGGCCTGCGCGTGGAGGAGCCGGATGTGACTGAGGTCACCGAGGACGGGAAGCGCCTCTACGAGATCCGCATGTCCGGCGACCAGTTCGCGATCATCGTGCGGAAGGGCCTCACCCCCTGACCGGACTTCGTCGGGCCATCCCCCGCAGACCGCGAAGCGGTCTGACCCTTTTCGCGCCGCGCGCGAGGGCAGAAGAGGGGGAGACGGCATCTATGAAAATGCCGCGCGGGGCGAAGGGTTTGCGTGCGCTCCGGCGAACACCGTTCGAGAGACCACGGATGTGCGCGAGGAGAATGCCCATGATCATCGACAGGCCGGAGAACGCCGACCGCTACGCCGACATGCATCCGCGCTTCGCGGCCGCCTTCGAGCTGCTGCGCGAGCTTGACTTCGACGGCGCCCCCGACGGCCCGGCGGAGATCGACGGCGAGCGCCTGACCATCAACGTGCTGCGCCGCGAGCTCAAGCAGCCGCAGGAGGCGAAGCTTGAGTCGCACGAGCGCTACGTGGACATCCAGTACGCGCATCGCGGCAACGAGATCTTCGGCTGGAAGCGCACGGCGGACTGCCGGGAGCCCATTGGCGAGTTCGACACGGAGAAGGACGTCATCAAGTACGAGGACGAGCCCGACGCCTACTGGCCGCTGCTGGAGGGCATGTTCGTGCTCTTCTTCCCCGAGGACGCCCATGCGCCGATGGTCGGCGAGGGCGAGATCGAGAAGCTCGTGGTGAAGGTGCTCCTGTAGTTCGCAGTTTCGGGTTCTGAGTTTTCCAGCAACGGCAACGACGGACGTCGTCATTGTCGTTTGCCGTTCGGAGGGGCGTATCATCAGATGCGCCCGCCGTTGCCGCTACGCCAGCATCCGGCGCAGCGCGGCGACGCTGACCTCGGCGATGCTGTCCACTACCAGGTCGGCGTCGCGGAGCTTTTCCGCCTCCACCGAGCTGGTGACCGCGACGCAGGTCATGCCCGCGGCCTTTGCGGAGGCGACCCCCGCCGGGGCGTCCTCGATCACGACGCAGCGCGCCGGCGGCAGGCCCAGCTTCCGGGCGGTGATCTGGTAGATCTGCGGGTCGGGCTTCTTGCGCGTCACGTCGTCGCCGGTGATGACCGCGTCGAACCACTCCAGCCGCAGGCCCGTGCCCTCGATCACGGGGAACTGCTTGTCCTTGTTGCCCGAGGTGGCGATGGCGATGCTGACATCCGCGGCGACGCGCGCGGCCTCGACTATCTCCAGCACGCCCGGCATCGCGGGGAGCGGGTCCGTCTTCAGCAGCTTGAAGAAGTTGACCCTGCGGCGCTCCACGGCCGCCCCGGTGTCGATCTCCACCTCGTACTTCTCGGCCACGCCCTCGACGTAGCGCTCATCGCCGGTGCCCACGAAGGGGCGGAAGTCCTCCGGCTGCACCTGCACGCCGTAGAGCTCGCGGAACATCATCACGCTGGCCCTCGCGTTGTGCACCTCGGTGTCGGCCACGACCCCATCCACGTCGAAGATGATCGCCCAGCGCATGTTCGCGCCCTCCGTGAAGACCGCAATCCTGCTCCTCTCGGCACGGGGCACGGCGAACGCGGCTCGGCTCCGCGCCCTACGGCAATGGCACCGGCTCGTGGCTCTCCATCGCGCGCAGGTGCTCGCGCATCGACGCCAGGCGCTCGGCCATCTCGGTCCGCACATCCGGGTCGCTCGTGACCACGATGACGCGCTGCACGGCCAGCTCGGGCAGGTCGAACATGAGCGTGCCGTCCTCCCGCTCGGCCCGCACGTCCTCGATACCGCGCCAGTCAACCGAGAAGACCTCTGCCGGCTCGATCCACTCCGGCAGGTCGAGGCTGACGATCGCGTCCACGGGCTCGTAGGAGCGGATGCCCTCGGGGTCCCGCCCGCTCCAGTCGGCGTCGATGTTCAGGTTCAGGACGATGAGGACGATGGTGTCCAGGCCGCTCACCAGCGCCGAGGCCTGCGTCGCCGGGCCGCCGCCCACCGCCTCCGGGGGCTCAGAGGCCACCACGCGCGCGATGGGTGACGGGTCGCTGTCGGCGAGCCAGGGGCCGATGGCGCGCAGCTCCGCGTTGATCCGCCCGATCTCGTCCCAGGTGGCCTTGAGCGCGCGGCAGATCTCCTCCGGCACCTCGTAGCCGCGCACGGTCCTGCTGGTGGGGTAGGGTATGCCGCCCATCGAGAGCCGCAGGCCGGGGCCATCGAGGTAGTAGACCGGCCGGTCGCCGCCCTGCACGCCGTAGGCCCAGTGGCAGATGCCCTTGGCGCCGAGCTGCAGGCAGCCGTAGGTCATCATGCGCTCCTGCCGGGGCTCGATGACGCGCCGGGTGGTCGGGGCGGGCTCGAGCACCCGCCGGCTCTCGGGGTCCACGGCCAGCGCGACCTCGGCGCTGCGGAAGTAGGGCCACCAGGGCCTGCGGCCCGAGCGCAACTCGCGCCAGGGAAGCGTGGACAGCAGCGGGAAGTCACGGCCGTTGATGGCGCCGGCCATGCCGTACGCGTGGCAGACCACGTCGAGGATGTCCATGAACGCCATGCCGGTGCCGGACCAGGGGTTGCACAGGTTGATCATCTGGCGCGGGATGCAGCGGCCCTCGCGGCGGTAGTGGTCGTGCGCTTCATCGAGGGCCAGGACGGTCTCCGCGATCGGCCGCTCGTCGCGCTCGTCCAGCCAGAAGGCGACCACGCGCGGGCCCTCCGGCCGCCACCACTGCATGATGCGCCCCAGGCCCCCGCCGAAGGGCAGCAGGTCGAGGCCCAGGCGCTGCATCTCCGCCACGTGCTCCTTGCGCCTGGGGGCGACGGCCGTGAAGCAGTGGTTGTAGATATCGGCGATCGCGTCCTCGCGCACCTGGTCGAAGAGGCAGACCTGGATGGGGAACTCGCTGGGGAACGCGCGCAGGCAGTGCCCGCAGGAGACGCCCTGCTCCGTCGCCACGGTCACCGTGACGTGGCGACCCTCGGTCAGCGGCTCGTCGAGCGGGATCTCGACCGGCACAACCTCCGCCCCGATGCGCCTCGAGCCGAAGCGCGCTCTGTCGGTGAGGTCGCGGCCGTCCACCTCGATCGCGCTCGCGCTGAAGCCGCCCGCGGGCGCGCCGGGCGCCTGCAGGTAGGCGCTCACTGTGCTCAGGTCGGGGCCGAAGGTGAGCATGTTGATGCGCAGCCGTTCGAGGCCGGGGTCGAGTCGGACCCTGCACGTCACCGGCTCGGACTTGACGTAGCGGAGCAGAACGGTCGTGGCGGGTGGCTCGGTGCCCTCCATCAGGGCGAGGGCCTGCTGTTCCGAGAGCCCGTTGAGCCGCAGCGTGACGCGCCCGGCCTCGCCGGGCCGGATGCGGTGCGGGTGCTGGTGGTACCAGGCCAGCACGCCGTCCGCCACCAGCTCGCCGCCGCCGCGGCCGTCCAGCTCCACGCTCTCGAGAACCGCCGGGCCGTCGCCGGCATTGCGCACGTACAGGTGAAGCTGCCCGCGCACGGGCAGGGCCTCGCCGGGCAGAAGCGGATCGGGCTGGAAGGTCGCGAACTGCATAGATGGTCGGGGCGTGCCCTCGATCTGCTCGCCTTCGACGCCGGCCGGCGGCAGGGCGCCCTCGACCCGCAGGTCGTCGAAGGCCGCGGGCGTCTCAGTGTAGAGCCCCACACGCCCGGGCCGGTCGTCCCAGGCGATGGCGATCGGTTCCAGCGGCCGGCCGTCGAGGAAGACGCGAAGCCGGTCGCCCTCGATCTCAAGCCGCGCCTCGTACTCCCGCCCGACCTGCGCCTCGAGCGTCCCGATGGAGTCGATGGTGCGTTCCCCACCGTGCTGGTTGTACACGCTGACGCCGCCGTAGGCGCCGAAGCGCACTGCGACGTAGTGGGCGCTGTCGTAGTACTTCACCAGCACCCCGAAGGAGGCCCAGCCGTGCGCGGCGCTCTCGGCCAGCGGCGTCGCGCGGACCGTGATGGCGCCGTCGGCAATCGCGACCGGCGCCACGGTCATGTGCCTGCCCCAGCCGGGGTCGTCGAAGACATAGCGGCCGTCGGCAACCTTCCATCCCCCCACGCCGTGGACGACCCCGCGGCGGTCAGCGACGGCACGAGCAGGGCCATGGCGACCATCATCCATCTGGCGCGCACCGGCCTCACCCCTCGGTCCGCTCGATGCGGACGTCGTCGAACGCGCAGCGCGTCTCCGTGAACAACCCCGGCCGTCCCGCCTCATCGGGAAACGGGTCGTCGAGGATGGCGATGACGAGCCCGTCCCGCACCACCGCGATCATCCCATTGCGGAGGATGATGCGTGCGCGGTACGACTGCCCCGGCTCCGGGCGGAAGCCGCCGAGGGAGATGCGGTCTTTGCGGTCCGGCCCTCGGATCAGGAGGCTGCAGCTTCCGTAGGAGCCGAAGCGCATGGCGCACCAGGTGTCCTCGTCGATGTGCTTGACGATCAGCCCGAAGCTGGCGCCGACGTTGCCGTTGTGATTGCGGACAAGCGGCGTGGCGGTCGCCTCGATGGAGCCCTCGCGCCATGGCGTGTCGAAGACTGAGAAGCGGTAGGCCGGCGACGAGGCGTCCGCCTGCACGTACGCGCCGTCCTCGACCCGCCACTCGCCGAGGAGGGCCTCCCAGCGCTCGGCCGTGCCCGCGTCAAAGGTCTGCTCGATGACCTGCGCCTGCGCCACTGCCGCGAGCCCGATGGCGGCTGCAAGCCACAGTGGTGCTGGTCTCACCTGCCTCGCCCCTCTCCTCCCGGCGGTGATCGGCGGCCTGGTTCCCGCTCTCCCTCTAGTTGGCCGGCGGCCTCGCCGAGTCCTCCGCCGGAGTCCGGAAGGTGCGCGCGCCCGGGCCGGCCAAGTACCCCTCGTCGCGTGTCATGGAAGCAGCCGCACGCGCGGGAGGGAGACCCATGTGCAGGCTCATGGTCGCGGCCCTGATCGCCGTATCAGCCGGAGCGGCGTGGGGGCACTGGGAGGAGCGCAGCGACCTGCCCGACTGGGCGCGCCGCGGCAGGCTCCACTGGTGCCTGCACTACTCGACGGCCGATCGCGACCTGGTGGATCTGTTCGCCGCCCACCATCAGACGCTGCTGCACGGCGGGCGCTTCGATGGCGTGGAGACCGCGCGCCACGCCGCCGACCTCGGGCTGCGCTACATGCCCTACGTGTGCAGCCGCACGGTCAACACCACCACGATCGCCGAGCACCCGGAGCTTCAGGAGGCGGTCGTGCTGGGCGAGGACGGCGCGGAGGTGCTGGCCTACGGCAACCCGGTGCGGCGCTACGGGTCGCTGTTTACCGACGCCTGGCCCGAGCACGTCCGCGAGCGGACGCGCAGGGTCTGGGACCAGGAGAACGTCGCGGCGATCTTCTTCGACAACGCCTTCTGGACGCTGCCCGACTACCATCCGCAGGGCGTGACGGCGTGGCAGCAGTGGGCGCGGGAGCATGGCCTCGAACCGGGGGAGAGCGTGCCCTCGACCAGCGACGGCGAGCCGGCGGCGGCGTCCCGCGCCTTCGTGGCTGAGACGCTAGTGGCGTACCACGCCGGCCTGCGCGAGTTCTGCCACTCGCACGAGCCGCCGCTGCTGAACTCCCCGAACCTGGGCGGCGGCAGCGGCTACGGGCTGACGGCGGTGGAGGCCGGCGCGATCGACCTGGTCTTCTACGAGACCGCCTCGCACCCGCCCTTCCGCAACAACGCCTTCAAGTACAAGGTAGGGCTGGCCGCCTCGCACGGCGGGCCGACCGGGATGCTGATGTACCTGCCGCGCGAGGTCGCCTCCGAGCGCGGCGAGAAGACCTGGCACGAGGGCATGCACCACTTCTTCTACCCCTCCTCGCCGCTGCCCGAGGAGTTCGCCATCGCCGCAGCCGAGGGCGCGGCCTGCGGCGGCAGCTACATCCCGAACTACAGCCTCTTCCCGTCCCTGCCCATCACGGATACCGGCGACCCCTTCAACCGCCGCATCTACCGCGAGCTGCAGCGCTCCTACGACTTCCTGGCCGCCATCGAGGACCTCTACGTCGCGGCGCGGCCGGCGGGCGAGGTGGCGATCCTCTACTCCGCCGCCACCGACCTGCAGAACCGCCGCCTGCAGAACGCCTGGGGGCTGAGCGAGGCGCTCGGCCGCGTCGGCATCCCGTTCGAGGTGCTGGTCGCCGACGACATGCGACGCGGCACGACGGGCTCCGCAAGCACGCTGATCCTGCCCAACGTCGCCTACGTGGACGAGGAGACGGCCGAGGGCATCCTCCGCTTCGCCCGCGAGGGCGGACGGGTCGCCATCACCGGGCAGTACGCCGCCTACGATCCGCTCGGGCGCCCCGCCACGCCTGCGGCCGCGCGAGAGCTGCTCGAGCCACTGCGCCTGACCAGCCGGGGGATCCGCGACTGGGACCTGGAGGGCTTTGAGCCGGAGGGCCCCGCGCACGTGAAGGTCACGGGCGACGTCGGCACCGCGTCGCTGGTGCACGACGGGCCCGACGGCCGCTACCTGGCGCATATCCAGATCAGCGACGAGAGCGACGGCACCAGCCCGGTGGAGCTGTCGGTGGATGGGCGCACCGTCTTCCGGGCGCTGCTCGATCACGAGGACAACAGCCAGCGCTGGCTCGCCACGGAGCCCTTCGAGCTGCACCGGGGCCAGACGGTGACGCTGACCGTCCGCCCGGATGGCGGCGAGCCGGGCCGCACGCACGCGATCCTGCTCGTGGGCGCCGACGCCGGGGAGGGCGCGGCGATCGGGCGAGGCACGGTCGCCTACTCGCCGGTGGGCCTGGAGGCGCTCGAGCCTGACCGCATGGTCGAGATGCTCCGGCCGCGCGCCCGGCTGCACGGGCCGCAGACGCTCTTCGCGAACCTCATGGACGAGCCCGCGCGGGGCATCCGGACCGTCCACCTGGTGAACTACGACTTCCGCTACGAGGTCGAGCACCCCGGGCTGTACTTCTCCGACGACGGGACCGCCGAGCGCCGCATGTTCTTCGGCGGGGCACCCGTGGTGGTGCGCAAGCGCATCACCATCGACGAGCCTGAGAGGGTTGTGGACCCGGTGGTGGAGATCTACGCCTTCGCGACTCCCGCCGCCGAGGCACGGCTGGTCATCTCGCTCAACGGCCGGGACGTGGGCGCGATCGAGGCGGAGCGGATCAGGCGGAGCGGGTGGGTCGAGGTCGAGGTGCCGCGTCAGGCTCTGGAGCGGGAGAACGTCGTGGAGGTGCGGGCCGAGGGCGAGCTCGACGGCCTCGACAGGTGGCTGCAGATCAGCATCGACGCCGACACGAACCA
>JALGUJ010000187.1 GCA_029820945.1 Candidatus Zipacnadia bacterium | reverse complement strand
CGATGCGCGCCGCCGCGGCCAGGGCCGCGAGCGCGCTGCGCCGGCCGGGGCGGGCCGGGGGACGGGAGAGCGGCATGGGCGTGGGGCCGGACACCGGCAGCAGGCAGGGCATCCCGCCCAACGCGGAGGGGACGTCCCTCTACGCGCCGCGCGAGGCCGACGTCGAGGCCACGCCCGAGGGGACCCGGGCCCACGTGCGGCCCGGTGGTGAGATGTACGCCACGCCCATGCGCGGGGCGCCGGATGAGGTCGCGCCCTCGCGGGTGCCCTACTACGAGGTGATCGGCGAGTACTCGAAGGCGGCCGAGGACGCGCTGGAGCGCGAGGAGGTGCCGCCGGCCTACCGCGGCACCGTGCGCCGGTACTTCGATTCGCTGCAGTCGGGCGGTGGCGACGACGGATCGGCCGGCGAGGACACGGCGACGGAGGAGTCAAGCGATGGCTGAGTGGGACGCGATGGCGCAGCAGAAGGCGGAGCGCGAGGCCGGGCGCTTCCGGCAGCTCGTGACGGACCTGCGCAGAGAGGTCGGCACGGTGATCGTGGGCATGGAGGCGGTGGTCGAGAACACGCTCATCGCCCTCCTGGCCGGCGGCCACGTGCTGCTGGAGGGCGTGCCCGGACTGGGCAAGACCCTCCTGGTGCGCACGCTCTCGGAGGCGCTGGACCTGGAGTTCTCGCGCATCCAGTTCACGCCCGACCTCATGCCCGCCGACATCACCGGAACCATGGTGCTGTGGGAGGGACCGGGGGGCGAGCGCGAATTCCGCTTCCAGCACGGGCCGGTCTTCGCCAACGTGGTGCTCGCCGACGAGGTCAACCGCGCCACCCCCAAGACGCAGTCGGCGCTGCTCGAGAGCATGCAGGAGCACTCCGTCTCCATCGCCGGGACCACGCACGCGCTCGAGGAGCCCTTCCTGGTCTTCGCCACGCAGAACCCGATCGAGATGGAGGGCACCTACCCCCTGCCGGAGGCGCAGCTCGACCGCTTCCTGTTCAAGGTGCGGGTGCAGTTCCCGTCGCTCGGCGACCTGCACGAGATCATGAACCGGACCACCGGGGTGGAGGTCCCGCACGCGGCGACGGTCGCCGAGCGCGAGGAGATCCTGTCCCTGTCCGAGGTGGCGCGCCAGGTTCCGGTGGCCCAGCACGTGCAGGACTTCGCGCTCCGGCTGCTGCTGGCGACGCACCCCGAGTCCGAGGCCGCGCCCGACTCGGTGCGGCGCTTCGTGCGCTACGGCGCCAGCCCCCGCGGCGCACAGGCGCTGCTGCTGTCGGGCAAGGTCCGGGCGCTGATGAACGGTCGCTTCAACGTCGCGGTCGATGACATCAAGGCCTCGGCGCTGCCCTCGTTGCGCCATCGCCTCGTGCTCAACTTCGAGGGGCAGGCGGAGGAGATCGACCCCGACGACCTGATCGCCGAGGCCATCGAGCAGCTCGAGGCGGGCATCGAGCAGGACGTGCCGGTGTGATGCCCCGATGAGCCGCCCCGAGGACGGCGCGCGGAGCCGCGAGTACCTGCTCTCGCCCGAGCTGCTGCGCAAGCTCGAGCGCGCCGCCATCGCGTCGAAGCGCGTGCTCATCGGCCGCACCAGGGGCGAGCGCCGCTCGGCGCGTCGCGGCAGCTCGGTGGAGTTCGCCGACTTCCGCGCCTACACCCCCGGTGACGACCTGCGCTACCTCGACTGGAACGCGTACGCCCGCCTGCAGCGCCTCTTCCTCAAGCTCTTCCACGAGGAGGAGGACCTGCACGTCTACGTGCTGCTCGACGGGTCGCAGTCGATGGACTTCGGGCGGCCCACGAAGTTCGAGTGGGGCGTGCGCGCCGCGGCGGCGCTGGGGTACATCGGCCTGTGCGGGGGCGATCGCGTCCAGGTCTTCGGCACGGTCAACGGCCGCAACGAGCGCTCGCGCCAGTACCGCGGCCGCGGCGCGGCGATGGAGATGTTCGAGTGGCTCTCGGCCCTGGAGCCCGGCGGCGCAACGGGGCTCGCGGCCGCCGCCAACCGGCTGCTGCGCACCCGCCCGGCCCCCGGCATCGTCTTCGTCATCTCGGACCTGCTCACCCCCGAGTGGGAGGACACCATCGGCCGGCTGGCGGCGGGCAGGGGCGAGTGCTGCGTGCTGCAGGTCTTCTCCCGCGAGGAGGTCGAGCCGCGCCTCCAGGGCGACCTGCGCCTGGTCGACTCCGAGACCGGGGACGAGCGGGAGCTGACCATGGGCGCGCGCGTCCAGCGCCGCTACGAGCACACGCGCGATGAGTTCCTCGACGCGGTGCGCTCGGCCTGCAGCCGTTACGGCTTCGCCCACCTGTTCTGGACCAGCGACGCGAGCCTGGAGGACGCGATCCTGCGCTCGCTCCGGCGGCTGGGGGTGATCCGGTGACCGGGCTGCAGTTGCTGGCGCCGGGCGCTCTCCTCGCCCTTCTGCCCCTGGGCGCCATCATCGTGCTGCTCTACCTCCTCAAGCTGCGGCGGCGGGAGATGGCCGTGCCGTCGGTCTTCCTGTGGCGGCGGTCCGTGGAGGACGTACAGGCCAACGCGCCGCTGCAGCGCCTGCGCTTCAGTTGGCTGCTGCTGCTCCAGCTCCTGGCGCTGGCCGCGCTGGTCGTCGGCCTGGCGGCGCCCTACGTGATGGCCCCGCTGCTGCCCGGGCGCACCATCGTGATCGTGGTGGACGCCTCCGCCAGCATGCGCGCCACCGACGAGGAGGGCTCGCGCTTCGAGCGGGCGCGGCAGCGGGCGCGGGAGCTGGTCGGTGCCATGAGCGGGCGGGACGAGGCGGCGCTGATCGAGTGCGGCGTCCGGTCGAGAGTGGTTGTCCCCCTCACCGGGGACCGGCGCCGCCTGAGGCGCGCCATCGACGCCCTCAGCCCCGGTGACTGCTCGACCAACCTCAGCGACGGGATGCTGCTCGGCGCCAGCCTGGCCGCCAAGCGCGATGACGCGGCGATCTACCTCATCAGCGACGGCGGCTTCCGCGAGATGCCCGAGGCGCCCGCCGGCATGCAGGTGCACTTCCTCTCCGTGGGCCGGCGCTGCGACAACGTGGCGATCCTTGCCTTCGAGGTCTCGCGGCCGGCCGGCGCGGACGCCGGCCAGCTCTTCCTGCGCGTGCGCAACTACTCGCCCACCGCGAAGCAGTGCGAACTGAGCTTCTACCTCGAGGACGCCGTTCTGGACGCGCGCCGCATTGAGGTGCCGGGCGGATCGGACAGCGTGCAGACCTACGAGGTGGCCATCGCCGAGCCCGGGCTCATGCGCGCGGAGCTGGTCGTGGAGGACGACCTGGCGGCCGACAACGTGGCCTGGACGCACGCCACGCCGCCGTCGGCCGTCTCAGTGCTGCTGGTCGGGCCCGAGAACCTGTTCCTGGAGCAGGCGCTGGTGGTCCAGCCCGAGCTGCGGGTGTTCCGCGCCCCGTCTCTGTCGGCGGCGCAGGCGCCCGGGGCCTACGAGGAGTACGACATCGTGATCTTCGACCGCGCGAAGGTGCCTGTCCCGCCTGCCTCCGGCGCGGTGATGATGATCGCATCGACCGGCTGGCCGGAGCTGGCCGCGTCCGGCGAGACGGTGGAACGGCCACGCATCAGCGCGTGGGAGAGGGACCATCCGGCGCTGCGCTACGTCAACCTGGCGGCGGTGGGCATCTCCGAAGCGAGGGCTCTGTCGCCTGGCGTGGAGGCAGAGGTCGTCGCGAGCGCGGGCGAGACGCCGCTGATCGTCGCCCTCGAGCGCGAGGAGCTGCGCGCGCTGGCGCTGGGCTGGGACCTGCTGGACTCGGACCTGCCGCTGCGTGTCGGCTTCCCGGTGCTGCTGAGCAACGCGACGCGCTGGCTGGGCGAGCTGGGGCGCCGGGACGAGGCACGGGTGATCCGCCCCGGAGCGACGGTCCGGCTGGCCCTGCCGCCGGACGTTGAGAGTGCCGAGCTGCGGAGCCCGGACGGGCGGCGCGAGCGCCTCGAAGCCGTGGGCGGCGAGATCGCGTTCGCGGGGTCGGATCGAGTCGGGCTCTACACGCTCACCGCCGGAGACCGGCGGTGGCGCTGGGCGGCGGATATGCGCGACGAGGCGGAGTCGGACCTGACGCCCCGCACCGAGCTCAAGCTGGGGGAAAGGAGCGTGGCGGCGGCCCGGCGGAAGCTGCGCACCGAGCGGCACTTCTGGCCGTGGCTGGCGGTGCTGGCGCTCATCGCGCTGCTGGCCGAGTGGCACCTCTACCATCGCCGGTACTGACCATGTCGATCGCCTTCGCGAGGCCCGAGTGGCTGCTGGCGCTCCCGGTGATTCTGGGAGCGCTGTGGTACGCCGCTCGGGGGAGCTACGCCGACCTGCTGGGCGCGCGGCTGGTGGCCGCCTGGGCGATTCGCGCCATCGTGGTGCTGGCGCTGGTGCTGGCGCTGGCCGGCGCGCAGATCGTGCGGCCGGCCGAGGAGCTGACCGTCGTCTTCGCGCTGGACGGCTCCTACAGCGTGCCGCAGGCGGAGCGTGGGCGGGCCCTAAGCTTCCTGCGCGAGGCGCTGCGCCATCGAGAGGCGGGCCATCGCTGCGCCCTCGTGAGCTTCGGCCGCGAGGCGATGGTCGAGTCCGAGTCGCTGCGCACCGCCGAGGACGTCACGGCGGCCGCCGACATCGAGCGCGGGCACACGGACATCGCCTCTGCGTTGCGTCTGGCGCTGGGGCTGATCTCGCCCGACTCGGCAGGGCGCATCGTGCTCTGCTCGGACGGAAACGAGAACCTGGGCGAGGCGGCCGAGCAGCTCCTGGCCGCACAGGCCGCGCGCGTGGCGATCGACGTGATCCCACTGCGCACGCGGGCCGACCGGGATGCGCTCGTCGCCGACGTGAGCGTCCCGTCCGAGGCGCGCCGCGACGAGCCCTTCCATGTGCGCGTGGACGTGCGCACCTCCGATCCGGAGCAGGCGGAGCTGACCGTGCTGGTTGACGATGAGCCGGTGGAGACGCGCGCGGTGACCCTGAGCGCCGGCTCGCGCTCCTTCACCATCCCGGTCTCCATCTCCGATGCGGGCTTCCACCGCGTGGACGTGATACTCAGGGGCGAGGCTGACGAGTGCCGGGAGAACGACATCGGCACCGCCTTC
>JALGUJ010000081.1 GCA_029820945.1 Candidatus Zipacnadia bacterium | reverse complement strand
CGTCGTCTCGTACACTACCAGCGCGGTCGCGAGGGTGCTCGCCGGGACGTCGAACTGCAGCATGGAGCCGGTGATCTGGGGCACCTCGTCGCTGATCCCGCCCTCGCGGTCGAAGATGAACAGCCGCCGGGGCTGCTCCCACCCCTCGGGCAGCTCCAGGGCGCAGGTCGAGTCGGCGACGCTCCGCTCGTTGTCGAGGGTGACCACGATCGCCCGCGCGCCGTCGTTGTCGCAGAGGTTCCACCGGGCCAGCACGCCGGCGTCGGAGGTCCGCAGGCCGATGTCGTCCATGAAGCGCGCGGGGTAGAGCCAGCGCTTGATGCGCCGGCGCAGCCGCAGCGCGGACTTGAGGCCGGGCCGGCCCACGCGGCTGTCGAAGCGATCGCCGTTGAGGAACGCCCGGCTGATGCGCTGGTGGAAGCTCAGGTGCGAGGCGTTCGACAGGCCGCTGATCAGGATGTACTCCGGGAAGGTGTAGTGGAAGACCTCCGGGTGCGTGCAAAGCCCCGAGATGAGGTGCAGGTGCGCGTACTGCCCCAGCGCGTCGCCGCAGCCCTCGATGGCGATGATGAACTCCGGGTTGGTCTTGCGGGCGGCGGCCAGCGAGGTGCGCAGCATCTCGACGTTGCCCCAGCCCCACGCGCCGATGTCGTCGTGGCCGTGGTTGAGGTTGTAGCAGGGCTTGCTGCGCGTCGCGCCGGTCTGGTCGATGTAGACCCCGTCGATGCCGAACCGCTCGGCGTACATGTCCGCGATCCAGAAGCGCAGGTGCTCGCGGAAGCCGGTCGAGGCCGGGCACATGATGTACCAGCCGAGCGTGGAGGCGTAGTAGCCCATCGGCTCGCCGTCCAGCGGGTACAGCCGCCACCTCTCGAACCACTCCAGGGGGTGGATCAGCGACAGCGCCTCGTCCGGCAGCGCCGACTTGGGCGTTTGCCGCAGCGCGTCGTTGATCGCCGAATCGCGCGTCCAGGTCTGGCAGTTCATGTAGGCCGTGACGTGGCCGCCCTCGGCCTGCACATCGGCGATGCCCTGCCTGAAGGCCTCCGCGCCACCCAGGGCGGGCGCGGGCCAGTAGAAGTTGCCGCAGCACCGGTCGATGCCGTCGGCCATCTGGCCCCAGTACTGCAGGTGGTTGATCCCCTGCTGCCGGGCCTGGGCGAGCCGCGCGGTCATGTGGCCGAACGGCGTGCCCATGGCCCCGACCCACCCGTCGCTCCACTGCAGCCACTCCGGATTCTCCGGTCTCTTCATCCACGAGAGCGCCCAGTCGCGGTAGGCGTCGGCTGCCCAGTGCCAATCGCCCGGGTGCACGCCGATCTGGTGCTCGCGCCGCCTGGTCTCGCCCGGCCGCACCAGCGTGTGCGTGCGCATCGCCAGGTCCACGGCCTCGTTGCCTGCGGCGGGCGCGCACGACATCTCGGTGTCGCGCAGCGTCCGGTCCATCATGTGCAGCATGAGGCCTGCGTCCTCGTCACATAGGTCGATCCAGCTCATCGAGCCCCCGCCGTGGTAGGTGTCCATCCACTCCTTGCCTGAGGTCGCCGGCCGGTCGATGATCCGCCCCGCCGTCTCGGGCAGCACGAACCGGTCGTCGCGGAAGTCGCCGATGGCCGCCTCCCCGATCAGCGGGAAGTCGATCCGGATGACCTCCATCGCGCTGCGGTTGTCCACCTCGACGGTCCAGTCGCTCAGCGGCGTGCCGGTTGCGGTGATCTCCACGCCGAGCCGGATGCCTCCATCCAGCGCCGAGTAGCGCGCGGTCAGGGAGTCGTCAGTCTCGTCGATGCCCTCGAACTCGATCTCCTCCGCGGCGATGACCGTCTGCTCGTGGGCGCCGGGCTCGCGCACGGAGAGGCCCACAATCGGCTGCTGCAGGTGCGCGGGTGTTGCCGGGATCGCGAGCGCCCTGTTCAGGATCCCCGCCAGCCTGCCCGTCTGTCGCGCCAGGGCGATGCGGTAGTGCTCGGTCGTCAGGGCGACCTCGGCGTCCGGCGCCGGCGAGAAGCCCAGCGTGGCCCCGCGCAGCAGCGGGGAGGCGCCGTCCGCTCCTGCCGAGAGCCTGAGGCGGGCCAGCAGGGCGTCCGTGCCGTCGCCTCGCGCGGGCAGCTCCGACAGATCGCCGCCCTCAACGGCCGCCCACGCCTCACCGCCATCCACCGATGCCTCGACCGCCAGCGTTCCGCCGTTGAGCTCCGCGTCCCAGGCGATGCTCCGCCACTGCGAGACCGCCGAGGGCAGCACCGCACGGGTGACGATGGTGCCCGTGTCCGCATCCGCCCCCGCGGGGACGCCGGCCAGGCGGGTCGGGTCGAACTCCGGGTCGGCGCTGAAGATGATGGCGTCGATCTTCGCCCCGCCCAGCCAGGTGTGCAGCACGAAGGTGTGCTCGCCGGGCTTGAGCGCGTACTCCCCCAGCGGCGACCAGTACCAGGAGCCGAAGATCCGCGCGTTGCTCTCCCGAATCTGCTTCTTCGCCCCGCCGTCCATCGACTCGTGGTGGCTCCAGCTCCCGGCGAAGGGCAGGAAGGTGCGCGCCCAGGCCTGGTACCTACCCTGCTCGGCGACCTCGAACGGGTACTCGGCATGGGTCACGCCTGCCAGGCACCGGCCGCCGCCGCAGTCCGCCGCTTCGAGCACCTCGTCGCCCTCCTGCAGCGTGAGGGCCTCGGCGTCCTCGGCCTCCAGGTAGAGCGTGTCCTCATCCCACAGCGACGACCACAGGCCCGCGCCGTCGGGCGAGACGTAGCAGCCATCGCCTTCCGCCAGCGCCATCGGCACCGTCACGTCCTCCTGCGCCGGGGCGCCCCCGGCCCCCACGAGCACGAGGAGCGGGATTGCCGTCACGCAGGCCATGATCCTGCGCATCGCCGGTCCTCCAGTCTACGTCTGTCGGCAATCCGCCTTGCGCCCTTCGGTCGTCCGGCGTGCCACGCCCGACCAAGGAGGGGCCCCCGGCCCCGCAGCGGCCGGTGAGACCTGTGAGCGGAGCGAACAGGTCTCAGCTTCCACCCCGGCCCACGCCGCCTCCTGCCGCAGGGAACAAGCGTCGAGTGCTACGCAATCCGCACCGGTCCCGCATGATCGCCACCGGTTGTGTTCCCCCCTCTCCGCCTGAAACCGCGTCCTGTGCGGTTCCCAGGGAGAGGGGGCGGGGGGGGTGAGGCGCCGTTGCCGTCCCCACCAACCCACGCTCAATCCTGCAACGAAGCCCTAGTCCAGGCTCATGCGCCGCGTGCCGGGCGGGCGGGAGCCGTCCACCAGCTCGTGCGCGCGCCAGTTGCCCTCATTGGCGGCCGCCCGCGCGTGCGCCCAGACGTTGCGGTCGTAGTAGTCGCTCACCGCGCTGCCGGGCGGGCAGATCTCGTCGATCCGCTCCAGCTCCTCCTCGGTCAGCTCCACCTCGCTCGCCTTCACCGCCGAGTGCAGGTGCTCAACCGTGCGGCAGCCGACAATCGCGGAGGTGATGAAGGGCCGCCGCATGACCCACGCGATGGACAGCTCCGCGAGCGTGCAGTCGCGATCCTCTACCAGCGGCCGGAGCTGATCGACGCGCTCGTAGGCCCCCTCGGTCAGCAGGTGGTGGCCCGGGCCGGCGCTTCTCAGCCGCGCGTCCTCCGGCGCCTCCTCGTCGCGATGGTACTTGCCCGACAGGATCCCCTGGGCCAGCGGCGCGAAGGTGCACAGCCCGATGCCGTGGCGCAGGCACGTCCAGGCCATCTCGTTCTCCAGCCCGCGGTCGAGCAGATTGTACGGCGACTGCTCCGCCACCGTCTGCGGCCACCCCATCTGCTTCGCGCGCAGCCGCAGCTCGCAGACCAACGATGACGGCCACTTCGAGGTGCCGAAGTAGAGTACCTTCCCCTGCTGCTGCAGGTCGTCGAAAGCCGCCAGGATCTCGTCCAGCGGCGTGGTCGGATCCACCACGTGCAGATAGTACAGATCGACGCGGTCGGTCTGCATCCGCCGCAGGCTGCTCTCCACCGCGCGGATCAGGTGGTAGCGATTCGCTCCCCAGTCGTTCGGGCCCGGGCCCATCTTCCACACGCACTTCGACGCCAGGAAGACCTCGTCCCGGCGGCCGGTCTCGGCGAGCCAGTTCCCGATGAAATCCTCGGAGGGCCCGTAGACATCGGCGCTGTCGATGAAGTTCACCCCGGCGTCCACGGCCGCGTTCAGGATCTGGTGCGCCTCCTCCTCGTCGGTCCGGTTGCCGTAGCTCATGGTGCCGAGGCAGAGCTTCGAGACGCGCGCTCCGCTCCGTCCGAGCTGTCTGTATTCCATCGTCATTCCTCCCGCGTATCGGCTGTCTCCGTTCGTCCTGGTCAGCGCTCCACTGTAACGTATGTGTAATTGCGGCCCCCGACCGGTACGGTCATCTCGCCCCCCTCGATGGCAAGTGCCTCGCCCGTGCGTAGATCGACCGCGGTCGCGTCCGCATCGAGGCCCAGACCGCTCACATCCACGCGCACCTCGGCCGCGTCCGGCAGGCGATTGGTCACCGGGATGACCACCGCATCGTCGCGCAGGTACGCCGAGGCCAGCGCGCGCTCGGTCAGCGCCCGCACCGGGCAGTCGTCGCGCCAGTAGCCCACGAACTGAGCGTCCACGATCCCGGTGCGCTCGCGGACGGCCCACCACTCGGCCATCGCCTCGAGGTTGCAGTAGTTCCCCGAGCAGTTCACGTCACCGGTCGCGCACATCGCCAGCAGGCTCTCGGTGTACTCCGGATGCTCACGGTCCTCCGGCTGCTTGGTCCCGCGCACGAACTCCGGCAGGAAGATGTGGGCGACGCCGCTGGGATAGCTCGAGAGCTGCGCGCGCCAGGCGGTCTCGTCCAGGTCGTCAACGTAGAACCAGTGATTGCCGTAGAGCTGGTGCGTGTACTGCTCGCCGGGGTAGAAGAAGTCCGCGAAGCCGTGGATCGGCACCACCATCTTCGAGTGGCAGTGCGTCATCCAGTAGGCGCGCCGGCCGCCCTCCCCCCGCGCGTGGCGAACCACGGTGGCGAGACGCTTCGCCAGCGCACGGTGCTCCAGCACCGGGTAGGTGACCCCGGACTTGCCGAACTGGTCGGTGAAGCCGTGTCCGTGCGCCCGGTTCTCGCAGGCCCACATGCCGTCACAGTCGGTGTAGAGACCCTCCGGTCCGACGATCTCCAGCAGCTCGCGCGCCCAGTAGACCTGGTAGTCAGCCAGCGTCTCGCATCCGTTGCACACCGGCATCAGGTAGTAGTCCGGCGTCGGCTCACGCCAGGTGGGGGAGTTCCTCTCGCCGTCGTAGGGCCCGTACTGTGACGGGTACGAGCAGTGCCAGAGGCTGCCGAACAGGTCGTAGGTGGGGTTGTTGTTGGGCGTGCAGCTCGTGGTGGCGTAGTAGAAGGTGCGCACGCCCATCTCGTCGCGCTCCGCCTCGTGCTTGAGGAGCTGCTCGATGTTGCCCGGCATGAACAGCCCGGCCCACTGGTGGTAGGCCGCCATGTAGACGTGCGCGTTCTGGCCCTCCGCCGGCCGGTAGCTGCCGAAGTTCCACGCGCGCCAGTCGGGCACCGGCGGCCTGACCGGCGTCGCCTGGAAGCCGAGCTGGTAGGTCAGCGGCTCCCGGGCGGTCACGGGCTCGGAGATGATGCGCAGCTCGATGGCGGCGTCGTCCCCCCCGATCACCCGCACCACCGGAGCATCGTCACCGTAGACCCAGTTGGCCTCCTCCTCACAGAAGTAGCAGAAGCCCTCGGTCTCGTCATGGACCCAGATATAGGGCTGGAAGTGGCTCTCCCACAGCTCACCGTCCCACTGCGTGCGGTTTGGGCTCTTGCGCTCGCCGCGGATGTAGCGCACGATCTCCGGCCGCAGCGGGATGCGCACGGTCAGCTCCTCGATGGACAGCCCTCCCTCCGGCACGTCGATCGTGAGGCTCCCCACCGCGAGCCCGTCGTACTCCATCCACGCCTCCCAGCGCACCGGCACCTGGAGGTCGCTGAAGCGCGCCTGCCCGGAGCGCTCCATGCGGCTCGGGTCTGCGCGCACAACCTCGGCGGAGGTCTCGCGCAGCTCGCCCTCGCCATCGGGCGTGCGCATGGTCAGCGTGATGGGTCCGCGCAGGACCGCCTCGCCTCCCGCGGTGATGGCGCTGGGCAGCGGCCCTTCGAAGCGGTACTCGCGGTTCCAGCAGGCCACCGCGCCGTCATCGCGATACTCAAGCGGCGTCCACGGCTCCAGCACCTCATCGGTGATGCCCACCCCGGCGCCCAGCCAGGGCGTTGGCGGCTTCTCCAGCTCACTGCTCGCGACCAGCGGCTCGGCCATCCCCGGCGCTGTCAGCGTGTACGTGAACTCGTAGCTACCGTCGCGGTACTCGAGGGGCACCTCCGCCGTGAGCCCCAGCCCGTCCACCGCGTGCTCGCTCGACGCGGCGTAGCCCTCCGGCCCGGCGACGTCGATGCGCAGCGTCGCGCCGCCGGCCCTGACGGCCTCCGCCCATGTGCTCTCCAGGTTCCGCAGGTCGATCTGCAGGCCCAGCATCTCGTCGAGCACGCGCGGCAGGTACTCGACCGCGATCGGCTCCCGCACCATGAAGCGCGTGCGGTAGTCCAGCAGCCCCGTGCCGTCGGCGGCCGTGATCGACACCGCCAGCACCCCGTTCCTGACATCGCGCAGTGAGGCGCTGACCGTCTCCTCGCCGTCCAGCGCGCGTGTCTCATCGAGCACCCGTGCCCGCTCGGCGGTCACCGACACATTCAGCGTGGCCGGCTCGAAGGCGGTGGCCGCGACCGACAGCGCGCCCGCGCTCAGCCCCGGGCCGACGCCTGCGCGCGTCCCCTCGCCCTCCCCGCCGAGCACGAACCGCCCGAAACGCTCCGGGTTTCTCGTGAAGCTCGGGCCCGTGTAGGCCCAGGCGGTGTAGGTCGGTTGGGCGGGCGGCTCCTGCGGCCAGTCGCGGCAGAGGTTCGCCCGCAGCACCTGCTCGGGCGCCGGGCCGGCCACCCCGAGGTCGGCGAACGGGACGGCGACCTCCGCCATCCACTCTCTCTCGCCCTTCGATGTGGCGATCTCCACGCCCGCGGTGTAGTCGGTCACCGGGCCCCTGGAATCGAAGATGGTCCCTGCGGCGTTGAAGATGAAGTGGGCAAAGTCGTCGCTCGGCTCCTCGCCAGGGGAGAGGAAGACCTCGAACGAGTCGTCCTCCCACGCCGGCCCGTCGCGCTCGGCCGCGTCGGCCTTCAGTTCGCCCTCCTGCTTCTCCGACCACAGCCCGATGTACAGCCGCTCATCGTCCCAGCACAGCGACCCGCGAGCCTGGCGGGAGTGAGGGAAGGTCGAGCGGATGTCGGTCAGGATCGGGACCTCCGAGGCACGCTGCCAGCCCTCGTCGTCCAGGGAGCCGTCGATCGTGATCTCGCCCGTGCGGCGCGGCACGCGTGCCATCGGCGGCGGCACGTCGCCGGCCATCGCCGCGTGCTGGGCGATGTACCTCGCAAGGATCCGCTCCTCGGTGAGCACGCCCCTGTAGATCTCGAACTCGTCGATGTAGGTTCGGTCCGCGGAGCTGTGCGTCGGCGGGTTGTCGCGATGGATCGGCACCAGCCAGAAGCGGCTCCCCTCCATCGAGGGCATCTGCACATCCGGCAGCTCAACGCGGTTGCTGAAGGCGCCGTCCACATACAGCGCCATGTGCGTCGCGTCCCACGTGGCGTCGATCTTGTGCCAGGTCTCGGTGTCCCAGTGCGCCTGCCCAAGCACGAAGTACTGCCGGAAGTCCGGCTCCCCGCGCGTGCCGAAGGCGCAGTAGAAGCGCACGACCTCCTCCTTGTCGTCCTTGTCTACGTAGAGCCGGAAGCCGCTGTCCGCCACACGCCAGAACATCTCGTAGCGCCGGTCCGCGCCGGTCCAGTTCGCCGGCTTCACCCAGAACGAGACGGTCCCGGCACTCATATCCAGGTTGTCCTTCACCTCGTAGCGGCATTGCTCGTCGTCCTCGAGAATCAGGCAGTGCCCGATCACGCCGGGCCTGGCCCGCAGCTCCAGGCTCTCGGTCAGCGTGGACTCCGGGTTGCCCTGTGCGAGGTCCGCGTTGGCCGTCAGGCGATCGAAGGACGCCTGGAAGAGCAGCTCCGGCTCGATGACGTCGGCCGCCGGTGCAGTCCGTGCCCCGGCGATCAGTGCCGGCAGTATGATGATTGACGCCTGGTGGAAGCGCATCATGACGACCTCCGGTGACGACTGCGTACGGCGAGCCGGCATTCGCCCCGTTTCGGTGACCGGTCACCGCATTCCTGCCGGGTTGACCGCCATCTCGTCAGGCATTGAAGGGACACGGCCCGCCCGCAGTGAATACGCTTCTGTGATTTCGCATCACGCGGCGTTCCGGCGGGCGGCTCAAGTCTTCGGGAGGGGATCTCATGCGCATTCGAGGCATCGGATGGCTGACGATCGTGGCTCAACTCCTGGCGGCGCTCCCGGCGTCGGCGGCAGTTTACGTCGATCTGCAGCCGGCTCAGGTCACGGAGAGGCCGGAGGGCCGGCAGATCGAGCAGAGCGTTTCGCTGGCGAACACCGTCGCCAGCTACACCCTGTCGTACGATGCGGTTCACGTCGCCGACCGGAACGAGATTACGTCGGGCCAGTGGGGATGGACGCAGGAGTACGTGCCGCTGGGAATGACTGAGCCGTCTCAGCCGAACTGGTACTACCAGGCATTCTTCAACTGGTACTTCGACGACGAGAGCATCTACAACCGGCCCGCCACGCCCAGGGTCGTGCGCGAGTCGGGCGAGGACGGAATGATTGAGTACGCCTGGGAGACGCCCAACGCCTCGGTCTCGATCCGCTTCGCCATGGTCACCGGCAGCGACAAGCTGCTGATGTTCGGCAGCTATGAGCCGAAGCAGCGCGTGGAGCGCAGCTACTTGCGGCTGATCTGCTACCCATCCTTCTTCTCGGAGCCGCGGGAGCGTGCGGTGACCACCGCTCTCGGCACGTGGCGTCCCGGCGATACCATCGACCTCGACCTGGAGCAGGAGCGCTGGGTGCTCTACGAGGACACCGGCGAGGGCCGGGCCGGCCAGGGCCCCGCCGGTCTGATCCTCGGCACCCCCGACGCCTTCAGCTCCGTGCAGATCCCGGTCGGCGCCTACGGGATCGAGACGCGCATCGAGCTCAAGCCCGAGGCCCGCCGCTTCGCACTGGCGCTGTACGATTTCCCCACCATGCCCGACTACCGGCAGGTGCGCGAGTACTTCGGGCGCCTTGGCGATGCCGAGGCCGAGGCGCTCGGCCGCATGGCGGCCGGCGACCTCGACCTGCCACTGGGGTCGATGCCCCACGACGAGGAGCGCCTGGCTCGGATCCTGCGGGCGGGCGAGGAGATGATGGAGCGCCCCGCGGAGCTGTGGCGGCCTGATCCCGAGCCACTGGAGTTCCCCTGGGCCGCGCAGATCCCCGGCGAGCCGATCGGCGCCGCGGTCTTCGTTCGCCGCTGGGCGGCCTGGGAGACGATGGAGCTGGCGCGCCGGCTGGAGATGGACGTCGAGCACCTCTACTGGGATGCTGAGGACAAGCTGTCCTACCCGCGCGCGTGGCCTTACGCGGCGGCAACGGGCATCGGGGCGATCCCCTACGGAATCGCCGCGCGCAAGGCCGCGGCCCTTGCCTCCGATGATAGCAGGGAGCTGTTCATCGTCGCCGGGCTTCACTCCCGCGGCGTGCCCGGCGTCGTCCGCACGGCCATCGCCCAGAGGGTCGCCGAAGGCAAGGGCCTGCTGCTGGTCGGGCCACAGGGCTGGCAGAACGAGTGGCCGGACGAGCTGTTCGCGGAAGAGGCACCGGACCTGGCCGCCATGATCATGGCGCCCTTCGACATCGAGACCATGGCGGGCCTCGAGCCGGAAGGCCCGGGCCGCCTCAGCGGTCTCCCGCCCGTGAGGGCGTGGCGGCACGGCAATGGGCGAGTCGTGCTGCTGCAGGTGGACCTGGAGCACTTCAGCTCGCTCATGCCCACCCACCACCTGTCTGAGGGGCTGCTGGAGGCCATGGACCGCTGGCTGGGCCTGTGCGCTCAGGCGGCACTCATCGCCGCGGGCCGGGAGCTTCCGGTCGAGCTGTCACTGACGCCCGAGGCCGGCGGCGAGCGGATCGGTGTCCAGAGCCTCGGGGCCCCGGAGGGCTCGCGGCTGCTCCTGCGCATTCGCGATGACCTGGGCAGGACGCTCACACACGAGTGGTGCGCCCGACAGGTGGGCGGCGTGACCATGCCGGCGGAGGAGATCGCGCCCGCGCGGCGCCTCCCCTCGAGCCGCCGCTGCTTCGCCGACGTGGCACTCGTGCACGAGGATGGCTCCACCCTCGGCATGGCCTCGGTCTCCCTGCCGCCGGTCGGCGGGCCGCGCATCACGGGGGCGGAGCTGGCCCCCGCCGTCCACACCCATGAGCTCGCCCCGCCGCTGGTGGACCTGCCCGCCGGCGGAGAGGTCGAGTGCTCGGCAACCATCGAGGCCCCGCGGCGCCTGGATGGCGCCGAGCTGGTGTGGGAGGTCTACGACGCCTTCGGCCGCCTGCTCGCCACCGCCACCTCGGACGTCCCGGCCGGAGGCGGGGAGGTCACCGCGTCTCTGGGCCTCCCGCGGCCGGTAACGGTCTGCCATCGGCTGGACACCACGCTGAGGCAGGGCGGCGAGGAGCTCGACTTCGAGCGCCTGCACTTCACCATGACCGTGCCCTACCCCTACGACGACTTCACCGCGCTGATGTGGAACAGCGCCACGGGGTCGCCCCTGATGCTGCATACGGACCGCCTGTGCTACGAGTGGGGCGCCGACATGTGCGACCCGGCCAACACGCTCCGCGCGGACGACGAGCGCGCAGCCCGGGTCTATGCCCTCAGGGCGCGCTCGGGGCTGCGCATGGTCCCCTACGTCACCCGCATCCACTCGCAGGACCCCGTTGACAACATGCGCCGGCCGTCGCTGAGCGATCCCGAGTACCTGAGCGAGTGGAGGGAGTGGCTGACCGTCCAGGCCCGCCAGGCCGCGCCCTACCAGCCCGCCGCCTACACGCTCGGCGACGAGAACTACCTCTACCGCGGCCGGGGCGAGGTCGGACATCATCCCGCGGCCATCGCCGAGTTCCGCCGATGGCTGCAGGCCAAGTACGAGACCATCGACGCGCTCAATGAGGTCTGGGGCGCAGACTACCGCAGCTTCGAGGAGATCGAGCCCATGCTGCTGGGCGATGTCCTCGACCGCCCCGCGGGTTTCGCTCCGTGGATCGACCACAAGGTCTTCCTCGATGACTGCTTCGCGAACACGCACAACCTCTTTCGCGAATTCATCCGAGCCGAGGACCCCGACGCCAAGGTCGGCTGGGACGGCATCCTCGGCTACGGGTGGCGGTCCGGCTACGACTTCACCAAGCTCACCGAGGAGTGTGACCTCAATCAGACCTACCTGGGTCGCTGGCTGCAGGGCCGGCTGGTGGCCGACTTCAAGCGTGATGACGCCCTGGTCGGGAGCTGGGGGAACCGCGTGGCCGACAACGAGGCGGGGTGGAGCGCCTTCCCCTGGGCCTGCCTGCTGCGCGGCGACAACTCGGTCTGGTGGTGGACCTCCTGGGGCTGCGACTACGTGCCCTTCAACCCGGACCTGTCGCAGAGCAAGTTCGGCGAGTGGTTCTACCGCGCCGTGCGCGAGACCACCTCCGGGCCGGGCCGGATGATCCTGCACGCCGAGCGCGAGACCTCGCCGATCGCGGTGCTCTACTCCAAGCGCAACATGTTCGCCGCCACCGTCGCGGGCCGGCTCGTGGACAACGAGCCGTGGGCCAGCGATCATGGCTTCCGCGCCGAGCACGAGGCCATCCTCAAGGCCCTCTTCGACCTCGGCTACCACCCCACGCACATCTCCGAGCAGCAGCTCGCGTCCGGCGTCGATCCCGAGCAGTACCGCGTGCTCGTGCTGCCGCTTGCCACCTGCCTGTCCGTTGCGCAGGAGCACGCGCTGAAGAATTACGTGGAGGCGGGCGGGACGCTGGTGGTTGATGGCCGCGCGGGCATCCTCACGGCCGACGGCGCGTTGCGCGAGGACCGCGCTGGAATCGACTACGTCCTCCACACGGACAGCGTCGCCGGACGCGAGGCCTTCACCGCTGCGACGGCCACCGGCGAGCTGACCGTGGACGCCATGCTGCCCGGGGCGGCACGGCAGGTCCCGCTCAAGCTCGAGGGCGTGCCGGTGCGCGTGCTCGAGCCGGGCCTGCGCGCGCCCGCCGAGCCGCCATTGGCGCAGGTGGACGGCGCGCCGGTGCTGATCGCGCACCGCGACGTGAGCGGCATGGCGATCGTGCTCAACATCGACATGCGCGAGTACGCCGACAGGCGCGCCACCGATGGACCCAAGCCGCGGCTCGAGATCCTCGACGCGATCGTGCGCAGCGCCGGCGTCGAGCCCTTCGCCGAGATTGCCCTGCGGGACGGCGGTCGCCCCCTCTGCACTCACCAGTACATGTTCCGCGAGCCCACCGCGCGCTACCTGGGCGTCCAGCAGGACATCCTGGTGCCCGGCCTGGCCGACCAGCCCGCGCACATCTCCCTGGCCGAGCCGGCCATCGTCTATGACGTGCGCGCAGGCCGGCGCGTCGGCGAGGGGCGTGTGCGCGAGTGGGACGTGACGCTCTCGCGCGGCAATCCGCTGCTCTACGCCCTGCTGCCCTACGAGGTCACGGGAGTGAGCATCCAGGCGCCGGCGGTGGTGGACCGGGGCTCCGCGGCGGAGATCCGCGTTGAGGTCGCGGTGGCGGCCAACTTCCCGGGCTACCACGTCGTACGGCTGGACCTCTACGCGCCCGGCTCAGACCGCCCGCACCGCCAGTACTCACAGAACGTCGATTGCCGCCCCGGCGGTGCGGGTAGCGCGGACGTCCCCTTCGCGCTCAACGACCCGGTCGGGCGGTGGCGGCTGATCGCCCGCGAGGTGGCCTCCGGCGTGGCGGAGGAGGGCGAGATCGAGCTGCGCTAGCGAGCCCTGCATGACCCACACACTGTAAGGCCGTCAACATCGTACCGAGCGGCCGCCCGAGGGGACAACGCGGAGTGGCCCGCCGTACCGGACCGAATCGGCACGGAGAGGAACCAACGGGCGCGACGGCTGTTTACTAACACACGGAAGCTGCAGGGCCACTTCCTCTCGGCCGGCGTGGCCGGGGCGTATGCCAGGTCGGGCCGGGAGTCCGCACTGAGGAGGACCGGAGATGATGCAGCGGCGCCGGCGGACGCAAGGCTTCACCTTGATCGAACTGCTCGTCGTGATCGCGATCATCGCGATATTGGCCGCGATCCTGTTCCCCGTGTTCGCCCGGGCCCGCGCCAAGGCCCGGCAGGTGAGTTGCGCCTCGAACCTCAAGCAGCTAGGGCTCGCCTTCCACATGTACGCTCAGGACCATGACACCGTGCTGCCCGTGTGGGGGTACGGGGACACGTCCAAGCCTGAGAACGGTCCCGACGAGGGCTTCTTCTCCTGGGACACCGTGCTGATGCCCTACATGAAGAACGAAGCCATCCTGCACTGCCCGGACAACCCGTACGGCAAGGACGCACGTGGCTACGCGATGACCCGCTACACCGGGGACGCCTACGGCACGAATATGGCCATCAGCATGGACCTGCCGCCGGCCCCTTCGGAGACCGTGCTGCTGTCCGAGAAGGGCCACCAGCCGCCCGGCGTCAACGGCGACTCGGCCACCGAGCACTTCATGCAGGGCTGGGGGTCCGTCTACAGCGGGCAGGACTGGACCAGCGACGAGGAGTACGCGAAGATGTTCCACAACGGCGGGAAGAACTTCCTGTTCCTCGATGCTCATGTGAAGTGGCACAAGGAAGGCAGCGGCCCCTTCGCCCACGACAGCGGCAAGACCTGTCCTCCCGCTGGCTACGCCGGGCACCCGCTGTATGAGAGCCACGGCCCGGGCCACTGCGAGCTGTGGACCGACTGGCCGGAGCCCTGATAGCGCGCGAACAGGAGCAGCCGTGACGCACGGCGTGCGGCCGCCGCCTGGAGGCCTGTGATGATCGCCTCCCGCGGACGCGGATTTACCCTTATCGAGTTGCTTGTCGTCATCGCCATCATCTCCATCCTCGCCTCCATACTCTTCCCGGTGTTCTCCCGGGCGCGGTCCAAGGCGCGTGGCACGGCCTGCACGTCGAACATGCGCCAGCTCGCGGTGGCGCTCAAGATGTACGCCGATGACTTCGACGAGGTGCTCCCCCTCTGGAGCCTGCTGGGCGGAAGTCCGACGAGCCCGCCACCCTCCGGCCACCCGTACACCTGGGACGAGCAGACACTGAGCTACTACCGCAACCAGAACCTGCTGTTCTGCCCGGAGAACCCCTTTGGGCGCGGATTCCGCTCGTACGCGCTCCCCAGATACGCCAGCGCGATAGGCCTCGGCCGCTTCCCCAGTCCCGTGGATACGGTCGCGCTCTTCGAGAAAGGCCGGTATGCGCCCGGCGTCTGGGAGGACGCGACCGGGGAGAACGTGAACCAGTCCCACACCTGCAAGGGCCAGCCGGGGTACTCGGAGGCGCCGTTTCACAACGGCGGGAAGAACTTCGCGTTTATCGATGGTCACGTGAAGTGGTATACTAAGGGTGCAGGGCCCTTCGCGGCCGCGGCCAGGCCCGGGGCGGAGGCCGGCGCATGCGAGCTTCCCGGCGAGCCCCCCGTGGGCGACTGGCCCGTTTCCGAGTAGCCCGAGGTCCGGTTCACTGAGTGTACCCGTTGCCGTACGGGAGCGTGATTCCCTTGACCATCAGAGCACGAGGCGGTAGAGGCTTCACCCTGGTCGAGTTGCTCACCGTGATAGGCATCATATCCGTGCTCACAGCCATTCTCTTCCCTGTGCTGATGAACGCGCGCACCAAGGCGCGCGCCGCCCGCTGTCTGCACAACATGCAGAAGATAGGCGAGGCCATCGAGCTCTACGTGCAGGACAACCACGGCTTCCTTCCTCCCTGGTCGGTGACCCACCCCGGCACCGCCCCGTGGGCTCCGCCCAGCGGCAATGAGAACGAGCCGCACCCCACAGTGGCGACGTGGGATACCAGCATCATGAGCTACCTCCGCAATGAGGAGCTGCTGATCTGTCCCGACAACCCCAACAGCAACGGGCGCACCGCGCGCTCATACGCAATCGCGCAGTACACCCAGCGCCCGCGCATGGTGGGTGGCAACCAGATCTCCCTCGGCGGATACAGGGACGACATCCCCGCTCCTCACAAGACCGTCTTGATCTTCGAGAAGGGCAACAACCCTCCGGGCGCGTGGGGAGACGCTCTCGGCCAGAACGTCTACCAGTACCACGACGAGGACATGCCCGGTGACGGCAGCGGCTACGAGGAGCCAGGCGAGTTCCCGATGTGGCACTATGACGGGAAGAACTTCCTCTACGTGGACTACCACGCCGAGTGGTCGAAGAACACCAGCGGCCCGTTCGCGAACAAGCCCACATCAGGCGACACCATCGGCACCTGCCAGGACTGGGGCAAGCCCTCCGACGGCGGCGACTGGCCGATGCCCTGACGGCGCGCTCGTACGCTCTCACCGGGCCGCCCGCGGGATGCTCCCGCGGGCGGCCCTTGTCGCTGTTACCCAATGAGCGGCGCGCTGCGGCGGTCCGTCACAGGCATGGCCCCGCCACCCCGGCTTTCTCCCCACTCCGCGTTGTGCTATACTTTGATGTACGCGAGCTTAGACTGATGGTGAGGAATGCGGCGTGACCAGCGCGCTCCGCCGGGCCGACTCCCAGATGCTGGCCGTGGTGCTGCTGCTGTGCATCATCGGTGTCGTGGCGATCTATAGCTGCACACGCAGCAGCAGCGCGCCAACACAGAAGCTGGTCATGCAGCTCGCCTACATCGTCATCGGCCTGGGCGTGCTGCTGGGCACCATGCTCATCGATCCCGGACGCCTGCGGGGCCTGGCCTGGCCCATCTACCTGGCAGTGATGCTCCTTCTCGTCATCGTGCTGATGGTGGGAGCCATCCGCGAGACGAACCGGTGGATCCCCATCGGTCCGGTCCACATCCAGCCCGCGGAGCTGGCGAAGCTCGCGGTCATCATCATGCTCGGCGCGGTCGTGGCCAGGCTCGACGAGGACCGGTGGGACTTCCTCTTCCTCATCAAGACGCTCTCCTATGTGGCCCTGCCGGGCTTCCTGATTGTGCTGCAGCCCGATCTCGGCACTCCGGTCGTCCTGTTCTTCATCTGGCTGGTTATGATGTTCGTGCTCGGAGCCAATCCGGTCCACCTGGGCGCCTTCGTGCTGGCCGGCCTGATGCTCTTCGCCGGCGCATGGGGCTTCGGCCTGATCAAGCCCCACCAGCAGGCCCGACTGACGGCCTTCCTCCACCCCGAAGAGGACTCCGAGGGCGCGTCCTACCAGCTCCGGCAGTCGCTCATCGCCGTCGGCTCCGGCCACCTGTGGGGGCAGGGCCTGTTCCACGGCAAGCAGAGTCAGTCCGACTTCATCCCCGACCAGGAGACCGATTTCGTCTTCACCGTGATCGCCGAGGAGATGGGCTTCGTCGGTGCGATGAGCGTCGTCGTGCTCTACGGCCTGCTGCTCTACCGTGGGCTGTCCATCGCCGCCGGCGCCCCTGCGGACTTCGACCGCGTGGTGGCGGCGGGCATCGTCGCCATGTTCTTCATCCAGATCTTCTCCAACATCGCGATGACCGTTGGCCTCACGCCGGTCAAGGGAATGGCGCTGCCATTCCTCAGCTACGGAGGCAGCAGCCTCGTGGCCAGCATGATCGCGGTCGGAGTCCTGCAGAGCATCCACATACGCCGGGAGCAGATCGTGTTCTGACCGGCGGACGAGCCGAGAACGGGCCGAGACAATGGCGAAGACACACAGAGAAGACTGGGAGATCAGGGGCTGGCAGGGAGTGGTCGTTGAGGTGCCGCGCGAGTGGGACATCGCGGCCATCAGCGGCGACCGCAAGCAGGGATACCTCCGCATCGACGACCAGGAGAACATGCCCCGGGTCGAGGTCAAGTGGCAGGAGGCCACCGGCTTCGCTGACATCGAGGGTGTCGTTGACCGCTACCTGACGGACCTGAACAAGAAGCGCAAGAAGGGGGAGCCCGAGATTGAGGTCGATCGCCGCTGCCCGGTGGTCAGCAAGCGCAGGATGCGCAAGCGCGACCTCACCTGCTTCGCGTGGAAGGGCGAGGTGGAGGGCTACGGGGCCGGATGGTACTGCGAGGAGTGCAGGCGCGTCATGGTCGTCCAGGTAATGGCGAAGCCGGACGAGGATGGGCTGGGCCTGGCCGGCGCCATCATCGGGGAGATGCAGGATCATCCCTCCGGGGGCTGGATCACGTGGTCCACCTACGGTCTCACCATGCAGACGCCCGAGCGCTTTGACCTGGCCGGGCAGAAGCTCATGGCGGGCCTCATCCAGTTCCAGTTCGAGGACCGCGGTGAGACGCTCGCGGGGGCGCGCTGGGGGATGGCCAACGTGGCACTGCGCGACCGCTCGCTGGAGGCCTGGGCCAGGCGCGAGGTGGCGCCGTTCCACAAGGGCGTCAAGCTGTCCTACGAGGAGACCCAGTTCCGCGGGCACCCCGCGCTGCTCGTCACCGGCTACTTCTCCAACCCCCTCCGGCACCTGCAGTCATTCGTCGTGCACGTGATGGGCAAGCCCTATCCCGAGGCCGTCAGGGGCTGGATCTGGCACTGCGAGGATGAGAACCGCATCTACTACGCGGGCGGCATGCTCGACGAGGACAACATCGAGGTTGCCGAGCAGGTGGCGCTGCGCATTGTCTGCCCCGAGGCCGATGAGCCGGAGGATGATGCGGGGGAGCTGATACGATGATACGGCACTGGTGGCTGATCGTGGCGGCCCTGCTTGTGCCGGTCCCTGCGGCGCTGTGCCGGGAGGACGACCCGCGGGCCAGGGTGGTGGAGCTGGTGCGCGAGAGCCAGGAGCTGGCCGACGCCGGCGACCGCGACGGGGCCATGGACAGGCTCCTCCAGGCGCTGGAGATCGACCCTGACTACCCCAGCATCCACTCGCACCTGGGATACCTCTACGAGCTCGAGGGCGAGCCGCTGAAGGCGCTCGCCAGCTACGGGCGCCTGCTCGAGCTGCGGCCCGAGGACGAGTACGGGCGCAGTCGCGTCACCCACCTCTTCTTCGGGGGCCCCTTCCCGCGGCGGCTGCGCATGTCACTGCTCAAGTTCAGCCCGGCCTCGTTCGTCACCGATGAGTGCCGGGTGCAGCTGGGATCCGGCATGGCCGAGCTGACCCGCCGCATCGCCTACACCACCGGCGTGGTCTTCCCCGAGGAGATGGAAGACAACGGCGGGCCGATCGTCAAGGAGATACCGTCCGCCGGCGGCCAGGGCGTCGTCGGGCGCGCCCGCTTCAACCGCGCCTGCTACGGCTACACCGCCGTGCCCGAGGGCGAGGACCTGCACCTCACCGTGATGGTCCACTACCCCTCACGGCTCCTGAGCGAGCGCGGGCTGGACTACTCGCGGCTGGCCGAGCGCATCGCCCACATCCTGCTGCGCGTGCACTGTTACAGCCGCGCGTGCTACGGACTACCGCAGACGGTCGAGGACCGCATCGCCCGCGCGTGGATGTGCGAGAGCGGCCCCACCGGTGCCGAGCAGTACCAGGATGACATCTTCGTCTACGACGTGGCCCGCGACCGCACGCCGGTCGAGTGGCTGCGCGAGATCGCGCACGAGTGGGGACACTACTGCCTCCCGCCCATGGGCCGGTTCTCTGAGCCCGAGCCCTACGCCGGCGGGGTGCTCGGCGAGGTGCTCTTCCTGCAGCTTCTCGCGGAGGAAGCCGGGCTGGTCGCCGGCGAGCCGTGGCCGTCGGAGAGAGCGCGCGCGGCCATCGACGGCCTGTGGGGCAATGGCGAGGTGGCGCTGGCCGAGTACCTCGCCCGGATGCGCCGCCGCACACTCGACCTCTGGCTGGCGGAGGGCCCCAACTCCCCCCTGGCCGCCGAGCTTGAGGAGCAGGCCTTCATGTACCTGGTTGGCGCCATGCTCTGGGTCGAGGCGGCGCACGGCCACGAGATGCTGCGCTCGACGCTGCTCACGGCACCCGGTGAGTCACCCGCCGACTTCTACTACGGCTACCGCGAGGCAATCCGCGAGGCCGCGGCGCGGGGCCAGATCGAGCTGCTCGCCGGCGCCCTTGACCTTGCCGACAGTGAGCTGTCCCAGCCGCCGGTCGAGGGCGCGCTGCGCCGCGAGGACGTGCGCCTGCAGGCCGGCGACCGCGCGCAGTACCCCGTCTACCTGCTCGACGGCCCCGCCTCGGTGCGCGTCACCCCGGGCCTCCGCCAGACGAGGTTGAACCTCTACGTGGACGGCATCGGGCCGCTGAAGCTCGAGGGCGGCGCCGCGGCGGTCCTGGGCCAGCGCGATCAGGGATGGCACACGCTCACGCTCGAGGCCCCCGAGGGCTGCGAGCCGGTGTCGCTGCGCTCCCTCGTCATCGAGACCGGACAGGCGATCCCCGCGCCGGGCCTGTAGCGGTCACTCGTCCGCAATCCCCAGCCCCAGCAGCCGGTCGATGTTGCGCCAGGCGATCTTCTCCCACGCCTCGTCCGAGATCCGGCCCCGCAGCGAGCGGAAGTAGTCGGGCATCGGCGGCTTGTACTCCGGGAACGAGATGTCGGTCCCGAACATCAGCCGGTCCTGGAACTGCTCCAGGAACTGGTTGCCGAACTCCGGGTCGCGGCTGATGGCGTTGTGCCCGCTCCCCGCCGACAGGTCCCCCCAAAGGTTCTCGTAGCTCTCGAACAGCTCGACCAGACGCCCCGGCGTCACCTCGCCGTCGGGGTAGCCGTTGCGCGTCTCCTCCGTGACGTCCGCGCTGATCTCCGCCCAGAACGGCTGTGAGTGCCCGAGGATGGTCAGGTCGGGGAACTCGCTGAGGGTGCGCTCCAGGCGCGGCAGGCCCAGGTCATCCTGCAGGCCGTAGTAGCCGCCCACCTTCGGCGCGATGTGGATGGTCATCGGCAGCCCGTAGTCGGCGATGAAGCCGAACAGGTTCCAGCACATCGGGTCGTCGAAGGGCAGGTTGCTGGTCATCTCCCCGATGCCTCGGCAGCCCATCTCGGTGTACACCTCGAAGAAGCGGGTGAAGTCGGTCTCCGCGCTGTTGGAGCCGGCGCGCGGGTCGATGTTGGCGAAGGGAATCAGCCGGTCCGCGTGCTCCGCGCAGATCTCCACGACGTCCTCGGGCGGCACGTAACGGTTGCGGCACTCCGGCGCCACGCCCGAGAGCAGGACGGCCATGTCGATGCCCAGATCGTCCAGCCTGCCGACGAGCTGCTCGCCGTCGGGGTAGTCGGTCCCGCCGTTGCGCGGCACGGAGTGGGTGCGGCACGCGTGCGTGTGGCAGTCGATCAGCATGGCACAACACCTCTCTGGGTAGCCTCATGCGCCGAGTCTGGCGCCATGGTTCGCCGCACGGCCCCAAAGGACTTGCCTCGCCGCCGGGGAAGTGCGACCTGTGTGCAACCGGGCGGCGCGACAGGGAGGCGGCGGCCATGAAGCTCGCGATCGTGCTCAGCGCGGCGATGCTCGGCTCGGCGGCCGGGGCGGCGCAGGTGCTCCTGGGCGCCGGCACGGCGGTGCCGGAGGACCCCAGGCAGCAGCACGCGCGCTTCGTCCGCTTCCGTCCCGCGGACGGGCAGGTCGTGCACCTCAACCCCCCGCGCATGAGCTGGCCCTACACGCCCGAGATCGACCCGGCCGTGAAAGCGTACCCCGGAGACGCGGTCTTCGCCCTGCAGATCGCCGCCTCGCCGGACTTCGCGCAGCCAGCGGTGCAGATCGAGAGCACGCCGATCAACTTCTACAACGCGCTCCCCGTGCTGCGCGGCTCGGACACATGGTACTGGCGCGTGTGCTACCGGCCCGGCGCCGATGACGAGCAGTGGTCGGCGGTGCGCAGCTTCCGCATCGCGGATGATGCCGTAGAGTGGGACCGCTCCGCGCTGGCCGATCCCGCGCTACTGCTCGGCGATCACCCACGCATCCTCCTGAGCGCCGGAAACCGGAGGGAGATCCTGGCGCTGCGCGAGACCGACGAGCGCTCCGCCGAGCTGGCCGAGTACATCATCGGCTGGGCGAATACGACCGTCGAGACGGACTGGTTCCGGGACTTCTGGGAGGACGACAGCGAGAAGCGCAACTACATGGCGCGGTGCCGCGACATGGTGGCCGTGGCCTTCGCGTACCTGCTGACCGGCGACGAGAAGTACGCGGGCTTCAAGCGGAACTTCCTCACCGTCGCGTCGTGGCCGAAGGGCGGCTACTCCTCCCCCGAGGGCGCGGGGGCCGCCGACAAGTGGTCATCGCATCTCACCGAGTACCTGGCCCTGATCTACGACTGGTTCTACGATGACTTCACCGAGGGCGAGCGCGCCACGCTCCGCGGCTCCCTGGAGTGGCGGATCGAGCACACCATGTGGAGCTATGCCTGGAAGCGGAACGGCGGTCAGAGCGTCCGCCGCGGCTCCATCGCCCTCACCTGCTCGAGCCACCCGTACGAGAACCTGATGGTGACGATCCCGGGCATGCTCGCCATCGCCGACGAATCCCAGATCGCGCGCGATGCCCTCGCGGTGGCCCTGAGCTACCTGGTCGGCGTCACCAACGGGTTCGGCGAGGACGAGGCGTGGAACGAGGGACCCGGCTACGGCAACGGCAAGATGAAGTGGCTCACCGATGCGACCTGGTACGCGCAGACGGCTCTGCCCGGGCTGGACCTGGCGCCCAACCCGGCCTACGACGCCTACTGCGACTTCTTCGCGCGCATCACCCCCGTGGGCGCCCAGCACTGCTCGTTCGGGAACCGCGGCATCAATGAGCTGGACTGGTGCGGCAGCCGCATCACCAACTTCCGGCGCATGGCGATGCTGACGGGCAATGCGGCGACCATGCAGAACTGGCTCGAGACGCGCCGGCGGATGATCGAGGTGCGCGGCGGCCGCATCCCGCTGCCCTTCTCGCCCTGGATCGACTACTGCCTGCCCGCCTACGCCGACGAGCCCGAGCCGCGGCCGGAGGCCGATGCGGTCAGGCTCTTCCCCCTGGAGGGCTGGGTGACGGTCGGCTCCGCGCCGCCCAGCGACTACGACGCGCAGCAGGACGCGGTGAGCATGACCTTCCACTGCCGCCCGCGGGGCGGCTACAGCCACTCCTTCCGCTCCGAGAACGCCTTCGACATCCACGCCTACGGCTCGACGATCACCTGCGGCGGCGGCACCACGTCGAACCAGGAGTTCTTCGCGAACCACACCATGAGCCACAACACGGTGCTGGTGGGCGGCGGCGAGCAGCTCGGCTCGCGGCGCTACTCCGCGCCGGTGATCGGGCGGATCGTGCGCTTCGCACGCGGCGACGGCTACGTCTACTGGGCGGGCGACGCCACGAAAGCCTACGCCCCCGACCAGGGTCTCGGCCGCTTCGTCCGCCACGTGCTCTTCGTGGAGGACGCCTACTTCGTG
>JALGUJ010000186.1 GCA_029820945.1 Candidatus Zipacnadia bacterium | reverse complement strand
ATGACGCTGCAGGGGCTGCAGGCGGGCGCGTACCTGCAGGAGGCGGCGGCGCACGCGTCCGCGGCCTACGCTCTGCTGCTGGAGGATGAGGAAGCTGCCGCGGAGGCCGAGATGACCGCCGTCGCCGAGCTGTGCGCGGAGGCGCGCGAGTTGGCGGCCGGGCTGGAGGAGCGCGCCGACGCCGTCGCCGCTGAAGAGAGGGCGATGACCGACCACTACCAGGCGCTGTTGCTCGACGCCGAGCAGATCCGGCAGACCAACGAGCGCATTGCGCAGGCCCGGGCGTCGGCGGAGGATGACCGAGAAGCGCTGCTCGAGGAGCTGGCGGATGCCTCGGCGGCCGATCCGTCGCGGCTCGACGGCAAGACCGTGGCGCTCGTCGGCGGCGGCGAGCGCAGCGAGATCGCCGCGCTGCTCGAGCCGCACGGCGCGCGCGTGGTGCCTCTCCCGGCCTCGCCCGACCTGCCCGACGAGGCGCTGGAGGCTGACCTGATCGTGCTCGCAACGCGGTCGCTCTCGACCGCCGGACGGGCACGACTGCAGGACTTCGTGGAGGGCGGCGGAGCGGTGCTGTTGGGGAGCGCCACGCCCTTCTACATGGTCGGCAACGACGTGGACCTGTGGCAGATCGCCTTGTGGCTGGGGGCCGAGCGGTACGGGAACTACGGCGGGGAGCTCGTGCCGGTCGGCGACACGGCCCTCACACGCGACATCGAGCCCGACGAATCGCTGACGGCCACCGGGAGCTCGGCCTGCCTCTTCCTGCCTCTGGGGGCGGCGCCGATCCTCCGCCCGGCGGGCAACCCCGCGGGGATCATGGCCATGGTGCATCGCGTCGGCGAGGGCCGCGTCGGCTACATGTGGACCCTCGGCCTCGGCGAGGACCTGACGTCGGCACGCTCGCGGGTGATGCTGCGCATGATCGCCTGGCTGGCCGGGGCCGAGTAGCCAATGGAGGTCGATGGCGTGTCCGTGCAGGTCGAAGTGCTGGAGGAAGCGCGGGCTCGGGTCGGCTTCGTCGGGCGACGAGCAGCTGTCGCTGTTTGGCGAGCATTAGTGCATCTCAAAGGCAACACCCACAGTCATGCGAGTGCCGTGAGCAAACTGTGAGCTATTCCGCGCGAGGAAGAAGGAGGTCATTCTGCAGACGGCGGGAATCTTGGTCATAATCTCCCCTGCCTAGAGAGGTCCGAACGATGGGGCCTGACGTCACGCAGCAGGAAGCGAGAGTTCTCAATGCCCGTGCGGCACTGCGGTGTCGGACGGGTTTGCTGTTTGTGGGTCGTGCCTCCAAAGGGGTGTTCGCGATGTCCGGGCACTATCGGTTGACGGCTGTATTCGCTCTGTGCGTCAGCGCCATGTTGCTGGCGGGGTGCGGTGGCGGCAATGATAGCGCACCACTTGTCCCCGACCGCAACGATGCGGTCGGCGCAAGTGGCTGGACAAGCTGAGCGTGCGTACGCTCTTCATTGAGCCCGGAAGTCCGTGGGAGAACGGCTACATCGAGTCCTTCAACGGCAAGCTGCGCGACGAGCTGCTGGACGGGGAGATCTTCGACACGCTGCGCGAGGCGCAGGTCCTGGTGGCCCGCTGGCGGAAGCACTACAGCACGGCGAGGCCGCACAGCTCACTGGACTATCGGCCCCCGGCTCCGGAGGCGGCGCAGCTTCAGGCTCACCACGGTGGCGGTGACTACCTGGTGGTTCAGGACTTCATTCGCGCAGTTGTGAACGGCACGCCGCCTCCCATCGGGATCCATGAAGCGATGGACATGACGCTGCCGGGCCTCATCAGCCAGCAGTCCATAGCGCAAGGCGGGGTCTGGCTGGCCGGACACGCAAGGGGGGCTGACCGGCAGGTTGCCCCCCAGAATCAGCGAACGGAGGAGCGACCATGGCCCCCACCGGACTGTTTGCCGTCGTCATGCTGCTCGGGTCGTCAGTGACCGCGATGCCGGCCACGGATGCCCTGAAACCACCGGGCGACGGCGTCCCCGTCATCTTCGCCCGCGAGGGCGTCGCGGCCCTGCCGATCATCGTGCCCGAAGCCCCGACGCTGGCGGAGACGGCGGCCGCTGACCGGCTGCGAAGTACCCTTGCCGAGATCACCGGCGCTACCTTCCAGGTGCTGCCCGAGGCTAAAGCGCCTGCCGGTCCCGCGATCCACCTCGGCGACACCCGCGCGGCGGTGGCGGCCGGCGCGGGCCCGGAAGCCCTGGCGGAGGCGGAGGCCCTGGTCATCGCGGTCGCCGCCGATGGTTCGCTGTTCCTTAACGGTCACGATCGCAACCCGGCGAACTGCGTGCAGGCCCTACTGGAAGAGGACTTGGGCTGTCGGTGGTATGCGCCGCAGTGGACGCGCATTGCCCACGACCCGAGCCTGACCTGCGAAGTGGTGCCTCGGCGGGAGGTCCCCTCTTTCCGGCGGCGGCACATCATTAGCGCCGCCGCGGTGTGCCGCGACTGGAGCCCCTGGCCCGCCGAGAATCGGATAGCCACGGACAATCTGTTCGATCACCTCGACGGCTGGATGGGCCACACCTACAACGCCATCACGCCGCAGTCGGAGTTCCCCGACCACCCGGAGCGCTTCATGCAGCTTGCGGGCAGCACAACCCGAGTGAACTGGCAGCTCTGCCCTCTCGACCCCACCAACCAGGAGCGCGCCGTGGCCCTGGCCCTCGAGGCCTTCCGCGCCAACCGTCACCCGCGGCGCGACATGCTCAACATCAGCCAGAACGACACCACGCAGCCGGGTACCTACTGCCACTGCCCGCAGTGCATGGAGCTGATCGAGAAGCACAGGTCCCCCATGGCCCCCCACATGGTCCTCGTCAACGAGGTGGCCCGGGCTGTGGGCAAGGAGTTCCCCCGGGGCATCGTAGACTTCCTCGTCTACCGGGTGGATGACAAGCAGGCCCCCGAGGGCATGGAGCTGGAGCCGAACACCTCCATGTGGTACTGCCTCAACACCATCCCCTTCTACGAGCACATCCGCCGAAGTCCCACCCAGATCGCGGAGCTCGAGGCTTGGTGGCGGCTGGTGAAGCGGTACAACGTGTGGGAGTACGGCCCGGACTTCTCGAACTACTGGCGCGTGATGCCCTCCCTGCCCGCCAAGGCCGACAACCTGAAGTTCTGGGCGGAGCATGGCGCCGAGGGGATCTTCTTCCTGGAGCAGACGGGCGCGGTGGGTGGTGATCAGCAGTACCTGCGTGCCTGGGTGCTCGCGAAGCTCCTGTGGAACAGCAGCCTCGACCCAGACGCTCTTGCCAGGGACTTCTGCGAGGGCGTGTTCGGCCCCGCGGGTGAGGACATGTACGCCTACTACCGTCTCGTCGCCGAGGCCGGTGACGCGGGGAAGAGCATCGAGGAGTTCTACGGTCTCGACGAGTTCCTCGCGAGGGCCGCGGCGCTGTTCGACGCCGCCTATGCGAAGGCGGAGGGCGACCCGGAGCTGGCCGCGCGCATTGACAACCACTACGCCATCATCGGTCTGGGTGAGGCGTCGCAGATCTTCGCGGCGTACCCGAGGAACAAGGACACCTTCCCCACGGCCCGCTATGCGCAGATACTCGACCGCCTCACGAAGCTGACCGAGGAGCAGGGCTTCCGTGCTTACAGCGAGTCGCGCACCATGGCTGGCTACCTGGACGAGCTCGGCCAGCTCCGCGACCTGGCCACGTGCGGCAGGCGGCTGACCGTTGCCGGCGTCAACATGCGCATGTTCTTCCTGCGTAGACCTGAGGACAAGCTCTCGCGACATGGCCAAGCACCCGCGATGCCCAACAACGGCAACCCGAACCTGGTCTGGGAGATCCCCGCCAACCTCCTCATTCCTGGAGGGAAGTACCAACTCCGCGCTCTCTTGCGCCCGGAGAGGCCTTCCGCCACACCCCAGCAGGTTGCGGCGACCGTGACTCTGAGTTCGCCCACTCCAGGTGAGGGCCGCGTGCGGGAGGTGCTGGGCTCCGAGCTGTCGCCGGAGGAGTACCGCTGGTTCGACATCGGCGCGCCCTTTGCCCCCTCGCCCGGTGTCACGGCGTACGTGACGTGCCCGATCGCCGCGGATGTGGAGCGCATCTTGGTGGACGAGATGGAGCTGGTGCTCGTGGAGTGAGGTCAGGTGCAAGAGCCTGTGAAGGAGCTTCAGTCCATGACCGCTGTCGCCATCCTGCTGTCCGGGCGCTTCCGGTGGACGGCGGGTCAGCCCGTGCTGCATCCCGTCGAGCGGACAGGGGATCTGTGCTACTCCGTCAAGGACCCGTCGGTCGTCTTCCATGACGGACGGTGGCACCTGTTCTACACGGTCCGCCGCCGGGAGCGCTCGCACCGGATCGAGCACCTCACCTTCACGGACTGGGCCGAAGCCGATGCCGCGCCGCGACAGGTGCTCCCCGCCAGCGACGGGTTCTTCTGTGCCCCGCAGGTCTTCTACTTCGCCCCTCACGGCAAGTGGTACCTGATCTGCCAGGCCGCCGACCCCGCCTGGGAGCCCGAGTACGGCGCGGCCTACTCGACCACCGACGACATCGGCGACCCCGCCTCGTGGACCGGGCTCGAGCCGCTGGGGGCCAGGCAGGCGGACGGCAAGAGCGGGCTGGACTTCTGGATCATCTGCGATGACGAGAGGGCCCACCTGTTCTTCACCACCCTGGATGGCCGAATGTGGCGGGAGGAGACGAGCCTAGCCGACTTCCCCGCCGGTTGGTCCGAGCCCGTGCTGGCCATCCAGGGCGACATCTTCGAGGCGAGCCACACCTACCGCCTGCAGGGCCTGGACCGGTACCTCACCCTCGTCGAGGCGCAGGGCGGCCACGGCTGGCGCTACTTCAAGGCCTACCTGGCCGACCGGCTCGACGGTGAATGGACGCCGCTCGCGGCCACGCGCGACAGGTGCTTCGCGAGCATGGCGAACACGCAGGCCGTCGGCGCGCGCTGGACGGACTGCATCAGCCACGGGGAGCTGCTCCGCGCCGGCTGCGATGAGCGGCTGGAGGTGGACCCGGCCGACCTGCGGTTCGTGTTCCAGGGCGTCACCGACGAGGCGCGAGCTGGCAAGCCGTACGGGGAGATCCCGTGGAGTCTGGGGCTTCTGACGCCGGAGTCAGCCCAGGTTGAGTAGCGCCACCGCCACCGCCGCGACGGCGATGCCCGCCATCCCCAGGCGCCCGGGCTTCTCGCGCCACGCCAGCGCCGCGAAGAGCGTCGCCAGGATCATGATGCCGACCTGAACG
>JALGUJ010000080.1 GCA_029820945.1 Candidatus Zipacnadia bacterium | reverse complement strand
TCGAGGGGCTGGAGCGCGAGCTTGCCCAGGCGCGTGAGGCCGCCGAGGCGCACCTCCAGTCGCGCGATGCGACGGTCGCCGAGCAGCAGGAACGGATCGAGGGGCTGGAGCGCGAGCTTGCCGAGGCGCGTGAGGCCGCCGAGGTGCACCTCCAGTCGCGCGATGCCACGGTCACCGAGCAGCAGGAACGGATCGAGGCGCTTGAAGGACAGATCGCTGAGATCGAGGAGGCGCGCGCGGCGCTCCTGGCCGAGCATGAGTCCGAGATCGACGAGCTGCGCGAGCGGCTGGCCGGGGCGCAGCGGGTGGCCGAAGAGGTCGAGGAGCAGGTCGAGCACGCCCGGGAGGTCGCGCTGGCCGAGCAACAGGGCCGGGTTGATGAGTTGCGGCGTCGGCTTGCCGATGCTGAGCGCGTCACCGTCGAGGCTCGCGAGGAGCATGCAAGGGAGGTCGAGCGCCTGTCCGCGGAGGCCGAGCGCCTGTCCGCGGAGGCGCGGGAGCTGCTGGAGAGCCGCGAGGCGATCCGTGCCGACTTCGCGGCCAGGTTCGCGGGCCTCTCGCAAACACTGGCGGGGATCGAGCGACAGCATCAGGAGGCGCGCGACAGGGCGCGGGAGCAGCACGAGGCGGAGGTCGAGCGGCTGGCCGCCCGAATTGCGCAGGCCGAGCGTGCAGTGGCGCAGGCGCGTGACGCCGCGCGTGCCGAGCAGCAGGCAAGAATCGAGGAGTTGGAGGCGCAGGTTGAGGACGTCGAGCGCCAGGTCGGCGAGGCGCGGCAGGCGGCGCGCGAGGAGTATGAGTCCGAGATCGCCCGCATGCTCGCTGAGGTGGACGAGCAGAAGAGGCTCGCGGCACAGGCCCGTGACGAGGCCCTGGCCGAGCAGCAGGCGGTCATCGACGACCTGGAGGAGGAGCTTGAGGAGGCACGGCGCGAGGTGGTGGAGGCGCTCGAGGCGGTTGAGCGGCTCGAGCCTGCGCCCGTCCCGGCGCTCGGAGACGCGCCGGTCGGAGATGCGGAGCTCGATTCTGCGGAGGCGGCACGCCTGCTCGAGAGTCTCGCATTCCTGCGCGCCCTGCTTGACGGCATCTCCTATCCGGTGTTCTTCGCCGACATGGGCGGTCGCTACCAGAGCTGCAACGTGGCCTTCGCGCGGGGCGTCCTCGGACTCTCGCGTGGTGACGTCCTGGGCAAGACCCCGCGCGAGCTTGGCGAGTCGGTGCCCGCCGAGCTCGTAGAGGCCCTCCAGAGGGGCGACAGGGAGGTGCGCAAGCGGGGCGACGACGAGGTCTACGAGGCCGCAGTCCCCTGCGCAGACGGCGGGACCCGCACCTATGCGGTCCGCAAGCATCCCTACCGCGACCGCGACGGCGAGATGCTCGGCGTCATCGGCGCGATGATGGACATCTCCGGGCTGCAGGAGGCCCAGGAGGCGCTGGAGCAGGAGCGGCGCCAGAGCGCCGCAGTTCTTAGCCGCGCCCCGGCTATCATCGCTGAGATTAGGCCCGACGGCACCACGACGGCGGTCTACGGCGACTGCGAGCAGGTGCTCGGCTACCAGGCCGAGGAGCTGGTGGGCCGCAACTGGTGGCAGACATTCTTCCCCGAGGACCTCTACGGGCCCATTCCCGACGTGCTCGGCACCATGCGGGGCGGCGGGGACCTCAACGACGAGGCCCTAACCATGTGGACGGGCGCCGGGGAGGAGCGCACCATCTCCTGGACCACCGCCAACGTCTTCGACGAGGGGCGACAGCTGGTCAGCATCCTGGCGGTCGGCTACGACATCACCGATCGGGCCCGGTCCACGACGGGACTGGAACTGAGACTCGCCGACTCCCTCGAGCGCATCAAGAAGTACGAGTGTCTGTGCAACGCGATGCGCATAACCCAGGACCCGAATCTCACGCTGACGGAGGTGCTCTCCGGTATTGTCGCCAGCCTGCCGAGGGCCTGGCGCTACCCGGGCATCACCACCGCCCGCGTCACCGTCTGGGACCGGGAGCGCACGGCCGGGGAAGCGCCGGGGCCCGCGGTGGCGACCCAGAGCGCCGACATCGTGGTCAACGGCGAGGTCGCCGGTCAGATCGAGGTCCGCTACCACGCGGAGCGCCCGCACCTGCAGGAGGGGCCCTTCACCCTCGAGGAGCGTGAGCTGCTTGACGTGCTCGCCCAGCGCCTCGGCGACACGGTCGAGCGCCGCAGCGCCGAGGAGGGCCTCGCGAAGCTTCAGGAGTTCCGCAGCACCCTCATCGAGCAGGCCAACGTCTGGCTCATGGCGCTCGACCGGGACCGCAACGTGGTCCTATGGAACCGCGTCGCCGAGCAGATGAGCGGCTACTCCCGCGGTGAGGTCGTCGGCCACGACGGCGTCTGGGAGTGGCTCTACCCTGATGCCGAGTACCGCGCCGAGGTGCTCGAGGCCCTTACCGAGGTCACCTTCGGCGCGCGCGAAGCTGAGGATTGGGAGACGGTCATCCGCCGGAAGGACAACTCCGAGCACCTCATCTCCTGGAACGCGCACAGGCTCATGAGCGACGACGGTGCCACCTTGGGCTGCGTCGCACTCGGCCGTGACGTCACCGAGCAGAGCGCCGCCGTCGGCCGTGGCTCCTAGCGCCGACTTCACGAGCCGCCTGCTCATCTCCCCCTGCCGCGCCCTTGCAAGCTGCTGACGACCGTCCCCGTCGCCCCTCCGGCCCCAGACCCCCGCCCGTGGGCGTGATCGGGTTCCACCCCGGCCCATCGTTCTCATGTCGCAAAGTCCCGTCTCTCTGTTGCACGAACGGCCGGGCCGGCATGGAAGCTGAGCCCCCCACTCGCGCCGCTAATGGGGGGCCTCACTGCTCGCGCCGGCGGCCTACTCGGCCGGGAGCCCCGATGCCGGAGCCCCCATCTGCACCCACCTCACGGCCTCATCCGGCGTGGACACGCCCGGGAACGAAGGGGTGTAGATGGTGAGCAGCACGCACGGCTCCGGGTACGGGTTCTGGTAGCCCACCGCTCGCGATGTGTCAGGGGGCCAGACGAACAGCTCGCCCTGCGAGACGGTGAGGCGAGTGGACCCGTCCACGAGGTCGAGCTTCCCGCGCACCACTACCGTGGTGCCCTCCAGGCCGGCCAGCCCGCCGGCCTGCGGCGGGCTGAGGTGCCCGGGCGGCACCTCGAAGCTCACCGCGGAGAAGCCCTTCCCGCACAGGTGCACCCGCACCTCGCCGTCGGGCCCGGATAGATCCGGCGGCCTGGACAGGGGCTCGCGCACCACGCGCAGGTACTGCTCGAGCGGCTGTAAGGCCAGCTCCTCCTCAGTCCACAGCTCCTCGCGCGGCATGACCATCAGGCGGTCGAAGGTCTCATCCTCGGTGTCGCCCGATTCCAGCCATTCGCCGAAGAGCTCGGGCACCGAGGGCAGAGCCTTTAGCCTGAGCCCCTTGCCGTCGCTCGTTCGCACCGTGACCACGAAGGGCGGCTGCCCCTCACCGGGGGTAGTGCCGATGATCGTCAGGTTCGCCTTCCCGGCGGTGCAGCCTGTGCCGACCTGCAGTCCGTCCGCGAAGCACCCGTAGGGCCGCTCGGACCGTCCCTCCACGGTCACCCTCAGGCCGAAGTACATGGCGCACTGCAGCCTCTCGACCGCGCGCGCTCCCATGCGGTAGCCCAGCGTGGCGTACGGGCCCAGGTGGCCGTGGAACTGCCGCAGCGTCTCGCGGATTTGCTCAGGGTCCGTCAGGCGCCCGCTCGCGATCTCCTTCGGCTTCACCCCGGAATGGAAGGGATGCGCAACGAGAGGTGGCGTTACGAGCACCAGCGAGAGCGCAATCGACAACAGACGGGACATTGGGGAACCCCCATGAAGGCGTGATTGGGTACGCGGCGATAGCTTCGTTCCCCCTGCCCACCTCTCCTCCCGGTCACCAACATCGGTACCATCGACAGGTTTATTGGTACTTTCGACAGTTCACCACGAGTCGCGCGCAGGGGTATGCTACGAATGCCTCAACACGTGTCCGCGGGAGGCAGCCGCCCGATCTGCGGGCGGGAGCGATGAGATGACTCATCTGGGCTCGGGCAACCGCGAGCAGCTTGCACTGGAGCGGGCGATGTTTGAGTGGCTGGGCCAGAGGGTACGCATGCCGCGGGACAATGTGGCCGACGTCTGGACCGATCAGGCGCTGAGTGTGCTGCGCGCCGCAGGGTGGAGCAGTTCGGAGATACCGCGCGAGGCGCTCAGAGACGAGGTCGGGACGCTGCTGGCCCGGCTGCCGGAGCAGATCGGGGCGGAGCCGAAGCAGTCGCGACAAGCGGGGGAGATCACGGCCTTCCCGGTCCTCAGTGGGGCTGTTGCCGGAGAGCGGTCACGTGGCGTGAAGGCCGCCTCGGTCTTCCAGCTCCATCTGTCCCTGGTCAGCTACATCTGGCATGTTGCCATGGCGGGCCATCAGTTGGACCTGGATCCTACAGACATGGCGGCAGCCAGGAGAGTTCTCCTTAAGGCCGTCAGGCAGATGATCGGATGGTGCTCTGACGACGGCCTAGAAGGAGGCGTGGTGGAGGATTATGAAGCATGATGACTACGGGGAGTTCGGCGGAAGGCAAACACATCTGGCGGTGATGGCCGACGTCGTGGCGGCCGCGGAATCGACTATCATTGAGGAGTGGCTGCCCGAGGCCGTGCGCGCCCTGCGCGAGGGAGGCTGGACCCAGGAGGATTTCACCGTCGCCGAACTCGAGCATGAGGCGAGCCTCCTGATCTCCCGTCTGGCAGAGAGGCTCAGACATGGCACCAGGGCCGAGCAGACGCCCGAGGAGAGACGTGGCTTCCGGCTGTTGGCCGGTCCGGAGATCCTGGGCAGCGACCGCGACGTTGCGCTCGTCTCCCTGCTCCGGGTGTACGTTCTCTTTACGCACTTCCTGAACGCGGCCGTCGCCGCGGGGTTACGCGAGGAGTGGCCGGCCTCGGTCGCCGTGGACGTCCTGCGCGAGGTCGGGGAGGCCGTTCGGATCGCCTCAGGCTTTCCGACCACCTGCGAGTTCGTGCGGGCCGTCGAGGACCGGCTGCGCGAGCGCCAGGCGGTGACGGCCGCCGTCTTCCGACAGATGCTCACGGCCCAGGAGGATGAGCGGAAGCGCCTGTCCAGGGACATCCACGACGTCCTGGCCCAGACGCTCGCAGCCTGCCACTACAGGGCGGAGACCTGCGCGCTGATCATGGACAGCGACCCGGAGGCGGCGCGCAGGGACCTGGAGATGGTCGCCGGGCTGATCGCCCAGACCCTCGAGCAGGTGCGGGAGATCATCTTCGACCTGCGCCCCACCACCCTCGACAGGGGCACCCTTGCTGCGGCGGTCGAGGCCTACATCGACCGCATGCAGGGCCATGCGCCGCGCGTCAGCTTCGACGTGTCCGAGGAAGGCGATACCTCGGCCCTCGACGAAACGCTCCGCACTGCGCTCTACCGGATCATCCAGGAGGCCGTCTCGAACATCCTCCGGCACTCGGGCGCAGATCGCGCCGAGGTACAGATCGTGGCCAGGCCTGATGAGGTCTCCGTCGTGGTCGATGACGCCGGCGCGGGATTCGACGTCGAGCGCATTGAGGCCACCAACGAGGAGGCGCATGTCGGCATTGCCTCGATGCGCGAGCGGGCTCAGCTCCTGGGCGGCAGCTTCGAGTTAAGGAGTGAGCCGGGTACGGGGACGCGGGTGGACGTGCGGGTGCCCGTGCACTGAGGCAAACGTGAGGAGCTTCGTCTCCGCCGCGCGGCCGACGGCGCGCCGCCCGAGCGCCGTGACGCGAGCACACAGCAACTGAAGCCACGCGCAGACGAGCGTGCGCAGCATACTGAGGCTGGGCCGATGGCGCGGATCAAGACCTTGATCGTGGACGACCACGCCCTCTTCCGCGACGGCGTCAGCTACCTGTTCGCAAGCTCGAGCGGGATTGAGGTCGTGGCAGGCGCCGCGAACTGCGCGGAGGCGCTCGAGGCCCTGCGCGAGCACGATGTCGATGTGGTGCTGATGGACTACGACCTCGGGCCCGACGAGGTGGACGGCATCGAGGCCATGCAGCGCATCCACAACGAGTTCGGCGACCTGCCCGTGGTCATGGTCTCGATGCACGCCGAGCGCCACCTGATCGTCTCCGCGGCACAGGCCGGGGCGGCGGGCTACGTGCTCAAGGACTACCCCGGCAGGGACCTGATCGAGGCCGTCAAGGCGGTGGCCTCAGGCCGCGGCTGGCTCTGCCCCGACGCGGCGCAGACGCTGCTGGCATCTGTGGCCGCCATGGCCTCGCAGGGCACGGCGGTGCCCACGTACGGCCTCTCAGAGCGCCAGCGCGAGATCCTCAAGCGCGTCGCGGACGGCAAGACCTACGGCGAGATCAGCGACGAGCTGTTCATCAGCGAGAGCCGCACCAAGGACCTGATGCGCGACACCTGCGAGAAGCTCGGCGCCCGTGGACAGGCGCAGGCGGCCGCCATCGCCGTCGCCGAGGGGCTCATCCCGCCCCCGCGGCGTTCCGCCCCGGACGGCTCAGGCAGGTAGCGTCGGCGCCCCCCGACCACCCGGCGGTCCGCCCACGCTGCCGGTGCGGCCGCCGTCCTCTGTCTACTCCCCGCTGGCTGTCCGATAGTGCACACGGAATCATACTATCGACAGCGGATTGAGCACTTTCGGCACTGGTCTGCACGCGCGGCAGCGGTTATGCTTAGCGTCGGTTGTGGATGCAGTGCGCTATCTGAGGAGAGTTGACATGTGTCCGGGGCGTGTCACCCAGGTGCTCGTTGTGTCACTGCTCTGCGTCTGCAGCGCCTGCCTGGCTGGGAACGGTCTCCGCGGGGAGTTCTACAAGGACACCCCCGGCGACTACGGCGCATTCGGCTCCGATGGGTCCTACCCCCAGCCTTACTGGCGAGGCATCAGCCCCAATATCGACTTCGTCTTCAATGACGAGGTGGACCAGTACTTCAGCGCTCGCTGGGAGGGGTATCTCTATGTGCCCTCCGAGAAGGCGGGCAACATTGTCTTCAAGACGGTCACGGACGATGGCGCCCGGCTCTATCTCGGCGGCAAGCTCGTCATCGATTCCTGGCGGCTGCAGGCGCACCAGACCATCGGCACGCCGCAGGACGAGTGCACCCACACCGCCACCGTGTCGTTGACCGAGGGTTACCACTCCATCAAGTTCGAGTACTTCGAGTGGGACGGCGGCGAGGACGACCCGGATCCCTGCAAGCTCTATTGGGATGACGTTATCATCCCCAGCAGCAACCTCTACGTCTCCATTCCGCCCGCCTCGAACCTGGCCATTACGGACGTGGACGCCTCGCCGTCGCCCTTCAACCCGTCGCAGTCCCAGACCAGCACCATCAGCTACACGCTGTCCATGGCCGCCGACGTCACCATCAAGCTCTACGACACGGACGGCACGCTGGTGCGCACGCTCGTGGACGACCAGTCGCGCAGCTCCGGCGACCACGAGGAGAGCTGGGACGGCAAGGACGACAGTGAGGACATCGTCGCCGACGGGCCATACCGCTACACTATCACCGCCACCAGTGGCGGCGACACCGTCACCTACGACCCCGGCTGCCCGGCCATGCCCGAGATCACCGACTTCACGGTCGAGGACATGCTCCTGGGCCAGGAGGCGCCCATTTCCTACACGCTCGAGTGCGACTGCCTCGTGCGTATCCGCATCGGCACCGAGTGGGACCCGCCGGGCCTGCTGCGCACGCTGCTTGATTGGGACTTCCGGGCCGAGGGGGAGCAGGACTCCGACGCCTGGGACGGGCGAGACGACGGTGGCAACCAGATGTGGCCCAGGACCTACGTGGGCGCCATCTGGGCCCTGCCCGTGGCCGTCAATGCCATCGTTGTTGAGGGAGGCTCATGATGGCGCCCAACGCGGTTCATGGGACATGTCGCGCCGTGCTGATGCTCTCGGTTGTCGCCGTCGCCGGGCTGCTCTGCCTGCCCGCCATGGCCCATCACGACCATGCGACGCTGTCCAACGCGCAGCGCGGGGAGCTGGATGTGGACCTCCGGGTGGGCACGCGCATCGGCAGGCTGCTCCCTCTGCACATCTCGGTCCTGGATCCGGGACTCGGACGCGAGACCGGGTTTGGGGTGAAGGTCTTCGTTGACGAAGTGCGCGTGCTGGACGAGACCACCGCGACCGAGACAGAGCAGTGGGTTGCCGTGGACATCAAACGCATCGGCTACGGCTACCATTACCTGCTCATTAATGTCTGCGACCACCACGACCACATCGGTGTGGACAGCGTGTGGGTCAAGCTCGACAGCGACGGCGGTGTCACGCTGTTTGGCCAGACGCCTGCCGAGCTCATCAGGATGTGGAAGGACGGCAACAGCGACTGGCCGGGCAAGCTCACCTCGCGCCCGACCGGCCCCGACCCCACCGTGGGGGGCGCCGCGCTCCGCTGCTGCGGCACCCTCGCGGACTGGCCGACCGGCGCTCAGGACAGCGATAAGTTCAAGGTCAAGTGAGGACGCCCGGAGGCGACGAGGCGGTGCGATACCCGTGATCGCCCTCAGAGCAGCGACAAGGCGTGGCGCGATCATCCTGCTCGCGCTGCTGGCGTGCGCCTGCTGCAGCGCCGTCGAACGGCTGGGCGATCCGGCCTATCCGCTCGTTCCCGCCGACGTCACGGTGCTTGAGCATCACCGCGCCGTGGTGCTGGGGGCCGACGGCCGGCAAACGACCACGGTCAAGCAGAAGGTGCGGCTGAACACCCGCGCGGCGAAAAGCTGGCGGCCGCCGGAGATCACCTGGTCGCCCCGCCTCACCTCCGCGCTGCTGCTGGACGCCACAGTGATTCGGCGCGATGAGCGCACCTTCCACCTGGGCCCGAACTCGCCGGACGACGAGGTGCCGCTGTATCCCTACGAGGCGGGCACGGACCTGGCCTGTGCGCGGGTGCCCCTGCCCGAGCTGAGAGCCGGGGACGTGGTTTCGTGGTCCGTCGAGCTGAGCGGCACGCCGCTGATGGACGGCCAGCTCTTCGCCCACATGATCTGGCGGGGCAGGTTCCCGGTCACCGACGCGTCGCTGTGTGTTACCGTGCCGGCGGGCACCACGGTGGACCACCGATCCTACGGCGCCGTACCGGAGCCGGCCATCGAAGAGCAGGAGGCCACGGTCACCTACGAGTGGCGCCTCGAGGACGCCGCGCCCAGCGCCGGCTCCGCGGTCGTGCTGCCGCAGACCGTGGTCAGCACCGTGGGCTCCTGGACGGCCGTGGCCTCCTGGCTGCGCGAGAGGGTCGTGCCCGAACAGATAGAGGCGATCCCAGGGCTGGAAGTGCCTGATGGCGCGGACTCCGAGGACTTCCTGGAGCGGGTGCGGGCCGTCGTGGCGGCCGTGGACGGCGCGGTGGCCATTGCGTACCACGGGCCGCTGGGCGACCCGTTCCGGCCGCGGCCGCCGGCCGAGGTCGTGCGGTCCGGCATCGGCGACTGCAACGACCGGGCGCTCGTGCTCCACAATCTGCTCGCTCAGGCGGGGCTCGTGACCCACCTGGCGGTCATGCCGCTGGGCCGCGGACTGCCCCTGCTGGACGAGCAGCCGCCGACGCCGCTGTTTCTCGACCACGTAATCGTCGGGGTCTCCGGGCCGGGCCATCCGCTGTGGCTGGACCCCACCGGGGCGGCGCGCCACGAGCTCGATCTGGGCCGCACGCTCAAGGCACTCGTCCTGCACGAGCAGCCGAAGATCGTCACGGTCACCGGCTTCCTCTAGCCGGTGTCACCGTCGCACGCGGGCCGGCTTCGCGGCGGCGAACAACTGAGACGCTCGACCGCCGAGAGGCGTTGAGCACAGGGGGCGGCTGACCTCGGGGGGACAACCGGGGGGGCGGTCGCCCTCTCTTCACGTACGCGCGACGCGCTTCCGCCGCCGGCGGGCACGCCCTACCGCGCGACGGACCCCAGCAGCGCAACGGCGGCGACGGCCAGCATAGCGTGGACCACCCGCCGGAAGAGCCGCTCGTCCACGCGGTAGTGCACCGGGCCCCCCAGCGCCAGTCCCGCCAGCATGAAGGGCGCGCACATTCCCGCGACCTCCAGCACATCGACCGTCAGCGTCCCGGCCACCGCCCACTGGCTGATCAGAACCGTGTTGAGCGCCAGCCACAGCAGGCTCATGGTGACGCGGAAGAGGCTCTTGTCCGACAGCGCCCGCGCGCAGTAGACGACCATCAGCGGCCCGCCCGACCCGAATGCCCCGTGGATCACCCCGCCCAGCGGCAGTAAGGCGGTGATGGCAATGCCCCGCCATCCCGCCAGGCCGCCCTCGGTCGGGAGCGCCGGCCGCACCAGGCCGTACAACCCCACCACCAGCGTGAAGAGCCCCAGGAGTAGCTTCAGCGGCTTATCGGGCACGGCGCTCGACATCCATATGCCGAACGGCAGGCCGATGGCGACGAAGCCCAGCAGCCTGCCGAAGGCGGGCCAGGAGATGTGGCGCCGCGCCTCGATCACGATCAACAGCGCCAGCACCCAGGCCTCGATCACCAGCACCGGCACCGCCATCCTCAGCCCGATCAGCAGGGTGACGAAAGGCAGCGCCAGCACCGTGCCGCCGAAGCCGGTGATGCTGCTCTGGAAGTTCGCCAGGAACACGACCAGGAAGACCAGCCCGTACCGCGCTATCTCGCTCAATGCCGCGGCCCGCTACTCGAGCGTCTCCATCGCGCGTTCCCGGGCGAGGTCACCGCGGACGCAGATCTCGTCACGCGCCTCGGCCCAGAAGTCCAGCACCTCCTGCGGGATGCCCTCCACGTCCTGGAACTGCTCGGTCAGGAATACCTCGGCCATGCGGCAGCCCATGTCCGGGGTCACCAGGCTCTCGCCCATGCACATGCAGTTGGCGTCATTCACCCAGCGGGCGAACTCCGCCGACATCACGCTCTCGCACGAAACCGCGCAGACGCCGCTGAACTTGTTCGCCGCCAGCCCCATCCCCGTGCCACTTCCGCAGCAGAGGATGCCACGATCCGCCTCGCCCCGCTGCAACACCCGCGCGGCCCGCTCCGCGATCGACGGGAACTTGACGAAGGTCGAGGTGTCATGGCAGCCCACGTCGATCACCTCGTGCCCGTTCTCCTCCAGCCACTGCTTGACGGCGCTCTTGAGGATAAAGCCCTTCACGACTGAGCCGACCACTACCCTCATGATGCTCGGTCCTCTCCCCTGCATGCCTGCTTGATGTGCTCGACGTTCATCCGGTGCTTGTTGAGCAGGTACTGCTCGGTCGCGACCTCCCCGAACTGGTCGTGCACGCCCAGCCGCTTGACCCGCGTGGGCAGCCTCTCGGACAGCACCTCGCAGACCGCGCCTCCGAGGCCGCCGATCACGCTCTGGTTCTCGACGGTGACGACCCAGCCGGTCTTGCGGGCCGACTCGAGCAGGCTCTCCTCGTCGAAGGGCTTGACCGAGACGTAGTGGAAGTGGTCCACGCTCACGCCCTCGTCGGCCAGCTCGCGGGCGGCCTGCATGGCGAAGTGGGTCATCCAGCCGGTGCTCACCAGCGTCGCCGCGTCACCCTCGCTCAGTTGCACCGCGGTCTCGGGGTCGAACGCGTAGTCGCGGTCGAAGACCTTGGGCTGGACGGGACGGATCATCTGCATGTAGGCCGGGTGAGCGTACTGCGCCATCCAGCGCACGCATGCCGACAGCTCGTAGACATCGCAGGGCGAGAAGACCACCATGTTCGGCATCGCGCGCATGATCGCCAGGTCCTGGAAGCACATGTGCGTGCCGCCGTTGGCCCCGGTGGTGATGCCCGGCGCGGTGCCCACGATCTTCACGTTCGCGTCGGCGTAGGCCACCGAGATGGTGAGCTGGTCGTAGACGCGGCGCGTGGCGAAGCAGGTGAAGCTGGCGCAGAAGGGGATCATGCCGTCCACCGCCAGCCCGGCGCCGATGCCAATCATGTTCGCCTCGGCAACCCCGGTGTCGATGAAGCGATCGGGGTGGGCCTCCGAGAAGGTCGGAATCGTCCCCGAGGCCTTCCCCAGGTCGGCCTCCACCACGACGACGTCCGGGTTCTCGTCCGCCAGCTCCACCAGCGTCAGAGCGTAGACGTTGCGCATCTCCAGCTCGTGCAGGGGAGTATCGGTCATGGCTGCTCAACCTCGTATGGCAGATCGTAGTCCTGGAGCTTGAGGGCACGCATGTACCTGTCGAAGGTCTCCTGGTCCGGCACCTTGATGTTGTGGCTCTCGGGCCGGTTCTCGGCCACGCTGCAGTGCCGGGCCTTGCGGGTGTGCGCGATGATCATGGTCGGCCTGCCGGTCACCTGCTTCGCCGCGGTGATGGTGTCGTAGATGTCGTCCCAGTCGTGGCCGTCCATCTCCATGACCTCCCAGTTGAAGGACCGCCACTTGTCCACCAGCGGCTCCAGCGTGATGACCTCGTCCGTGAAGCCGTCGATCTGCAGCCTGTTGTAGTCGGTGATGGCGACGAGGTTGTCCAGCCTGTTGTGGCCGGCGAACATCGCGGCCTCCCATATCATGCCCTCATCGCTCTCGCCGTCGCCCACGATGCAGAACACGTGGTGGTCCTGCCTGCGGATGCGCGCCGCCATGGCGAACCCGCAGGCCGCCGACAGCCCCTGGCCCAGCGACCCGGCGGTCATGTCGATGCCCGGCGTCTGCAGCCGGTCGGCGTGGCTGGGGAGGTACGTGCCGTCGGCGTTGAGCGTCACCAGGTCCTCCTTGGGGAAGAAGCCCTGGTAGGCGAGCGCCACGTAGAGCACCGGCCCGGCATGGCCCTTCGACATCACCAGCCGGTCGCGGCCCTCCCATTGGGGGTTCGTCGGGTCGTAGTTGAGGATGCGCCAGTAGAGCGTGATCACGATCTCCACCAGGCTGAAGGAGCCACCCAGGTGCCCCGATCCCGAGCGGCAGATCATGTCGGCCATGACGTAGCGGAACTCGCCCGCCAGGTCATCGAACCTCTCCGCGTCGAATTGATCTGGCATGGGACCTCTCCTCAGAGCAAGCGTCGGTACATCTCGGTGAGTGCGTCGGGGGTTACCTCGCGCGGGTTGTTGTCCATCAGCGGGTGGAAGCTCGCCTCGACAATCGCGGGGATGTCGTCGTCCGCAACCCCGATCTCGCTCAGCGTGGTGGGCAGGCCCGCTTCGGCCTTCATCCGCGCCACCTCGTCGGCGAGCCGCTCCATGTCCTCGCACCCGGCGGCGCGCGCCAGTGCGACCCCACGCTCGCCCATCGCCGGCGCGTTGAAGCGGATGAAGTGGTCGAGCGTCATGGCGCACGCCGCGCCGTGCGGCAGGTGGTAGCTGGCCGAGAACGGGAACGAGCAGGCGTGCACCGCCGCGTTCTGGGGCGCCTGGAAGGCCATCCCGCCCAGTAGCGCCGCCAGCGACATGCCCTCACGCGCCGTGGCGTCCGCGCCGTCCTCCAGCACATCCTCCAGGTGATCGAAGACCAGCTCGACCGCCCGCAGAGCCAGCGTGTCACAGATGGGCTGGTGGTTCCTCGACCAGTAGCCCTCCACCGCATGCGACAGCGCGTCGAAGCCGGTCGAGGCGGTCACCCCTCGCGGCATCGAGTGGGTGAGCTCGGGATCGATCAGCGCCGTGGTCGGGAAGAAGTTGTCATGCACCACCGGCGCCTTGACGCCCTTCTCCGGGTCGCCCAGCACCGAGTTCGGCGTCACCTCGCTGCCCGTGCCGGCGGTGGTGGGCATGGCCACCAGCGGCAGGTGCCGCTCGTCCAGCGCCTCGCCCCCGGAGTGGTAGCGGCGCGCCGGCCCGCCCTGCAGCGCCACCGAGCAGGCCGCCTTCGCGCAGTCCAGCGAGCTGCCGCCCCCAGCCGCGACCACAACGTCCGCCCCCCGCTCGCGGATCAGCTCCGCCAGCGCGTCCACCATCCCCACCGTCGGGTTCGGCGCCACGTCGGCGAAGACCGGGGTGTCCTCGCCCAGCAGCGCCGGCAGCTCGGCGATCAGAGGCAGCTCGACCAGGCCGCCGTCGGTCACAAACACCGGGGACGAGCCGAGGCGGCCGGTAATCTCGGGCAGACGCTCGCGCGCGCCCGCCCCAAACACGATCTCCGTCGGCTGACGGTAGGTCCACGGGGTACTGTCGGCCGCCATGGTGGCTCTCTCACCTTCAGGAAGAGACGGGCTCGTACGGTGCCCCTCCGGCTTCGCCGAAGGCGCTGGCATTCCCTTTCGCGGCCCCCGAGGCCACCGCGGCGGGTGGTGGCGCTCGCTCCGCCCGAGCTTGAGCATGTCCGTGGCGCGCAGCGGCAGCTCGATGCCGATCGCATCGCCCTTCCGCACGCTCTCCACGCGCTCGACCGGCCTCGGCACTCGCGCCGGCGCCGGCCTCCAGGTGGAGGGCCTCCACGAGCGGCCCGCCGAGCGCTCGCATGAGCTCACTCGCGCCCCTGGCGCGTTTCGTTGCCCATGATGGTGGCCCTCGACGCGTTCGTCACCTTGATCGGCTGTCTCTCGTAGGAGATCGCGACGTTGTCGAGGACGAGCACCTCGCCCTCGTTCGGCCAGTCGAATGCGCGCCCGGTGTGGTCGCCGCCGTTCACGTAGATCCCGGTGCCAGAGCACGTCTCGGCGTAGTTGTCCGCGATGGTGATGGCCTTCCCCAGCGGATAGACGTCGATGCCGTTGGAGCCGCTCGTCTTCTTCACGTAGTTGTCCACCACGACGCAGCCGCCGCTGATGAATATGCCGCGTCCTGGGAGGTCGCCGGTCACCCTATTGCCGCATATCACGTTGCCCACGGAGAACTCGCCGCCCTTATTGGCGATATCCGCCCCGCCGCCTCCAGAGCCGCAGTTCTCGACCACGTTGTCGGCGATCACGGAATGGCGCGCCTTCGTGTAGATCGCCTCATGGTCTCTCCCCGCATTCATGTCCCGAACGGTATTGCCGATGACGGCCAGATCCGTCCCATACGCGAGCACGCCGTGGACCTCGTGTCCCGCCTCGTCGATGACCTCCGTCGAGCCGATGATCCCGTCAACCAGGTTCCCGTAGATGACGACATCCTCGGTGGTCTCCTGGGTGGCGTTGCTGCCGACGATGATCGCGGAGGCGCCACCCTGCTCCCAGCCGATGTCGGTGAAGGTGTTGCCGATGATCCGCACGCGGGAGATGAGGCCGTGGGTGACCATGATCCCCGACACGACCCGGTTGAACCTGCAGTTTCTGACCATGAAGTTCGTGATGACGCCCTTCGGCTGCTTCGAGGTGCTGATCGCGCTCCTGCAGTCCTCGAAGGCGCAGTCCTCAATGAGGACGCCATCCAGCGTGCCGCCCTCCGGGGAGTAGGGCTTGAGCACGATCCCCTGGCCGTTGGTGAACTTGAGGTTCCGGACGGTCAGGCTGTTGGTGAACGTGATGGTCCCTGGGCTGCTCAGAGTGGTGGCGTCCGCGCCGGCACCCTCTATGGTCAGCGGCTGCTCCAGCGTGGTCGTCAACTCCTCCAGGTCGTAGACCCCGGCGCCGATAGTCACGCTCCCACCCGTCTCTTGCGCCGCCTCGATTGCCCGGCGAACGGTCTGGAAGGGCTGCTCCTCGCCGCCCGAATTCGCGTCATCTCCCTCGAGCGAAACGAAGTACGTCGCCCCGGGTGCGGCGTGCAGGCCCACCGCCAGGGCCCACGCGACCACGATCACAGCAATGCCGGATCTCACGTGCCAGCCGCAGCGCATGACGTCGGATCTCCTTCCCTATACCCACTCATCTGGCGGGTAGAGTACCCCGCCTCACGATATTGTCAAGGAGAGGCCGGAACTGGGTGTGAATCGTGGTTGTCGGTTGAGTTCGCTCAACAGCGCGCGGGCGGCGGCGCTCAGTCCGCCCAGTAGAGCTTGAGCATGTCCGTGTCGCGCGGCGGCAGCTCGACGCCGATCGCGTGGCCCTCCCGCCGCTGCTCCAGCGCGCCCTGCCGCACACTCTCCACGCGCTCGACCGGCCTCGGCACGCCCGCAAGACTCGGCTGTTGCGCAGATTCCGGCGCGACGGCTCAACGTCCTTCCGCGCCGGCGAAGGGTACAGGGGCCCGGATGCTGAAGGAGGCATCGAGCGTGCCCCTCTGAGGGGCGCCGCCGCACCAGTCGCGTGCCGTCGGGGAGTCCAAGGGAGTGAGCATGATGCGCGGAGCAGCGATCGCCCTCACACTGGCGGCTCTGGTCGCGCCGATGCTGAGCTGCCGGGCGGCGGAGCAGACGCGGCCCCTGTACGATCCCACCTTCTTCGAGCCCAGCGAGGCCGTCGAGACCCCGCATATCGCCTGGGCGAAGCCCTGGCATCAGGGCCCGACGCGAGCGCTCTTCATCACCCATCGCGATGCCATGCGCGAGGTAGTGGAGCTGGCGCAGCGCATGGAGCTGGAGTACCGGGTGCTCGCCATGGAGAAGCGCGACCAGTTCGCGCCCGGCCCCGAGGCCAAGCGCTGGCAGCTCGTGCGCGGCAACTCCCCTGAGGAGCTGGCCGAGAGACTGCGTGGCTTCCTCGGCGAGCGCTGGGACGTGGTCGTGCTGGGCAACATCAAGTGGGACGAGCTGCCGATCGACTGCCGCTACCTGATCCTCAAGCAGGTGCACGAGGGCACCGGCCTGGTCGGCTGCGTCCGGCGCGCCGAGTACGAGTACCTCGACCGCATCATGGAGAGCGCGAAGTTCCACTGGCACTACTACGTCTGGACCGGCGCGTCCCAGGGGATCGACGACTACTTCGGCGTCGGCGAGTTTGAGGGCACGGTGGACTTCGAGAACCCCCACTCGGGCGAGGCCTGCGCGCGCATCCTCGGCATCAAGGCCGAGCCGGGCAGCAAGGGGAGCCCCTACGCCGCCTACCACCAGAAGATCGCCGTCGAGCCGAACACCGACTACCGCGCCTCCGCCTGGTACCGCAGCACCGACTTCGCCCAGGGCAACGCATGGATCAGCGTCCTCCCCGTCAAGGGCGCGAGCACCACGCTGGAGGTCGCGCACGAGTGGACGGAGGCGTCCTTCGAGTTCAACACCGGTGAGGCCGAGGAGATCACGCTCTACCTCTTCACCCGCGGCATCGGCACCGTCTGGTACGATGACGTGAGCCTGACGAAGGTCGGCGATGACACCAACCTGGTCCCGAATCCCGGCTTCGAGCAGCCCGGTGAGGACGCCGCGGCGCTGGTGCGTGGCATCCCCTTCCAGGCCCTGGCGGCCTTCAGCAAGTACGACAGTGCGCGCGACCTCGCCCGGCAGGTGCTGCAGGTGACGAGCTTCGGCGAGGGGCGGGTGGCGCTGCTGCAGGGCATCGCGCCGCCGAACCAGCAGATGATGACGCCCCCGCCCGCCGGCGAGCCGGGCGAGCGCCAGCAGGACTACGACTACTACCTGGAGCTGGCCGCCAGGACGATCCTGTGGGGCGCCCGCAAGGACTCCGAGGCGCAGATCGCCCTCCCGGGGCCCGACCGCACCGTCTTCGAGCGCGCCGCACTGCCTGGGGAACTGCCCCTGAGCCTGAGCGCCTCGCGCGGCCTCGGCGACTGCGAGCTGCGCCTGCAGGTGCGCGATGATGCGGGCGAGGTGGTGCACGAGGCCACGCAGGCCGCGGCGGTGACCGAGGGGGAGAGCGAGGTCGCCCTGGCGCTGCCCCGCCTGCCCCACGGCCGATACCTCGCCAACCTGTGGCTGGCGCGCGAGGGCATGATCGTGGACTTCGCCACCGCACCCCTCAGCGTCACCTGCGCCACGAGCCTGGCGGAGGTCGCTATGGATGCGGAGAGCTTCTCCCGCTCCGGCCCGGTGACCGGCGTGGCGCGCATCGCGGCACCGCGTGCCGGCTGCGAGCTGGCGCTGCGCATCCGCGACAACTTCGGCCGGCTGCTCGCCGAGAGCGCGCAGGGCGCGGACGCGGCCGAGGTCCCCTTCAGCCTCGAGCCGCTGGAGAGCGCCACGATCATCAACCACCTGCGCGTCGAGCTGCGCTCGGGCGATGAGGTGTTGGACGTGGCCCGCGTGGACTACCCCGTGCATGACCTGCGGCCCGACCCCGACGACGTGCGCCACGTCATGTGGCAGAGCCTGCCTAACGACTTCGTCAGCACCTACATCGCGCGCGAGTTCTACCGCAACGGCATCGACACCCAGTACACCGGCTTCTCGCCCATCGCGGCGCAGAACAACCTGTGGCACCTGCCCTATGCCACGCGCTTCGTGGACCGCAAGAGCGACTGGTACGGCACCCCCACGCGCACGAAGAATGACCTCGTGCGCGACCCGTGCCTGACCGACCCGGAGTACCGCACGGAGGTACGCGAGAAGCTCACCGGCGTCGCCGAGACCGCCGCGCCCTACTCCACCTTCGACTTCAGCCTCGGCGACGAGAACCACTTCGTCTCAGGCAACTACGATCTGTGCTTCTCCGACACCTGCGTGGCGGACTTCCGCGAGTGGTGCGAGGCGGAGTACGGGACCATCGACGCGCTCAACGCCGAGTGGGAGACCGACTACGCCGGCTTCGCCGAGGTCGTGCCCATCACGCTTGAGGAGGCGAAGGAGAGCGGTCGCTACGCGCAGTGGGTGGACCACCGGCGGCACATGGAGAGCGTGTGGGCCGGCATCCACGACTTCGGCCGCGACGTCATCCGCAAGGTGGTGCCTGAGGCGCGGGTCGGTTACGAGGGCTCGGACGTCTACGTGCGCAGCTTCCGCGCCGCCGACTTCTGGAAGCTCTCGCGCGCCATGGACCTCAACAACATCTACTACCGTGACTTCGTCTCCTCGGCCTGGCGGGACTTCGCCGAGCCCGGCACCATGCTCGGCGCCGGCTGGTTCGGCGGGTACACCTCGAACCGCAACGAGCAGCACATGCGCTGGTTCCCCTGGCGCACGCTGCTGAAGGGCTCCAACTCCTTCTGGGTCTGGATGGGCTTCGGCGGCGCCGGCGGCGTCATGGCCCCCGACCTGTCGCTCTACCCATTCTTCCAGGCCGCCTGCGAGGAGATCAATCAATTCAAGCGCGGCATCGGCAAGCTCCTCATCACCTCCGAGCGCCGGCACGACGGCATCGCCCTGCTCTACTCCGCCTCCAGCGTCCACGCCGCCCAGTTCACGCCCGAGTTCCCGGACATGAACGATGAGCTCAACGACGCGGTGAAGCTCATCCACGACATCGGCCTAGAGTGCCGCGTGCTCTCCTACGCCCAGCTCGAGCAGGGCGCCCTGAGCGCCGGCGAGTTCGACGTGCTGCTCATCCCCGGCGCCCAGGCGCTCTCCGCCGAGCAGGTGGCGGCGATCCAGGACTTCGCGGCGGCGGGTGGCACGGTCATCGCCGATCTGCGGCCGGGCGTGCGCGACGAGCACGGCAAGGCCCTGCCGGCCGGCGCGCTCGACGACCTCTTCGGCGCGCGGCATGACACCGAGGTCTTCACGCCGGCGCGGGGCGACCTGTCGGGTAGCTTCGCGGGCGAGGACGCGCCCGCGCTCCCCAACCTCGTCGCCGACGCCGGGGTCGAGGTCGCCGGGGGCGAGGCGCTGGCCAGCGTCGCGGAGGCCCCCGCGCTCATCTGGCGCGAGCATGGCGACGGCAGGGCCATGCTCCTGAACTTCGGCCTGGCGGGCTACAGCAAGATCGTCGATCCCGCCGGCAAGGAGGGCGACTTCGCCGGCTGGGACGAGGGCGAGCCCTCGCGCCGGCTGCTGGGCGCGCTGATGGACTGGGCGGGCGTCGAGCGTTCGGTCGTCATGGAGCCGGTCCTGCCCCACGTCGAAGTCTCGCGCTTCCGCGCGGGCGACATCGAGTACGTCGGCATCCTCCAGGGCCTGCCGAGGCCGGGCACGGAGTACACCAACCGCGAGGCGGAGATCCCCGCGCCGCAGCCTGTCACCGTCCGCTTCGACCGCCGTGCGCAGCTCTACGACGTGCGCGCCGGGCGCCCTGTGGGCGAGCGCGATGCGCTGCAGATCGACCTGCAGCCGGGCCGTGCTCAGCTCTACGCCCTGCTGCCGCACCAGGTCGAGGGCATCGAACTGGACGGGCCGCGCACCGCGACCCAGGGCGCGCGCATGCGCTACTCTGCGACCGTCGCCTACGCTGAGGGCGAGCCGGGCCGCCACGTCCTGCACGTCACCGTCAGCGGTCCGGACGGCGTCGAGCGGCCCTGGTACGCCCGCAACCTGCTGGCCGAGGACGGGCGCGCCGCCGGCGAGCTGACCTTCGCGCTCGACGATGCGCCGGGCACCTGGACCATCCAGGCCACGGACGTGGCCACCGGAGCCACCGCGAGGCGGGAGATCGAGCTGGCGGCGCGATAGCGCCGCGCCGGGAGGAGACTGATGCCGATGCTGCGCACAACACGGCTTCTGCTGCTGATAGCGGCGACCGCACTGAGCGCCGCCGCCGAGCCGAACTATCCGTGCTTCCGCGTCGAGCAGGCGCCGGCGATCGACGGCGTGGTGCGCGGCGATGACACCTGGGCCGCCGTGCCCGCCGTCACCGGCTTCGAGGCGCTGGGCGGCGGCTACACCGAGGCCAAGCAGTCCTTCGCCTACGCCTGCCACGACGCCGAGGGCCTCTACGTCGCGGTGGTCTTCGAGGAGCCCGACATCGACCAGGTGTCATCCGTGATGAGCGACGGCGACGGCCTGTGGCTGGAGGACAGCCTGGAGCTCTTCGTGGAGCCGGTGAGGGCCGGCCCCGTCTACCAGTTCGTCGTCAGCGCGGGAGGCGCGAAGACCGGCGCCAAGGCCGCGGCCGACGTCACTGGCTGGCGGGTGGCGGTCCGGCGCGGCGACGGCAGCTACTCGGTCGAGCTTGCGCTGCCCTGGAGCGTCTTCCACGCCGGGCCGGGAGAGGGCTGGCACATCGCGTTCTGCCGCAACATCTTCACCTGCGCGTCCGGGGGCGACAAGTTCACCTCCTGGCCGCGCCTCATCAGCCAGTACCACGAGCCGGAGAGCTACGCGCGCCTGGAGCTGCTCGATGCGCCCGCATCGCCCGAGCGCCGCGACGCCGCCGAGCGGGCGCTCAACGCGGACTACCGCGCGCACCTCATGGCCCAGGTGCGCGCCCTGGTGCCGGCGGGCGAGCAGTACATGCCGACGCTCCGGCAGGCCGCCGCGGATGACGCCAGCCGCCTGCAGGGCGAGGCCCGGGAGGCGGTCATGACCTGGCGCGGCGTGCGGCGAACCGCGGACGAGGCGGAGGAGGCCCCCATCCGCCGCCTGCGCGAGGCGGCCACGCGGGCCAGGGCGCTCAGGCAGCAGGCCTACGAGCTGACATACCGGTACCTGCTGGACGGCCTGTTCGAGGACCGATAGCTCGCCTGCGCCGCGGGCGCGGCTTCCGGAGGTGCGCATGTGTCGGTGCGTATGCTACTGGCGCTCCTGGTGGTGATCCCGCTCATGGCCGGCAACGCGTCTGCGCAGGAGCCCATGGAGATCGGCTCCCGGCTTGAGCTGTTTGTAGACGACCTGCTGACGGACCGCATCGCGGGCGAGGCGGAGCTTGAGCTTCACCACCCGGTGCGGCGGGAGATCGTCTTCCGCACCGACGCGCAGTGGGAGGGCAACGCCAGCGCCTTCTGCTCGGTCTTCCGCGATGGCGACCTCTACCGCATGTACTACCGTGGCCTGCACTACCGCCACTCCGGCGAGCCGGCCCAGGCGCTGGAGGACCACCCGTGGGTGCTGTGCTACGTCGAGAGCGAGGACGGCGTGCACTGGCGGCGCCCGGAGCTGGGCATCCACGAGTTCCGGGGCTCGACGGCCAACAACATCGTGCTGACGCCCGAGGCCGTCGCCGAGATCGGCGCCGATCCCGCGCACACCGCCACCTGGCTGGACACCAACCCCGACTGCCCGCCCGATGAGCGCATCAAGATCACCATCGTCGGCGGCAAGCCGAGGGGTCTCTACGTGCTGGCCTCCGGCGATGGCGTCAACTTCCGGCTGCTGAGCACCGAGCCAAGCGTGACCGTTGGGGCATTCGACTCGCAGAACCTCATGTTCTGGGACCCGCACATCGGGCGATACCGCGAGTATCACCGCGGCTTCACCGAGGGCGTTCGCGCCATCATGACCTCGACCTCGCCCGACATCCTGCACTTCCCCGAGCCGCAGTGGCTGCAGTACGTGGACTCCGAGCCCGAGCACCTCTACACGAACCAGGTCCAGCCCTACTACCGCGCCCCTCACATCCTCATGGGCTTCCCGATGCGCTACAGCGACCGCAACTGGTCGCAGCCGGTGCTCGAGCTACCCCAGCTCGGCGAGCGCCTCGCGCGGGCCGGCGCCGGCAGGCGCTACGGCACGGCGGTCACCGACGCCCTGTTCATGACCAGCCGCGACGGCCTGCTGTTCAAGCGCTGGGCCGAGGCCTTCATCCGCCCCGGCCCGCGCCGGCGTGAGGCCTGGGTCTACGGCGACAACTTCATCTTCTGGCAGATGGTCGAGACGCGGTCCACCCTCCAGGACGCGCCCAATGAGATCTCGCTCTACGCCACCGAGGGCTACTGGGAGGGCACGGACACGGCCTTCCGCCGCTACACGATCCGCATCGACGGCTTCGTCTCCGTCTCCGCGCCCATGGCCGGTGGCGAGATCGTGACCAGGCCGCTAGTCTTCGAGGGTGGCAACCTGGCGCTGAACCTCGAGACCTCCGCCGCCGGCGGCGTGCGGGTCGAGCTCCAGGACGCCGACGGCGAGCCGATCGAGGGCTACGCGCTGGAGGACTGCCCGCCCATCTACGGCGACCACCTGCGGCACGTGGTGCGCTGGAGCGGCGTCGGCGGTGACCTGCGGCCGCTCGAGGGCCGGCCCGTGAGGCTGCGGTTCGTCCTGCACGACGCCGACCTGTACTCCTTCCAGTTCGTGCCATACCAGCCGGAGCCGCAGTACC
>JALGUJ010000079.1 GCA_029820945.1 Candidatus Zipacnadia bacterium | reverse complement strand
GCAAGACGCCCCCATATGCCAGTTACCGTTCCCGGGCAGCGTCCAGATTCGTGTGGATGCGCGCACCGAGCGGCGACGTCCCGTGCCTGCGCATCCCGCTCCCGGGCGGGAGGGCCCGGGGGGGTGAGGCCTGCCCCCTCCTGCGGCCAACCGCGCGCGGACGGGGGCGTCCGTGTGTCATCCACACGAATCTGGATGCCCTCCCGTTCCCGAGAATCAGCCGTCATCGCGGCACGAAGCAGCGCGCCTGAGCCGCGGCACCGACACGGCTGTTCGAGCTGAAGCGCCGCAAGCTGCGACCAGCGTGGACGAGAAGCTCCCGCAGGCGAGGGCCCTCATCGCAATGACAGCGCTCGCTTCCATTCCGGGAGCGTCGCGCGGCGGACGCCGCGATGGGAAGGTGGCGGAAGAGCGAGGCGGGAACCTCCCGGCCGATGCGTATACAGCCCAGGAGCTTCACCTGACTGGAGGACAGACGATGGCCAACAGCATCGGCTACGATGACACCCCTATCCTGCCGGGGACCAAGTGGCACGTGCACGACGGCAATCGGCCGCAGCCGCCGGTCGTGACGCCGGGTCAGTCCACTACCATCGATGCGCCTGGCGCGCCGCCGTCCGACGCCGTCGTGCTCTTCGACGGCACCGACCTGTCCGGGTGGGAGAGCCGCGAAGGCGGGGAAGCCGGCTGGAAGGTCGAGAACGGCTACATGGAGGTCGTGCCCGGCGCCGGCTACATCCGGTCCAAGGAGGAGTTCGGCGACTGCCAGCTTCACGTCGAGTGGGCGGCCCCGGCGGAGGTCCGGGGCGAGAGCCAGGGCCGCGGGAACTCGGGCGTGTTCCTGATGGGCCGCTACGAGGTGCAGGTGCTGGACTGCTACGACAACCCGACCTACCCCGACGGCACCACGGGCGCGCTCTACGGTCAGTATCCGCCGCTGGTCAACGCCTGCCGCGAGCCCGGCCAGTGGCAGGTCTACGACATCATCTGGGAGGCCCCGCGGTTCGAGGGCGAGGAGTGCGTCAGGCCGGCGCGCATCACGGTGCTGCTCAACGGGATCGTGCTGCACCACGCCACCGAGTTGCGCGGCCCGACCTCGCACAAGGTCCTGACCGAGTACGAGCCGCACCCGGAGGTCGGCCCGCTGGAGCTGCAGGACCACGGCGACCCGGTGCGCTTCCGCAATATCTGGTACCGCCCGCTGAAGGGGTACGACGAGGAGTAGGGCCGGCGGCAGGAGCGGCAGCAGCGATGACGGGGTAGGTCGGGCTTCCAGCGCGATGAATCCGGAGTGAGCAACCGCCGGGCGTGGCACAGGTCCGCGCCCTACAACACGACATGGGTGACAGCCTGTGAGGACGGCCGCGCGGCCGCAGGGATAGGGCCGCCCGGTGTTGCCCGAGCGGGCCAGCGCAGTAGCAGGTGGCCAGTCAGATTCTCGATGCTCCAGGCTACGGACTTGCCAGGCCGAGGCCGCCGCCCCAGAGCTTCTCAGCGTCTCCTGCGTTCTTGAGCTGGCCCAGGGTCAAGAATTTGGCGTGGCCGTCGAAGAAGGCAACATTGGAGCCGCCATTGTGCGGGTCAACGACGTTGGATGGTGCCCCGCCTCCCCAGCGTACCTCCGGTGAGCCGTTCTTGGAGTCGACCGCCAGCAGGCACTCCGACGCCGTGATTCGCTCGGCCGACTGGAAGGCGTACACGTAGCTGCCGCCCATGCCGGGAGTCAGGACCGAGGTGCGGTTCGCGCCGTAGCTGCACTCATGCCACAGCGGCTTGCTCGTGTTGGCGCGGTATGCGTGGCGCGTGCTTGGGCACACCCAGACCTGCTCGTTCTTCACGTAGGGCATCAGCATGTCTACCCACGTGTACATCGAGAGGCTGGCGTTCCAGGGTACTGCGTAGACTCCGGCGGTGTTCTCGTCGTTGTCGCTCTCGTACATCAGCTCAGCCTGGGAGATCTGCTTGAGGTTCGACAGACACGATGTCTGCCGGGCCTTCTCTCTCGCCCGGGCGAACACCGGGAAGAGGATCGCGGCCAGGATCGCGATGATCGCTATCACGACCAGCAACTCGATAAGGGTGAAGCCGCGTCGCATAGCACCCACCTCCGCCGTGGATTACGTGCCGGCTCGAGTGCCGGCTGCGCCGGATGATGCTGTACAGCGCGCCCCCGCGCGCTCGTGGCTCAGGCCCCGCCGGTCCAGAAGGGCGTATTCGGCTGCTGCTGCAGCACGTCCTGATTGACCCACTTGGCGTGGCCGTCGAAGAAGCCAACATTTGTGCCGTCGTTGTGCAGGAAGCAGGCATCGGGCGTTAGCTTGGCCCAGGTGCGCCAGATGTTGGTGGGGCCGTTGTTGCTGCCCTCCACCTCGCCGAGCATGAGGCACTCCGCGGGGAGCTGGATGGTGCACAGCGGCCGGTAGCAGTAGATCTCCCCGCTCCCGGTCATGCCGTGGGTGGTTGTGCCGTGGCGGCTCTCATTGACCGCATAGCTGCTGTAGTACCGGGTGTTCCACGCCCCGCGGGTATCCTGGCGGTACTTGAGGCTGTTGCTGGGGCAGCCGAACAGCTCCTCGTTCTTCACGTACGGGTAGACCTGGCTGACCCAGGTGTAGCTCGCTCCCCGCGGCCCGTGGTCGTCGTTGCCCGTACACTCGTCATTGTCATCGGCGTACATCAGACAGGCGAGGGTGAGCTCCTTGATGTTGCTCAGACAACTCATGGCCTTCGCCTTGGCCTTGGCCCGACCGAAGACCGGGAACAGGATGGCTGCCAGGATCGCAATGATCGCGATAACCACCAGCAGTTCGATCAAGGTGAAGCCTTTTCGCATGGCCCCGACCTCCCCTGGCCCGCCGGGGGCGGGCCCGTGCTCTCACGCACCACCAGGCGCGTGTCGAAACCGAACGAATGCACTTCCGGCTCGGCGTCCGAAGAGGACTCGTCGACACTGCCAAATGCGCTCTCAAGCACGGCTTCAGCGCACTCGACGACGGGAGTGCGAATCGTGGTGAGCGTGGGGGTGGTGTACCGGGCGGTGGGGATATCGTTGTATCCGATCAGGGAGACGTCGCGCGGGACCTCGAGGCCCACGTGGTGCAATGCGTGCAGGGCCGCGATGGCGAACTGGTCGTTGCGCGCGATGATCCCGGTGGGACGAGGGTCGAGCTCAAGCGCCTCCAGGGCCATCTCGGCGCCGGCCGCAAGCTGATCGTCATCGTTCTCGCACTCGATACTGGTGCCCTCGAGCCCGAGATCGCCGGCGGCGGCCTCAAAGGCCCTCTGCTTGTAGCGGGCCGCGCTCCCGGCCAGGAAGGCGATCCTGCTGTGCCCCAGATCTGCCAGGTGCTCGACCGCCTTACGGATTCCCCGGCGGTCATCCCAGTAGGCGGACATAACCTTCACGGGCGGCGCGCTGCCCATGGGCCCCAGGGCCACCAGCCGCTGATGCGACGCCGCGGCGGCATCCGCGTACTGATCGACGCGCTCCACCGGGTAGGTCACATGGAGCACGATGTCGGCCTGCCGCTGCTTCAGGAGCGAGACGACCGTGGAGGTGTGGTTCCTGCCTTCGGAGGCCAGGAGCATGTGGTAGCCGCGCTGGCTGATCAGCTCTCGGGCCGCGTCGATCATGCGGACATAGTGAGGCTGGGTGACCTGCTCGCAGGCGATGGCGACGACGTGGCTGCGGCCGGTGACCATGGCGCGGGCGGCGGCCGAAGGCTGGTAGCCCAGATCATGGGCCGCGCGCAGTACCTTCTCGCGCGTGGCTGAGGACACCATCTCATTGGCCTTGCCGTTGAGCACACGCGAGACCGTGCTGGGGGAGACACCGGCCCGTTCGGCAACGTGGCGTATGGTAACCATGGGTTGGCCAACGAAATGAGTGGGAACGGTTGACGCCAAACGTTTTCACCTGTAATATATCATTCGACGCTGAACTGTGTCAAGGCGAAAGAGAGATTCCGCCGCACGAATCGTGCCGTGCCAACGCTGCGCGCTTGGAGGGAATCGCCGATGACAAGGTGGACCACGGCCGTCATCTGTCTCGCCATCGTGATGGTGGCGGGAGCGTCCTGGCTCTACGCCAACGGTGGGGACGGGGCCGCCGGGGACGCCATGACGTCGACCGCGGTGATCGTGCCGCCGGACTACGCGACGTTCCAGCCGCCCACCGAGGCGGGGGAGAGCTACATCGATCCGGTCTTCGGCACCAAGATCACGCGCGTCACCGTCCAGAGGCCTGATCGGCGGACCATGGCCGAGGTGACCAACTCCGAGATCTGCTACTTCAGCTCAGACGGCTCACTGTTCATCGCCGCAGATGAGTGGGGCAAGGGCTGCCTCTACGACGGCCGCAGCGGCGCGGTGGTGCGCCAGCTTGAGGGCGTGGAGTTTCGCCCGTGGCATGTCCGGTGGTCGGCCGATCGCGATCGCTTCTACCAGTACGTCGGCCGCGAGATCCGGCTGGTGAACGCGCACGACCTGACGCACGAGGTGTTGCACAGCTTCGACGAGTACACGGAGATTGGCCCTGCCGGCGGCGAGGGCGACGTCGATGACTCCTGCCGCTACTGGTGCCTCGACGGCGATGGTCGGGAGATGTTCGTGTACGACCTCGTCGAGAGGACGAAGGGGCCGGTGTCGCCATTCCCGGTGGACTTCAAGGCGATCGACTACGCGACGGTGACCTCATCGGGCGATTACGTGGCCGTGCTCTGGCGAGCCAACGGCTACGAGCGCTACAACGGGACGGAGCTGTATGACCGCAACTGGAACTTCCAGAGGCAGCTCGCGCCCTGGTGCCACCACGTTGAGTTCGCGTACGACGGCAACGGCGACGAGATCATGGTCTGCGGGGCCGGCTTCAAGGCCGAGGAGTTCACCGAGCCGGCGGGCGTCAACCCCGGCGACATCATCGCCATCCGCCTCCGAGACGGCCACGTCAGTCGGCTGCTGACCATGCCCAAGTGGTGCCACCAGATGTACAGCACCTGCAACACGCTCTCGACGCCTCAGTACATATACATGTCCCTGACCGACCGCGGCTTCGATCCGACCGAGACCTGGTTCCCGTACTACGGGGAGATCATCGAGATCCCCACCGATGGCTCGGAGCGCATCCGGCGGCTGGTCCACCATCGCAGCCACGAGGTCGCGGGAATGAGTCAGAAGGCCACGCAGCCGGACTTCTGCATCAATCGCCAGGGCGACCGCATCTTCTTCAAGAGCAACATGGGGCAGATGAAGACCGACCTGTACATGTTCGAGATCACGCCCCGGGATGAGGGGGACCGGGCGCTGGCGCCTCCGGCCGCGTCGGAAGATGGCATCAACTGGGCCCATGTGCTCTCGACGCTGACGCTGATCCCGCCGGACTGGGAGACCTGGCAGCCGCCACGGGAGGTGGGGCGCCCTTTCGAGACCCGGCCTTCGGCACCCGCATCACGCGGATGACCGCCGCCACCGAGGCCGAGCAGAACATGGCCGAGATCGCCAACACGGAGATCTCCTACTTCAATGCGGACGGCTCGCTGCTGGCGGCCACCGATGAGCACGGGACCGGCTGGCTGTACGACGGGCGGAGCGGCGCCAAGGTGAAGGAGCTGGGCCGCGGGGCGATGCGGCCGTGGTGGATCAGATGGTCCGCCCACCCGAGGCAGTTCTATAAGTGGGAGGGCAACGAGATCCGGCTCTACTCAGTGGACGACCTCAGCTACGAGCTCGTCCATCGCTTTGAGGAGTACGCCGAGATCGGTCCGGCCGGCGGCGAGGGCGATCTGTCCGACGATCGCCGGTGGTGGGTGCTCGACGGCGACGGCGGCGAGATGTTCGTCTACGACCTTCTCGAGCGGGCGAAGGGACCGGTCACGCCCTTCCCGGTTGACTTCAAGGCCATCGACTACGCGGCGGTCACCTGCTCCGGCGACTACGTGGTGGTGCTGTGGCGGGCGCCGGGCACGGCGCGCCACAACGGAGTCGAGCTGTACGACCGGAGCTGGAACTTCCAGCGGCAGCTTCTCCCCTACTGCCCGCACCTGGAGGTCGCATACAACGGCGATGGCGAGGAGATCATCGTCTGTGCCGCCTACCACAAGCACGAATCCGCGTATGAGGCGGCGGGCGCGACGCCCGGCGACCTGATCTCGGTGCGCCTCAGCGACGGCGCGGTCACGCTGCTGCTCGACATGCCGAAGTGGACGCATCAGACATACTCCGCGTGCAACTCGGTCACGACGCCGGGCGTGGTCTACGTGTCGCTGTCCGGTCGGGGCATCGATCCCTCCGATCAGTGGTGGCCGTTCTACGGCGAGCTGATCGAGCTGGCCACGGACGGATCGCAGCGCGTGCGGCGGCTGGCCCACACGCGCACCGACCCCTGCCTCGATCGCTACCCCTCGGGGATCAGCTCCAAGGCCGTGGTCAACCGCCAGGGCACGACGATCGCCTTCCAGAGCAATGTCGGGCAGACGAAGACGGACCTGTATCTGCTCGAGATCCCCCGGGAGGAACGGTAGTCCTGGCCGTCGCGCCGGGCTTCGTGCCACAGGTGGGACGACGAAGGCGACGAGTAGAGGCGGCCGTCACGCGAACCAGAGCAGGTAGCGCTTCGCGACCTCCTCGCTGAAGGCGCCGACGATCCCCCAGATGCCGCCGGCGATTAGGAAGTGGCCCATCGCCAGCCCCAGGAAGACGGGCGTCAGGGTGCGGTAGGTCTGAGCGCCGCCCAGGCGCAGGATGAACGACTTCGCCAGCCAGGCCACCAGGATCGGGAACCAGATGGGGTGCCCGAAGGTCCCCGCCAGTGCGAGGCCGACGGGGTTGAGTGGGAAGCGGAGGAACTTCGAGCGCAGCCACAGCAACAGGAGCGAGAGCGCGAAGCCGCCACCGCGCGCGACGGTGGTCGCGGTCTTCGGCGGCTCGCCCGTAGTGACGCGCGTCTCCGCCCGCGCGTACTGCCACAGGGCCTGCCGGGTGCGGTAGCCGCCCTGCGTCGTGCCGCCGTCGAGGATGTTCCAACCGAAGTTGTAGGCGTCCACGAGATGCACCGCGTAGCCCAGCACGAGTCCGCCGAGGAGTCCCAGGGCGACGGCCGCCATCAGGTGAGAGCGGCGGATTCGCGCGCGCCTGGCGATGCGGATGCCCTCGAGCTGATTGGCGCCGAGCTGCCCGAACGTCATGCGCGCCAGCACGCGGAACACGGCGAACACGCTCTCGCTGCGCATCGCGGCGGTGGAGAGCGTTCCCCCGGTGGGACGGGCCGCCAGGATGGTCTCGAACATCTCCTCGCGCGGAATGCCGTAGGTGATGGGCAGGCCCGTCTGGGCGCGGATCCGCGCGTAGACGAGCGAGCAGGCGTAGACGATTAGAACGTAGCTCAGCGCGGTGCCAATGGACATACCCGCAATGGTCATGAGGGCGGTCAGCCCCGTGATGCCCACGGCCACCCCCCAGACCGCGACGCCCGGCGGGACGACCTCGTCACCGCTTGCTCCAGAGCGGTCGCCGATGGCCGCGCGCAGCACGCCACGCAGATGCCGCCGCGCTGACCAGAGCGTGAAGAGCGCGAGCGCGATGTAGGCGCCCATTCCCTGCGGGCGGTCGTAGGGGAAGCCGCCCGCGGTGTAGCCGAAGAGCCCCGCCGTGAAGTTCTCGACCCGGAAGAGCAGGAAGAAGACCCACACCGAGAGCAGCACGTCGGTCGGCACCAGGTAGCCGAGACCGATGATCTCCGGCCGGAAGGTCAGGTTCAGCGGCCGCAGGCCGGACCAGGGGCGCTCGCTGAACAGCGGGCCGAGGTTGTAGCTCTGGCCGATGGCGGCGATGCCCGGCGAGAAAGCGTGGGCGATGTTCGACCCGTTGTAGAGGGCCGCAAGGCCGAAGCCGATCCAGAAGGGCCAGGAGCGCAGGAGCTGGGGTTGCTGGGGATCCTCGGGCGGGTCGGGGGCGAGGCGCAGCGCCAGCTCCGCCAGCGGGAAGGTGAGGTGCTCGCGCTCGGCCCAGGGCCGGCAGAAGAGCGACGCCAGGCACCCCAGCGAGAGCGTCAGGAGCATGAAGGCGCCGCCCCACACCACCAGGGTAGGCATCCACTGCAGCCACGGCACCCGACTGCCCTCTGCCCCCTCGTAGAAGCCCTGGATGAGCGCGGTGTCGGCGGGCATCAGCCAGGTGGGGATGGTCCGGGCGAGCGCGTCGTACTCGTTGCCCGTGGCGGCGAAGTAGCGCAGGCTGGTGAGCGTGGAGAGGAGCTGGCGCACGCCGTTCGCGTCGATGGTCATGAAGGCGCAGGTCAGGAGGACGTAGACCACGAGGGCCTCGCGGCGCCAGCGGGTCGTGGCGGTGAGCCGATGCACGGCCAACCCCGCCGCGGTCATGAGCACGAGGGCGGCGAGCGCCGGCACCGGCGGCGTGCCCTCGCCCACCAGGATCGTGAACGCGATCAGCGAGGCCTTGCGGATCCACAGCGCCCCGATGACCAGGAAGCCCATCGCGAGGAGGATCGACCTGATCGTAAGGGCGGGGCCGCCCGTCTGCGGCCGCCGGGCGCGGCCCTCGCCCGCGGCGGTCAACGGAGCATCATCGCGCCCGGGAGGCATGGCGGGCCTCACTCGCCGATCTGGATCAGGAGCATCATCCACGCGGGCACCTCGACCGGCAGCGCGCCGTCCGGTCCCAGCGGCACCGCCTGCTCCGTCTGCGTGAGTGGATCATAGACGCGGGCGAGGGGCTCATCGGGCGGGTCCAGCCCCGACAGGTCGATCGCCAGTGACGACGAGATGTCCTCCCCCGTCACGTTCGCGGCGGCGATCAGCAGCCCGGAGGGCTTCTCGTAGTAGCTGACCTCCAGCCCGGGATCGGCGGCCTGCCCCCGGCTGCCCGGCTCCCAGTAGCCGTGGAAGCTGCTGCGGTCGCGTCCGAAGGTGATTCGCCGCGTCTCCAGGTCATCGTACACGTCCATGTTGAACCAGGACGCGTAGACCGTCAGGTCGTGCAGCAGGAAGATGCCCATGGCGTGCACGGCGTGGGGGACCGAGTCGCGATAGGCGATCTTGTACTGGGGCAGGATCATGCGCGAGGGTCCCAGCGCCACCACGTTCTCTGCCCGGAACTCGGGCAGCGTCATGAAGGCCGGGTACCACTGATCCGTGGCGAGCGGGCCGCGGTACATCTCGCCCGAGAGGATGGCGTCGCCGAAGGAGATGCACGGAACGTAGGGCTGCGCAAGGACGATGGTCAGCGCGTCCGGGCACAGCCGCCGGTGCATGGTGTACACGCGGTTGGCCAGCTCGCAGAAGGCGAAGATCTCGACCCGGTCGCCGTGCGTGTGCGGCCCGAAGCAGTCGTGGTACATCCCCCGGATGCCCCAGCGCTCGATCCAGTCGTGGATGCTGGCGACGATGAAGTCCTGCCAGAGCCGGTCGGTGTGGTCCACCGAGACGAGGTGATGGTCGAAGCCGGGGCCGATGTTCGCGTCGAAGTCGCCGGCCCAGATGATCTGCTCGCCAGGGCTCCGGGCAGATGCCGTTGCCGGTGCCGCGAGCAGCACGGCCACGGCAAGCCAACACGGGTTCGCTCGCGCGCACATATGGCGATTCTCCCTTCGCGGGCGCTGCTCCGGCGCGCCCGGAGACCGCACTGCCGCCTCACAGCCCCGCCCGCCAGCGCAGCAGCCTCAGGTAGTTGCGGACCAGCCAACCCCACAGGCGCCCGCGGATGGTGTGCACATCAGCGAAACAACCGCTCAGCACTCTCGGTGACCCTGGCGTAGGCCTCATCGAGATCGATGGTCGTCAGCGCCCGGTCGTGCATGAGCACGTTGCCATCGACGATGGTGGTGTGAACGTCGCTGGCGCGGGCGGAGTAGATGAGATGGGAGACCAGGCTGTGGCGCGGGTGCAGGTGGGGGGCGTCGAGGTCCACCAGGATGCAGTCGCATCGCTTGCCCGGCTCGAGGCTGCCGATGATGTCCTCCAGGTACAGAGCCTGCGCGCCGCCGATGGTCGCCATCCGCAGCGCGACATCCGCGGGGACCACGGTGGGGTCATCCTCGCGCACCTTGGCGATGAGGGCGGCCAGCCGCGCCTCCTCCAGCAGGTCGAGGTTGTTGTTCGAGCCGCAGCCGTCGGTGCCCAGGCCGACGCGCGCCCCTGCGTCGAGCAGCGCCTGCGCCGGCGCCATGCCGCTGGCGAGCTTGAGGTTGCTGCCGGGGCAGTGCGCGACGCCGACCTGCCGCTCCGCCACGATCTCGATGTCGCGCTCGTCCAGATGCACGCAGTGCGCCGCCGAGACCGGCACGCTGAACAGCCCGACCTCGTCCATCGCCTGCACCGGGCGCCTGCCGTAGGTCTCCATCGACGCCGCGACGTTCTGCTCGGTCTCGGCCAGGTGGATGTGGATGGGCACGGCCAGCTCGCGGGCCGCCTCGATCACGCGCTCCAGCAGCTCGCGGGGGCAGGTGTAGGGCGCGTGGGGCGCGAGCATGGGATGGATGCACAGGTCATCCCGGTCGGCGAACTCGCGGGTGAACTCCCGGGCCGCCGCGAGCAGCTCCTCGGCGTTGGGCAGGATCCCCAGCAGCACCCCGGACGGGCACATGCGCATCCCGGCGTCGATGGCCGCGCGCGCGCCGATCTCCGGGTGGTGGTACATGTCGTTGAAGCAGGTCACGCCGGCGAAGACCATCTCGGCGATGCCCAGCGTCGTGCCCCAGTAGACGTCCTGCTCGTCAAGCTTCGCCTCGACCGGCCAGATCTTCTCCTCCAGCCACGGCGTGAGCGGCATGTCGTCGGCGCTGCCGCGGAAGAGCGTCATGGCCGCGTGCGTGTGCGCGTTGACGAAGCCCGGCAGCAGCAGGCAGCCCGAGCCGTCGATCGGCTCATCCGGCTCGGCGGCGGGCTCGAGGTCCTCAGCCGGCCCGACATAGGTGATCTCCCCATCCACGGCCTCGAGCGTCCAGCCCTGGCGGACCTCGGTGTCACCCCCGGCCATGGTGATGATCTGTGCGCCCTCGATGCGGAGAATCGCCATGTAACGCCCTCCCGACTCGCTCTCAGTCGCGCCCGCCGGCGCGCATTATAGCGTACCGCGTCGCCAAAGCTGAAGTACCAGGCCCTGGAGTCCCGTCACGCGCGCGGGCGGCCGACCATCCCTGGCCCGCCGCCTCGCCGCGTTCCGTGTCGCTGCGCTCACTCGGTGGCGGGGTTCATGCAGCTCAGGGGCATGTCGTGGTTGGCGGCATTGAAGATGACGCCGAAGACGTTGCTGGTATCCGTGCGTCCGCCCGGGGTCCTCAGCATCAGGTAGCGGGCCTCCGTCATCGCGCCTGCAGGGCCGTCGGATTTCGGTGGATCGGCGACGGCGATCAGCATGCCCTGCTCGGGCGTGCCCGGGTGGGCGGGAATGACGAAGTGCACCGCCGGGCCGTCGGCCGCCATGATCGGGCCGATCTCCTTCGTCTCGATCTTGATGTAGGGGTCGTCCATGTCCAGGTTGGTCATGTAGATCAGCGCCAGGTTGAAGCCGCCCGCCTGGCCCTCGCCGACGTTCAGGACACCGAGCTCACCGTCAGGCTGACTGAACGGCGTGTTGCGTCCATGCGTCTCCACCTCCTGCCGACCTTCAATACCCTTACGGGACCGCTCCCGAGCCATGTCGATGCGTGGCGCACATGACTGTATTGTGTGTGTATAGCGGCATCATCACAGGTCTCGCGGGGAAGCTGCGGTGAAGCCGGCCTGCTGGTTCGTGGTGGTGCGGGGGCCGACTTCGCGCCCTCCGCTGCGCGTTTGGCGCTCGGGCCGCCGCTCCTATGAGCTAAGATGTCGGGTGGCAGGAGAAGAGGGAGGGGGGTGGAAGCAGTGGCGGTGTGCTGGTGGAGGGACAGGGGGTGAGGCCAACGATGCGCGGAAGGGCGTCCGTCTGCCATGTACACGAATCTGGACGCTGCCGGGAGGGTGGAGGGAAGGCCTCCGCCGCAGGCGAAGGAACTGCGAAGTAGGACTTCCAGATCCCCGCGAATCCGGCGCGAAGCGTCTGAGGAGGGGACGGCAATGACAGGCGAGCGCGACGAGAGGCTCGTCGAGATTCTGTCCGCAATGGGCCTGCTCACTCCCGAGCAGGTTGACGAGGCGCAGCAACAGGCCGAGGAGGGGCGCATCGGCCTGATACAGGCGCTGCTGCGATTGAGCTACGTGACGGCGCAGGACGTGGCGCGGGCGGCCGAGCGAATGCCCCAGGAGGACTCAGGGGAAGGCCCGCCTCCACCTACGGCCGAGCGCGCCACCACGAGGGAGCGGCCCACCCGCGCCGACGGCAAGGCATCGCTCGACAGCTATGAGATCGACCCGGAGGCGCTCTCAGAGATCCCCAAGCCGGTGGCCGAGGAGCACCTCGTCCTGCCCATCCAGGTCAGCGAGGACCGCATGCTGGTGGCCATGGCCGACCCGGGCAACGTATTCGCCATCGACGAGATCCGCTCGCGCACCGGCAAGCGGGTGGAGCCCATCGAGGTGGATGAGGTCGAGCTGCGCAACGCCATCGACCACTACTACGCCTCTCGCGCGCGCTCGATGGTGCAGATGGAGGGCACCGCGACCACGGACCTGGAGATGCAGCTAACCGGCAGCGAGTTCGCCGGAGACATGGACCAGAAGCTGGTGGAGATGCTGGACCAGGCCCCGGTGGTGGCGATCGTCGAGCAGATCATGAAGGAGGCCGTGCGCATGCGTGCCTCCGACATCCACATCGAGCCGCGGGCCGAGCACGTGCGCGTGCGCTACCGGGTGGACGGGCAGCTCATGACCTTCACCACGCTGCCCACCGACATGCACCGCTACGCGATCTCGCGCATCAAGATCCTCGCCGGTGCGGACGTCTCCGAGACCCGCCTGCCCCAGGACGGCCGCTTCGCCACCGAGGTCGATGACAGGCCGATCGACGTGCGCGTCTCGACCCTGCCCACCTACTGGGGCGAGAAGGCCGTGCTCAGGCTGCTGGACAAGTCCCGGGCGCTCGTCGCGCTCAACCAGCTCGGCATGAGCAAGGAGACCATGCAAGCCTGGGAGAAGCTGCTGCACACTCGCCAGGGGATGCTGCTGGTCACCGGCCCGACCGGCAGCGGGAAGAGCACCACGCTCTATGCCTCCCTGCACACTATCAACGACGAGACGAAGAACATCACCACGGTCGAGGACCCGATCGAGTATCAGGTCGCGGGCGTCAACCAGACGCAGGTGCACAGGCGCATCGACCTGACCTTCGCCAGCACCCTCCGCCACATTCTGCGCCAGGATCCCGACATTATCCTGATCGGTGAGATCCGGGACGTCGAGACCGCCGAGATGGCCTTCCGCGCCTCCATGACCGGCCACCTCGTGCTCTCCACCCTGCACACCAACGACGCGCCGTCGGCCGTCACGCGCCTGGAGGACATGGGGGTCGAACCCTACCTGATCGCGTCGTCGATGATCGGCGTGGTCGCGCAGCGCCTGGTCCGGCGCATCTGCCCGCGCTGCCGCGAGGAGGTCGAGCCCACCGAGATGGAGCTGGAGCGGCTGGACCTCAAGCCCGAGCAGGTCAAGAAGATGAAGTTCTACCACGGCCGCGGCTGCGCCATGTGCCGCAACACCGGATACGCGGGCCGCATCGGCGTCTACGAGCTGATGCCCATCACCCCGGAGCTGCGCGACGCCATCGCCGCCGGCGCGAACGCCTCCGAGCTGCGCCGCCTGGCTCTGCGCAGCGGGATGCGCAGCCTCAAGTACGACGGGCTGGCGAAGGTCAACGCCGGCATCACTACCGCCGCAGAGGTCCTCACGCTCCTGTTCGCGGGCGAGGAGGGCTGAACGGCACGGGAGGTACAGCACATGCCCAACGTCCGGTACGAAGAGCTGCTGCCACACCAGATCGTCGAGGCGCGCGAACAGTGCCCGATCGCCTACCTGGCAATCGGCGGACTCGAGTGGCACGGAGAGCACAACTGCGTGGGGCTCGACACCGTGAAGGCCAACGAGATCGCCATCCTCTGCGCCGAGGCCGGCGGCGGCCTGCGCTTCCCGCCGCTGTTCTACGGCGAGAACCGCGAGGCCTACCTGATGGAGACCAACCACGACCCAGGGGGCCTGATCAAGCAGAAGATGGCGCTGCCCGAGGAGAACTTCGCGCCCGGCTACATGGGCCGGTCCGTGCAGGAGCAGGACCGGGCCTACATCGAGCTGCTCGTCCATATCCTGCGGGAGATCAAGAGCCTCGGCTTCCATGTCATCACGCTCATCGCGGGACATTACCCGCTGCGTAACCACGCCACGGCCGCGGCCGAGTGGTTCAACGTGATGTGCCGGCCGACGCGGGCATGGGCCACCAGCGGGTACGACCTGGTGCGCGAGCAGATCCCGACCGCGGGCGACCATGCGGCCGCGTGGGAGACCTCGCTGATGATGGCGACCCGCCCCGAGCTGGTGGACCTGCGCCGCCTGCCCGAGGACCTCGAGGAGTCACTCATCGGCGTGAGCGGGCGCGATCCGCGCGAGCACGCCTCCCCCGAGTACGGGCGCGAGGGCCTCGGGGCCGTCGTCGAGGCGATCACGAGCCGCGCGCGGGCAGTGCTCGAGGAGATGGGGATGGCGTGAACGCGCGCGCGCCCGGCCTGCTCATGGTTCTGGCCGTGGGATGCGCCGCGACCGCCCATGCGAACCTGGTGGCGAATCCCGGCTTCGAGCAGGGCGCGGCGGAGGGTGGGCGACCGCTCGGCTGGCATGGCCGCGAAGGCATCTCGGTTGAGCTGCGCGACGACGGCGGGCACGGCGGCGAGGGCTACGTGCGCTTCCTCGACGACGACCCCCGCGAGGGTCAACTCCTCGAGAGTGAGCGCGTTCCGTGTCGCCCGGGAGGGGCGTACACCGCGGCCGCCTGGTTCCGTACCGCGGACGAGTGCGGCCCCGGCGTCTATGTGAACTTCTACGACCAGCTCGGGACGCGCATAGCCCACAGGTACGAGCGTGCGGGTGGGCCGACCCAGGGCTGGGTGCGGGTCGAGGTGGCAGAGACGGCCCCGGAGCAAGCGTGGGAGGTGTCAGCCGCGGTGTACGCATACATCGGGGACGTCGGCGAGTTCGATGCCGATGACGTGGAGCTGACCGTCGAGGGCGGAGAGGAGCCCGGATCGGCCGGGATCGAGCGCGCCCGGCCCGGCGAGAAGGAGCCCGTCGAGATCGGCGACCGGCTGGAGCTGTTCGTGGACAGCTTCCTGGTCGACGGGATGAGCGGGGAGGTCGAGCGGCGGCTGCACCATCCCGTCCCGCGCGAGATCGTGCTGCGCCTGGATCAACCCTGGGAGGGCGATACCTGCGCCTACTTCGTGGTATTTGACGATGGCGACCGCATCCGCATGTACTACCGCGGCAGCAGCGAGGAGAGCGGGCAGGTCTGCTGCCTGGCCGAGAGCGGCGACGGCGTGCACTTCGAGCGCGTGAACGCTGGCATCTACGAGGTCGATGGCTCGACCGACAACAACATCGTGTGGATGGGCAAGGGCGCGCACAACTTCACCCCATTCAAGGACCCGAACCCCGATGCCCCCTATGAGCGGCGCTACAAGGCCGTCGCCTACAGCCACCACGCCAGGGGCCTGGCGGCCTACGTCTCGCCCGACGGCGTGCACTGGCAGGAGCTGCAGGAGGAGCCGATCATCACCGACGGCGCCTTCGACTCGCAGAACCTGGCCTTCTGGGACCCGCTGCGCGGGCTCTACGTGGACTTCCACCGCAAGGGCCGCGAGGGCGTGCGCGACATCATGACCTGCACCAGCGAGGACTTCGTGCACTGGACCGACCCCGTCTTCATCGAGTATGCCGACGCGCGCAAGGAGCATATGTACACCAACGGCGTGCGGCCGTACTTCCGTGCGCCGCACATCTACGTAGCCACGCCCGCGCGCTTCGTGCCCGCGCGACACAAGGTGCCCGAGCACCCGCCCAGCGGCGTCAGCGACGCGGTGCTGATGAGTAGCCGCGACGGCCTGCACTTCGAGCGCTGGGAGCAGGCCTTCATCCGGCCCGGCACCGAGCCAGAGGTCTGGACCGACCGCAACAACTACCCCGCCTGGGGCATGATCCAGACCGCGCCGGAGGAGATATCGCTCTACTGGACCGAGCACTACCGCCACCCGACCATGCGCCTGCGCCGCGGCACCATCCGCACCGACGGCTTCGTCTCGGTGCACGCCGGCGGTGGGGTGGGGGAGATGCTCACCCGGCCGCTGATGTTCTCCGGCGAGCGGCTCGTGGTGAACTACGCGACCGACGCGGTCGGCTGGATACGCTTCGAGCTGTGCGACCGGGCCGGCGTCCCCATCCAGGGCTACTCGCTGGTGGACAGCGAGGCGCTGTTCGGCAACGAGATCGAGCACACGGTGTGCTGGGGCGACCGCAGCGATGTGAGCGCGGTTGCGGGCAGGCCCGTGCGCCTGCGCGTGCGCCTCCAGGACGCCGACCTCTACTCGATCCGCTTCGCACACGCCGCGCAGTGAGCTCGGGCGCGCCCCGGCAGGAGTCCGTGCGCCCCGAGACGAAACAAGTCCCGTGCGCCGGGCCCCGGGGGGGACAGCTTGCAGTCACCTGGAGGTGCTGTTGTCATGCGCTGCGGTCTGCCGACGCTCTGTATGCTGATCGCCGTGACCTCGCTGGTATCGTCTCCCGCACTTGCGCAGAACGTCTGGTCCTTCGAGGCACGATCGCTCGCCATGGGCAACGCGGTCGTGGCGGTGGCCGACGACTCGGCGGCGTGGCTCCAGAACCCCGCCGGGCTGCCCTACCTGATGACCTGCGAGACGTCGCGGTCGCCATGGCCCTCCAGGCTGTCGGCGACCACCGACCTTGGCCTGGAGGTCGACACGATCGGCGTGAACTTCTCCGCCCGCGAGCGTGCCGGCCGCCAGGGCGTCGGGGGCGGCTACTGGCATCTGGGCGACTATGAGCTTAACCCCGCGCTGTCCCTGTCGATCGAGCGTTTCGGCTCAGGCTATGGTGCTCGCGTTGGGGAGAACCTGAGTGTGGGCGTGGCGGTTGCCGAGCTGGACATGCAGTGGGACTTCGCGCAGATGATTTACCCGCAGCAGTCGCCCGAGGCCATCGCGATCTACAGCGGCAAAGAGACGATCATCGACCTCGGGCTGATGTACCGCCGGGTGGGTGCGTGGGGTGAGGCGAAGGCCGGGGCCGTCGTGCGCGACGTGGCCGACAACATGAAGACCACGCTGGACATCGGCGTCGCCTACCGCACCGCCGGCGGCCTGCTCGTGACCGCCGAGATGCGCGACGCCACCGACGAGGTGGACGGCATGGTCAACCTCGGCGCCGAGTACCGCCCGCCCCAGGCGCCGGAGCTGACGCTGCTTGCCGGCCTTGCCGATGGCGACACAACCTACGGCGCGGGGCACGACTTCATGCCCTGGTCGGTCTCGGTCTCCCGCCAGCATCTGGACTTCGCCACCGAGACGGCAATCACGCTCTGCGCGTCGTTCTGAGACCGCGAACCCGATGGCTGCGGAGCACAGCGCGGGCGAACGGCGGGGGCAGGCACGACCAGGCAGGCCGCCGCCGAAGCTCGCGTACCTCATCGCCGGCCTTTGGATGATCTTCCTGTCCGTGATCGGCTCGATCTACTACCAGCGTCCTCCCGCCCTCGCCCCGATCACGATCTGGCCTTTCTTCTTCTGGACGGCGCCGGTGGCGATGCTCGCGGTGTTGCTCCTGCGCGTGCTGCGCCGGCGGCTGACGGTCCTGGTCGCCGGCTACGCGGTGCTGATCACGCTGCTGATCTGGGAGGAGCCGCGCTTCCTGCTGCGTGGCCTTTGGTCTAGCCCCGAGGCGGCCGTCGCGGAGGCGCGCCGCGCCGGAGTCGTGCTGCGCGTGGTGACGCTCAACTGCGCGGGCGGGAGGCAGGACGCGGTTCGCGACGCACTCGCGCAGCAGCCGGACATCGTCCTGCTCCAGGAGAGCCCGGGGGAGGCCGCGACGGCCAGGCTCGAGCCGGAGGGCTGGGCCAGCGCGGGCTGGATGGACCCGGCGATCATGGTGCGTGGCCGCCTCGAGGCGGAGCGCCTGCCCCGGCACCTCGCACACTTCATGTACTACGGGGTTGCCTACCCGGACGCCCTCGGTGGGCGGACGCCGGTGGCGGTGCTCTCCACGCGGCTGAAGCTGCCGCTGCTCCGCTTCGACCTGTGGCGGCCGAGCACCTGGCGCGAGGCGGGGCACATCCGTGAGCTGCGCGCGATCAGCGTCGGGCAGATCGTGGCGCAGGTGCGGGCCTGGGGGCCGGACATGCCGGTGGTCGCCGGGGGCGACCTCAACACCCCCGGCGGCGACAGACTGCTCGATCCGCTCCGGGGCGCGGGGCTGATCGATGCATTCGCTGCGGCGGGCGTGGGCTGGCCGAACACGATCACGGCGGACTTCCCGGTATCGCGCATCGACCAGCTATGGGTCAGCGACCACTTCCGCCCGGTGTCCGGCCGCGTCCTGCACACTCCGCATTCGGACCACCGCATGGTCGTCGTGGACCTGGCGCCGGCCGACGGCTCATGAGTTCGCGCTGTTGAGCACGATGGTCTCGCCGATGACCGCGGAGGCGTCGTCGGAGGCGAGGAAGACCGCCACGCGCGCCACCTCCTCGGGGAGCGTCAGCCGGCCCAGCGGCAGGTCGTCGCGCTCCAGCGCATCGCCCTCCGTCCAGCCGATCATCTCGGTCGCGACCGGGCCCGGGCCGATGGCGTTGATGCGCACGCCCCTGCCGGCCCACTTCCGCGCCAGGCCGGCAGTCAGGCCTCGAACGCCCCACTTCGAGACGCCGTAGATGCTTGTGGCCGCGCGGAAGGCGAAGTCCGAGGCGATGTTGACGATCGCGCCGCCCTCCCGCGACATGGTACGGGCCGCCGCCTCGGTGATGAACCAGACGGCCTTGAGGTTCGTGTCGATCACGTAGTCCCACTCGGCCTCGCCGCCCGGCCTGCCGGCGCCCTCGGGGAGGCCCACGACCCCCGCGTTGTTGACCGCGATGTCCAGCCCACCCAGCGCCTCCGACGCCTCGCTGAGCCGCTCGCTCGCGCTCTCCACCTCGCGCACGTCCCAGGCCATCGCGTGGCAGACGCGACCGCGCCCCTCGATCTCGCCTCGAACCTCGTCGAGCGCGTCGAGGGAACGCGCTGCGGTGATGGCGACATCCGCGCCCTCGTCCGCCAGCGCGAGAGCGATGGCACGACCGATGCCGCGGCTCGCGCCGGTGACGAGCGCCTTTCTGCCTTCGAGTCTCATGGTCAATGACCTCCGGGAACCGTGTCGGGCTGGAAGCGGGACCTACGCGTCGCGTCTGTAGGGCGCGTACCTGTGGCGCGCCCGCCGTATCCCGCTGCCGTACGGCAGCTCGAAGCCGCGTTTCGGCTCCCATCCGAGCACGCGCCGCGCGCGCTCGATCGTGTACCATTCCTTGCCCCGCGAGGCGTCGAGCGTCCCGTCCTCAATGTGGCGCGCAATGCCCGGGAAGAGGCCCTCCAGCGTCCCGGCGCGGTCGGCGAAGAACTGCAGGGGCTCGACGCGCGCCAGGGGGCTGTCGGCGGTGACGATGAAGGTGCCATGTGAAAGCTCCTCGGGCGCCTCCAGCGCCAGCAGGTGCGCGCGCGCCACGTCACCCACCTCTACCATGTGGAAGAGGAAGTCGATGGTGCGCTCGAAGGGCACGTCCTCGGCGCAGATGTAGCCCGGCCGCAGCACCATCGTGCTCAGGCCGTAGCGGGCGGTGGCGAACCGGCACATCTGCTCCCCGAGCTGCTTGCTCAGCCCGTAGAGGTCGCTGGGCCCGCGCGGGGTCTCCTCGTCGATGGGCAGCGAGGGCGCCGGGGGCCCGTTGCCGTGCCCGGTCGCGCTGATAGATGACGTGAACACCACCCGTCGGACGCCGGCGCCGACGGCGCCCTGGAGGATGTTGTGCGTGCCCATCACGTTGGTCTGGAACATGGCGTGGTCGCCGACCTCGCGCCACCGCCGGCCGTGAACGGCCGCCAGGTGCACCACTGCCTCCATCCCCTCGCAGGCCGCCGCCACCGCCCCATTCCCGAGCAGGTCGCCCTCAATCCACGGCAGGCCGTCGCCCGGGTCGGCGATCTCGAAGTGCGTCACGTCGTGGCGCTCGGCCAGCATCGGCGCCAACCGCGACCCGACCAGCCCGCCTCCTCCCGTCAGCAACACGCGCATCGCTGCGTACCTCCCTCCGTGCGGCTGTGCGCGCTGTGGTATTCCGCGCCCGGCGCGATGCTCCTGCGCGGCGCTCGGACCGGGAGCGCACGCGCCGGGGCAATCTCGCGGCCGCTTGCAGGACTCGGCGCGACTGCGTGGAAAATGCATCCACCGAGGTGCACTGGGCGCGATGGGGTTGGACCGTCGGTGATTACGCTCGCGGGAGGGTCGTGCGATGGAACAGATCAACGTTGGTCTCGTCGGCTACAACTTCATGGGTCGGGCGCACTCGAATGCCTACCGCCAGGTCCCGTTCTACTTCCCTGAGGTAGAGGCCAAGCCGGTCATGAAGGTTCTCTGCGGCAGGACCAGAGAGCGGGTGGAAGCCTGCGCCGAGCAGTTCGGCTGGGAGGAGACCGTCTACGACGTGGAGGACCTCGTAGCGCGCGATGACATCGACCTGGTGGACATTACCGCGCCGAACAACCAGCACGCCGAGCTGGCCATCAAGGCCGCCGAGGCGGGCAAGCACGTGTTCTGCGAGAAGCCCCTGGCCACCTCGGTCGAGGACGCCGAGCGCATGGTCCAGGCGGTCGAGGACGCGGGCGTCATCCACATGATCTGCCACAACTACCGCCGCGCGCCCGCCATCTCCCTCGCGAAGCAGATGATCGACAATGGCGACCTGGGCGAGATCTACCACTGGCGCTCGCTGTATCTGCAGGACTGGCTGATGTCGCCGGACGTGCCGATGATGTGGCGCGTCCAGAAGGAGATCGCCGGCTCGGGCTCACTCGGGGACCTGATGGCGCACTCGATCGACCTGGCGCTGTGGCTGCTGGGTGACATCGACTCGGTCGCCTGCACCATGGAGACCTTTATCGAGCAGCGCCCGGAGCTCGAGAGCTTCGACACCGGACTGGGCGGGCGGGCCGCCGAGGGCGCGGAGATGGGCACCGTTGACGTCGATGACGGCGTGGTCGCTCTCTGCCGCTTCGCCAACGGCGCGCTGGGGACGATGGAGGCGACGCGCTTCGCCGCCGGCCACAAGAACTACAACTGGTTCGAGGTCAACGGCTCCAGGGGCTCGCTGCGCTTCAACCTCGAGCGCATGAACGAGCTGGAGTACTACAACGCCGAGGATCCCGGAGACCGGCAGGGCTTCCGCGTGATTCCGGCGACCGAGGACTGCCACCCGTTCATGGGCCTGCCCGACGGCGCCGGGCCGCGCTACTGGCCGGTGGCGCACATCATCGGCTACGAGCACACCTTCATCAACACGGTCTCGGACCTGTGCGCGGCGATCGCGGCGGGCGAGCAGCCCTGGCCGAGCTTCGTGGACGGCCTGCGCACCCAGAAGGTCCTGGCGGCCTGCGAGAAGGCCTCCGACAGTGGCTGCTGGGAGCACGTGGGGCTGTAGGGCGCGGACCTGTGCCGCGCCCGGTACAAACGAGCGGGCGGGCAGGGAGGCCCGCCCCTCCGCCCGGCAAACGGCCCCCGGGCGAGGCGCCCGTGGCACCGAACCAGTCGCGACAATGCGGGTGGGCCGGCGGGTTCGTGGGACTGGCGCAGTGCAGAGTACCATTGACGCCCGCGATGGACGAATCGCGAGCCTTTGACCTGCAACCTTAGCTGAGAGGAAGGAGCACAAGCATGAAGGTGGGAGCGCTTTCTGCCGCATGGAGTGACATGCCGCTTGAGGAGGTCTGTGAGTTCTTCGCAGGGGCCGGCCTCGAAACCATCGAGATCGGTACCGGGAACTACCCCGGCAATGCCCACTGCGACCCGTTTGAGCTGAACGAGGACGACGCCAAGCGCGAGCAGTTCCTCAGCACCATCGCCGACGCAGGGCTCGAGATCTCGGCCCTGTCGTGCCACGGCAACCCGCTGCACCCTGACCCGGAGATCGCCGCCGAGCACCACGACGTCTGGCGCGCCACCTGCGACCTCGCGGCCGCCTGCGGCGTGTCCTGCGTCAACGGCTTCTCGGGTCTGCCCGGTGGCGGCCCCGACGACCGGGTCCCCAACTGGGTCGTGGCCCCGTGGCCTGAGGACCACCTGGAGGCCCTGGAGTACCAGTGGGACGTGGCGATCGAGTACTGGACCGAGGAGAACGCCTACGCCGACGAGCGCGGCGTCAACTTCTGCTTCGAGATGCACCCGAACTTCCTGGTCTACAACCCCGAGACACTGATAAAGCTTCGCGATGCCTGTGGCGAGCGCATGTGCGCGAACTTCGACCCCTCGCACCTGTGGTGGCAGGGCATTGAGCCCGCCGCGGCCATCCGCTGGCTGCAGGAGCATGGCGAAGTCATCCAGCACTTCCACGCCAAGGACGTGTGCGTCTATGAGTGGAACTCGAAGGTCAACGGCGTGCTCGACACGAAGCACTACGGGGACGAGGTCAACCGCTCCTGGATCTTCCGCGCGCTCGGCTACGGCCACGACGACCTGGAGTGGAAAGATCTCATCTCGACCCTGCGCATGTGCGGCTACGACGGACCGCTGTCCATCGAGCACGAGGACTCGCTGATGACCGCCAACGAGGGCTTCCTCAAGGCCGTGGAGTTCCTCAAGAGCTGCGCGATCTTCGAGGAGCCCGGCGAGATGACCTGGGCTTAGGGCGGCGACGACAGCAACGGAAGCAACGACGGCAACGACAGCGCGGGCAACGGCCAACGGTTGCAGCGGCATGGCGAGCCCCAAGCTGTCGTAAGAGGCGTGCGTCCGGCCCCGTCGCCAGGGGCCGGACGCATGTTTGATTCCGGCCGGATGCCCACGGGTATCCCGCCGGCGCTGCCACGGAGATGGTCCGCGCCGAGCATTCAACCCCGGATGCCGCCTGCCCCGGGCAGCATCCAGATTCGTGTGGATGCGCGCACCGAGCGGCGACGTCCCGTGCCTGCGCATCCCGCTCCCGGGCGGGAGGGACCGGGGGGTGAGGCCTGCGCCCGCTCCTACGGCCAACGACGTGCGGATGGGGGCGTCCGTCTGTCATCCACAGGAATCTGGATGCTCTCTTGCCCCGCAACTCTCGCGCATGAGATTCTTGCCATTGGCCGCCCGACCGGGCTATGATGTTCGCCGTCATGGACGATCATGCGCC
>JALGUJ010000078.1 GCA_029820945.1 Candidatus Zipacnadia bacterium | reverse complement strand
TGCGCGCGGAGCCGTTCGCCACGTGCCGCTGGGTGACGTAGGTGGGAGCGGCGCGGAAGCGGTTGGTGGTGACGGTGGCGGCGGCGGCCGCGGGAACGCGCGAGTGCAGCAGCATCAGGTCGAGGCCCTCGGGTTTCACGCCGGCCGCGGCGGCGGCCGCCACGAAGTCCTGGGCCACGAGCAGGCCGCCCTCGATCTCCTGGAAGTGGCGCTCGGTCATGGCGATCCCTCACTCACTCTGCTCTCATGTCGGGCGCGAAGGCGGACCCCTGCGGGCGGTTACGGCCAGATCGCGTAGCGCCGCAGCGCCGTCTCCTCCGGCTGGCCCATCATCAGGTTCATGCACTGCACGGCGGTGCCGGACAGGCCTTTGACCAGGTTGTCGATCGCCGCCACGGCGATGAGCCTCCCCGCGCCGGGATCAAGGGCCAGGCCGATGTCGCAGAAGTTGGTTCCGGTCACGTTCTTGGTCGCGGGCATCCTCCCGGCGTCGAGCACGCGCACGAATGGCTCGCCGCGGTAGAAGCCGCGGTACAGCTCGACCAGCTCCTCCCGGTCGATCTCCCGCGTGAGCCGGCCGTAGCAGGTGCTGAGGATGCCGCGGCTCATCGGGATCAGGTGCGGCGTGAAGGTGACGGTAACGGGCTCCTTCAGGAGCGAGAGCTCCTGCACGATCTCCGGGGCGTGACGGTGCTGGGCGACCTTGTAGGCCGCGACGGACTCGTCGCACTCGGGGAAGTGTGTGGTGAGCGAGAGGCCCCTGCCCGCTCCCGAGACGCCGGACTTACTGTCCACGATGACGCTGGGCTCGATGAGCCCCTGCGCGCATGCCGGGGCCAGCGCCAGGATGGCGCTGGTCGGGTAGCAGCCCGGCACGGCGGTCAGCTCCGCCTGCACGATCGCCTCCCGGTGCAGCTCGGGGAGGCCGTAGACGGCGCGCTCGAGCAGCTCGGGCTTCGGGTGGGTCTCGTAGTATTCGGCGTAGACGTCGGCGGACTTCAGTCGGTAGTCGGCCGAGAAGTCCACGACCTTCTTCCCCAGCTCCAGTGCCTCGGCCACCAGCTCGGCGCCGACCGCGTGTGGCAGTGCGAAGAACATCAGATCGGCGTCCCGGGCGGCCTCGGCGACCGAGGTCTCACCGATCGCCATGTCGATCGCACCGCCCAGATGCGGGTAGAACTCGGTCAGGTTCTCACCGACCGTGGTATGCCCGCCGAGGTAGCGGATCTCGACCTCGGGATGCTCCAGCAGGATGCGGATGAGCTCGACGCCGCCGTACCCCGCGGCACCGAAGACAGCGACCCTGATCACGACCATGCACCTCGCGTTCCCACGCGTCTCTGCCACCGCTCAGGCCTCGACCGGCGGCCGCCGCACACCGGCTGCAGTTGCGGTGTCCAGGTACGAAGAAAGCCGCCCCATCGTCGGGCGGCACGGAAAATGCCTCGACACGACCGGCACGACCCGTTGTGGCCTATCGCCTGGCGCGCAGGCTGTCGGTCATGGGCCACAACCGGCCGGCTGTCGGGGGCATCAGCCTACTCCTGTGAACATCATGTGCGTCAAGGGCGTCGATACCATATCATATCGTGTGTCGGCGGTCAAGATCGGGCGCGCTCCGACGCCTACACCGTTTGACTCCCGCTCGAAGGCGCACCTATAATCCAACGGCGGAGCGTCATCTCCCCCCCGGATGGAGCAATGGGATCGCAACGATGAGGACAGCACGGCACCTCGCCATCGTCACGGTCATCGCAGCAGTGTCGGCTCCCCATGCCCGCGCGGGCAAGGTCTACCCCGCGTGGGTCATCCCCGATACGCTCATCGTACGCTCGGGGCCCGGCACGGAACGGGACAGGATCGGCACGCTCACGAAGGGCACCAAGGTCTACGTCACGGCCTTCGCGGACAACTGGTGCTGGGCGAAGCTGCCCGACGGCCGATGGGGGTGGCTGGCGGAGTGGCTGCTGCAGTTCTCGGCCGAGAAGGGCCGCAAGCTCGCGGAAGAGGCCGGGAAGACGACCTCGTCGGCCGGCGGGGGCTCGAGCCATCCCCCGGCGTGGATCGACGCGGCGACGGTGAACGTGCGCAGCGGGCCCGGCACGCGCTACGACACGCGCGGCCAGCTCCACAGCGGGACGAAGGTCTACATCATCGACACCGAGCACGACTGGTGCAAGTGCCGCACGCCAGGCGGGTACGGCTGGATCCGGGGCGACCTGCTGCAGCGCAACGTCGAGCGCGGGCGAGAGCTGGCCCGGGCCGCGTCGCGCGCGCGGTCCGAGACCACCACCGATATGCAGACCGCGAAGGCGTACGTTGCCGGCGACGGCGTGCGCCTGCGCTCGGGGCCGGGGACGAACTTCACGGTCAAGGGCAGCCTCTGCGAGGGGCAGGTGCTCTACGTCACCGCCCGCCGCGGCGAGTGGTACGAGGCGCGAGTGCACGGCGGGGAGGACGGCTGGATCCACTCGAGTCTGGTGAAGTTCGAGGGCGGCACGGGCTCGTCCACGCTTACGAAGGGCTTCGTGACGGGCAGTCGGGTGCACCTGCGCTCCGGCCCGAGCCTGAACGACCACATCAAGGCGAAGGTGCTCAAGGGCCAGACCGTGTTCATCGCCGACCGCCATGGTGACTGGTACCGGGTTCGCGTGCAGGACGGCGAGGCGGGCTGGATCCACTCCAGCCTGGTCAAGTGCGGCCAGGAGGAGCCCGAGGCTGGGGCTGCCACCGCGACGCCGGAACCCGCGGCGGCGGCCTCGGGCGGCAGCGGCGAGGTGCTCACGGCCTGGATCGCCGAGGACATCGTGAACGTGCGCTACGGGCCGGGCACGGACCACGGCGTGAAGATGAAGCTGAGTCGTGGCGCGAAGGTCAAGGTGCTCGAACTCAGCGGCCACTGGTGCAAGATCAAGGACGCGGACGGAGATACGGGGTGGGTGGCGGGTTGGGTGATGAACTTCAAGGGTCCGGGCGAGGACCCGACGGCGACCGAGGGCTCCGAGGAGGTGCCGGTGCGCACCGCGTGGGTGGCGCGGCCGGAGGTCAACGTGCGATCGGGGCCGGGGACCAACCACAAGGAGATCGGTGAGGCCGTACTGGGGACCGAGGTCATCATCCTCGACCGCGACGGCGACTGGTACCACGTGGCGCTGGACAACGGGACGACCGGCTACATGGCGAGCTGGCTGCTGGACACGCGCGCGCAGCGCCGGGCACGGCAGGGCATGGGCGAGCCTTCGGTGGGAGCGGCGCCGGCGGCATCAAGCATCGGCCAGGCCTTCGTGGACACGGCGATGAAGTATCTGGGATACGGCTACGCGCGCGGCACCGCCGGGCCCTCGACCTTCGACTGCTCCGGCTTCGTGCACTACGTGCTCGGCAAGCACGGGGTGAACGTCTCGCGGAGCAGCCGCGCGCAGTACCGCGAGGGCACCCCGGTCTCGCGCGGCAACCTCGCGATCGGGGACGTCGTCTTCTTCAAGAACACCTACCGCTCCGGGATCTCGCACGTGGGGCTCTACATCGGCGACGGGAAGTTCATCCACGCCTCGAACCGCCGCGGCGGTGTCAAGATCAGCGAACTCGATTCCGGCTACTACAAGCCACGCTACGCGGGCGCCCGCCGCATGAGGTAGCGCTCGGCGGCCGCCCGCTCGTCGCTGCCCCGGGAGCGTGTCCACTCAGATGTCCAGCAGGTCCGCGGGATGGGCCGTCGCGCTGCTCGCCGTGACCGTGATCGCGCTGCCTCTCGCCGGCGGCTGCGGCGGGCAGGACGCGCTTGAGGGCACGTCCGGCGGCGAGCCAGCCGCCGAGGCACCCGCGAACGCGGAGCCGGACGCCGAGCAGCCCGCCGCGGGCGATGAGCCCGGATCGGTGGGCGGGCAGGTCCGCGCCGCCCTCAGCCGCGTCGGGATCTTCCTCGCCAAGCTCGTCTTCGTGCTCGTGCTGCCGGTCGCCATCGCCGGGACGCTGCTGGGGATGCCGGGCAGTGCGCTTGTGCTGGCGGACGCCATCGCGTACTCGGCCTGCCACGACTGGGCGAGCCCGCCGTGGTGGGTGCTGATCGTGCTGCTGCTCATCGCGGTGGGCGCGGAGCTGGCGGAGAGCGCGCTCTCCTACCTGGGCGTGAAGCAGGCCGGTGCGAGCAACAGCACGGGCGTGTGGACGCTGGTAGGTGGGTTCACTGGCGCGGTGGTGGGCGGCGTGCTGGCCCCGCTGCTGGGAGCCGTGGGGTCCGTCGGCGGGCCCATCGGCTGGGTGGCCCTGACCGTGCTCTCCCCCATCGGCTTCGGGATGCTCGGCGGCTTCCTGGGCGGGTACCTGTTCGAGGTCTACCGCGGGAAGCCGCCGCGGGAGGCGCGGCAGGCCGGGTGGGGCGCGCTCGCCGGCCGCCTGGCCGGCTCCTTCGCCAAGGCGATGCTGGTGGCGGTGATGGCGGCCATCGTCCTGGTCGGCTCGTGGGGCACGCTCTTCTGAGAGGGCCGCGAGCGGCAGTCGTCGAACCTCCCGTCCACGCCACCACCGCGCCGGCAGGGAGCGCTCCCCCCGATGCACCTGACCCAGGTCGCATACCAGGACGCGGCCACGAAGAGCTATCTCGGCAGCCCCAGCATCGTCCGGCTCCCCGATGACGCGCCGCACGGCGGCGACCTGCTGCTGACCCACGACTACTTCGGCCCGGGCTGCCCACGCAACCACGAGGACGAGGAGCACCTGACCACGGTGCACCGCTCCCGCGACGGCGGGCGTACCTGGAGGCGGGTGACGCATGTCGCGGGCGCGTTCTGGAGCAGCCTCTTCTGGCACCGAAGCGCCCTCTATCTCCTCGGCTGCTCGCAGCAGTACGGCTCCATCGTGATCCGGCGCTCGGAGGACGGGGGCGACACCTGGACGCATCCGGGCGACGCGCGCTCCGGTCTGCTCTTCCCCGGCGGGCCGCGGCGGGAGGCGCCGAACTACCACTGCGCGCCGGTCCCGGTGCTGGAGGTCGGCGGCAGACTCTACCGCGCCTTCGAGGACTGCGACCCCTGCGTGTGGGGCAGCGGCTTCCGGTCGCTGGTCATCTCCGCCGACGGCGAGGCGGACCTGCTGCGGGCCGACTCGTGGGTGATGAGCAACGCGCTGCCCTTCGACCCCGACTGGGTGCCGGAGGGCTGGGGGGAGCTGGAGCGGCCGGGCTGGCTGGAGGGCAACGTGGTGGAGGCGCCGGATGGGCGGCTGCTGAACGTGCTGCGCCTCAACAGCACGCCCGTGGTGGACAGGGCCGCGGTGGTCGAGGTGCACGATGAGGGGCGGCGCGTGAGCTTCGACCCGAGTGCGGGCTTCGTTGACTTCCCGGGCGGGATGGCGAAGTTCACCATCCGCCGCGACCCGCGCACCTTGCTCTACCTGGCACTGAGCAACAACAACACCGACCCGTCACGGCCGACGCAGCGCAACGTCCTCTCACTGCACACCTCCGAGGACCTCAGTCACTGGCGGAGGGTCCGGGAGCTGCTACGGGACGACCTGGCGCACTCCTGGGAGGACTCGGTGCGCCTCACGGGCTTCCAGTACGCCGACTGGCAGTTCGACGGTGAGGACATCATCGCGGCGGTGCGCACCGCCTACCGTGGCGCGCACAACTTCCACGACGCGAACCGCGTGACGTTCCACCGCATCGAGCGCTTCCGGGAGCTGCTGTAGGGAGCGGGCGGCTACTTGAGCGCGCCGGCGGTGAGCCCTCGGACGATGTGCCGCTGGAAGAGCAGGTAGAGGATCATCAGTGGCACGACCGCGACGGTGACACCGGCGAGGATCGCGCCCCAGTTGGCGATGTGTTCACCCCGGAAGCTCAGCAGGCCCACGGGCAGGGTCTTGTGCACCGCCTCCTGGATGAAGACCAGCGCGAAGGGCAGCTCGTTCCAGACCCAGGCGGCCTGGAAGATGGCGACGGTGGCGACAGCGGGCCTGGCGATGGGCATAAAGACGGACCAGAGGATGCGCAGGTGGCCCGCGCCGTCGATGATGGCGGCCTCCATCAGCTCGCGCGGTATCTCGACGAAGTACGCGCGCAGCAGCAGGACCGAGAGCGGCAGGCCGAAGGCGACGTAGGGCCCGATGATGGCCAGGTAGTCCCCCACTCCGAGCGCCGAGTTGAGCTGGTAGAGGGGGATCAGCACGGCGTGCGCGGGGATCAGCAGGCCGGTGAGGATGAAGCCGAGGATGACGGCCGCGCCGGGGAAGCGCAGCCGGGCGAAGGCGTAGGCGGCCGGGGCGCTGAGGGCGATGATGACGGCGACCGAGACCATGGTCACCGCGGTCGAGTTGAGCAGGTAAAGGCCGATATGGCCCTTCCAGGCGGCGATGTACGTGGACCAGTCGAGCCGCTCGGGCAGCCCCCAGGGCTCGGTTCGCAGCTTGCTGGCGGGCCGGAAGGAGCCGATGACCGTCCAGATCAGCGGCAGCATGAAGGCCAGCGCCAGGAGCGCGAAGAGGCCGTCTCGCAGCCAGGCCATCCGGCGCGCCATCAGCCCTCGCCCTCCTCGCGGCGCGTCAGCCGCAGATAGACGACCGTCGCGATGAGCGTCAGCGCCAGCATGACGGTGGCGATGGCGGCGGAGTAGCCCATCCGGTCATCGCTGAAGGCCGAGCGGTACATGTAGGTGGCGAGGACCTCGGAGGCGTGGTTCGGCCCGCCCTCGGTCATGACCCAGATGAGGTCGAAGATCTTCACCGAGCCCACCGAGATGAGCAGCGCGTCCACCAACATGATGCGCTTCATCAGCGGCAGCGTGATGTGCCGGAAGGTGCGCCAGGCGCTGGCGCCGTCGATGCGCGCGGCCTCATAGATGTCCTCCGGGATCGCCTGCAGCCCCGCCAGCAGGATCATCATGTGGAAGCCGGTGTAGCGCCAGCAGCTCACGGCGATGATGCAGGGCGTGGCGAGCCGCGGATCGCCCAGCCAGCCGCGCACCAGCCCGTCGAGGCGGAGCGACTCCAGCAGGGCGTTGAGCGCGCCGAAGTTCGGGTCGTAGAAGAGCGTCCAGATCAGCCCCACGGCGACGGCGGGCACGATCAGCGGCGAGAAGAAGACGGTGCGCAGGATGCGGTGCCGGCGCAGCGCCGAGCCGATCCCCACGGCCAGCAGCATGGCGAGGGGAAGCTGCAGCACCAGGGAGAGGATGATCCAGAGCAGGTTGTTCCAGAGGGCAGTGCGCAGGGTGGGGTCGTGCACGAGTTCGGCGTAGTTGCCCATGCCCTCGAAGGTCTTCGCCGGATTGAGCGCGCTCCACGAGTAGGCGCTGAGGATCAGGGTGTGGATCAGCGGATAGGTGATGTAGAAGGCGAAGACGGCCAGGGCCGGGAGGACGAGCAGCCAGGCTGTGAGCGGTCGATGACGCATGGTTCAACCGTGATGCGACGTGCGTTACTGCCAACGGTGGGCCGGGATAGAACCTGAGCCCCCGCGCGCTTCGCCTGCGGGGCCTCACTCCTCAGGCCGCCGCTCCGCGGCAGACGTTCGGAGTGGGTCCTCCCGGCTGCAAAGGCACAGGCCCAAGCGGAGTCGCGCCTCCCCAACGACACGGGCCTACTCCGCGGCCTCCGCCTCTGCATCCGCCTCAACGGAGCTCCCGCCCAGCTCCTCGAGGCGCTTCTTCACCTCGGCCTGCCTGGCGCGGATGTCGGCCATGATCTCCTCGGGTGTGGTCGAGCCCTCGATCAGCGCCTGGCAGCCGTCCATGAGCACCTCGGCCACCGAGCGCTCCATGAGGGTGTCCGCCCAGGGGACGATGGTGGGCGCGGCCTCCACCTGCCGGGCGTAGCGCAACAGGTGCTCGTCGGCGTTGTCCTCGGTCACCGCGCCGTTGACCAGCACCAGCTCCTTGCACTGCTTCACGAAGAGCTGGGCGGATTCGAGTGAGTTCAGGTGCTGCAGGAAGGTGATGGCCTCGGCGGGATGAGCGGTCTTCGAGGAGATGACGTAGCCGTCGGCGCCGCCATGGAGGGCCTGCTGATTGCCCTCGCCGCCGGGAACGGTGGGGAAGTTGAACCAGTCCCAGGCGTCCCAGAACTCCTCGGGCGCCTCGCCGCCCTCGCGGAAGTTGTTCAGGTTCCAGGTCCCCGTGTAGAACATGGCCGCCTGGCCGGTGTAGAACAGTGCCCGCGCGTTCTCGCGGGTCGTTCCGTTGGGCGCGCGGTTGAAGACATCGCGCTCGACGAGGTCCTGGAACATCTCCAGGCCCCGCAGGTAGCCGGGGTGAGCATACTCGCCGGGACCGAGCGGGTCGAAGTCCTCGAGGAGCTGTTCCTGGCCGATCATTCGCTGCCACAAGCAGGAGACGTAGTGGTGGGCCGGCCACTTCACCGAATTGCCGAGGGCGATGGGGACAATGTCACCGGCGTCGGCGATCTTCGGCAGGGTCTCGTTGATGAACTCATCCCACGTTCCGTCCACGGGGACGTGGAACATGTAGCGGTCGAACATCTTCGTGTTGTAGAAGAAGAAGGTGCACTGGCGCAGGAAGGGGATGCCGTAGATCTCGCCGTCGAAGGTGTACCACTTGAGTGCATCGCCCATGATGCGCGACCGCCACTGGCCGCCATCGGCGGCCAGCGCGTCGGTGATGGGCAGAACATTGTCGCCGCGCACGAAGTTATGCAGCCACTCGCCGCTCCACACGAAGAAGATGTCGGGCGGGTCGCCGGAGCCGATGGCGACGCGGATGCGCTGCTTGTAGGTGTCCGGCTCCACGGACGTGACCTTCACGCGGATGCCGGTGTTCTCGGCCTCGAAGTTGGCGACGATCTGCTCGAGGGCGGACTTGCGCGGCTCGGTGTTCCAGATGGTCCACATCTGCAGCTCGACGGCCTCCTCGGGCGGGGCGACCTCCACCCCACCTTCCGGACCGGCCTGGTCGCCGGGCGGGCAGCCGACGAGGCAGACGGTCAGTGCGGCGAGCATGCCCAGGGCAATCCCGATGTACCGGCGCATGATGCTCCGACTCCTTCATCGCGGCGCAATGCCTTCGTGCATCTATTCCACGCACGGCGGACGGCCTCCTTGTTGCGCGAGGAGGCGGCGATGGGCATCCGCCGCCTCCTCGCCCGTCCGACCTGCGGAGGGACCGGCCCTTGCCGTCGGAGGGGCCGTCCTGACGGGCGGTTGCCCCGGCAGCCGCGCCGAAGTCGGCCCGGTCGTTCGTGGTCGTGCGCGGGCCGACTTCGCGCCCTCCGCTGCGCTTTGGGCGCTCAGGCGGCCCCTCCTCACGGCACCGTGGTATGCCGGAACAATTGACAGCCCTCCCACGTCCTACTACCATCACGTCGTGGCGGGCTCCTCAGCCCAACGAAAGCCCATGGAGTTGGCCGTCTGATGCGCCGACGCTGCATGCTGCCAGCCATCGCCGCCCTGCTGCTGACACTCGGGGCGCCCTCCGCACGTGCCGAGGACGTGTTCGGAGGCATCCGGCGCCTGTTCGAGGACTGGGGCCTCTTCCAGGGGATGCAGATCAGCGGGCAGAACAGCTTCACCCTGCAGGAGCACATGCTGGAGGGTTCGGCGTCGGCATTCGAGGGCCAGCGCTGGGACACCGCCTCCCTGGTGCGGCGCAGCAGCATCCACGTTGAGGGCCCGATCTGGAAGAACCTGGGCCTGCAGGCCGACATCTCCGCCAGCGGCTGGGGCCGGAGCTACTCGCGCTACGTGCTCGGGTGGACCACCGACCAGACCGCGCTCTACTGGGGGGACCTGAGCATCCGGCTGGCGGGGAACGAGTTCGCCAGCTTCAACAAGACGCTCCAGGGCTGGCAGCTCGATCAGAGGCTGCCCGGCGGCGGGCTGCTGCGCGGGTTCTACTCCGAGGAGAAGGGCCTCACCCGGCGGGAGACGATCAGCGGCAACAACACCTCGGGGCCGTTCTTCCTGCGCTACACACCGCTGATCGAGGGCAGCGAGATCGTCAAGGTGGACGAGGAGGTCATGCGCTTCGGCCGGGACTACCGGCTGGACTACGAGACGGGCCAGCTCTGGTTCGAGCCGGTTGACGGCCCTCCGCGCATCATCCCCAGCACCTCGGTCATCTCCGCAAGCTACCAGTCCTACGGCTGGGAGAGCAGCCCCGGCGCACTGTACGGCGCGCGCGCGGAGATGCCGCTGCTGGGCGAGAAGATGCTGCTGGGCGTGACGGCGCTGATGCAGGACAAGGCCGATCCGCAGCAGGCCGGGGACACGGCAGGTTACCAGGAGGACATCTACCAGGGCTCGGGGAGCACGGGGCCGTTCGACACGAACTTCCGCCCGATCCTGGCCAACGGCACCACGGTGGTGTTCGAGGGCGAGCGGCAGACCATCGACCAGACCGTCGTGGTGCTGGTGGACAACGTCGAGCAGGTGCAGAGCGTTGACTACGACGTGTATCACGACATCGGGCGCATCATCTTCCGGCGCGCGGTGCCGCCCACGGCACTTGTCATCATCCGCTACTACTACGACCTCGGGGAGCCCGTGACGGGCGGCGACACGCAGGTGCTGGGCCTGGACCTGGGCTACCGCATCAACGACGACCTGACGCTGCGGGCGGACTGGGCGCGCAGCGAGCAGGACGCGACCTCCAGCGGCGGCGACGCGCTGCGCAGCAGCCTGGCCTTCTCGCGCCCGAACCTGACCGCGACGCTCGAAATCAGGGACGTTCAGCCCGGCTTCAGCTACCTCGACACCGTCGGCTTCCAGCGCAAGGAGAAGGGCCTCAACGCCGCGCTGCGGTGGCAGATCAACGACTACATCTCGGTCTACGACCGCTGGTCGGACCTCGAGAGCGACAGCGGCCTGACCTTCGGCAGCATCGGCGGGCTCCTCTCCACCTATGGCGCGACCACGGCGCAGGATTCGGGTGGCGGCTCCTCGCTGGCCCTGAAGACCAACCGCAACGACATGGGCATCGATGTGCGCTACCCGGGGTGGCCGAGCCTCAGCTTCACCCGGCAGACTCTCGAGAACACCGGCGGCAGCACCACGAACAGCGAGCAGACCAGCGACATGCTCTCGCTCCGCTACGCGCCGCAGGATCGGCCCTTCAGCATCAACGCCAGCCTCTCGAGCACCGATCAGAGCTACCTCGCGGCGACCGGCGATGGGCAGTCCGGGACCCGCGGGGCCTCGACCGACCAGATGCAGGTCTCGGCCACCTACACGCCAACCTCGACGCTTTCACTGGCGGGCCACTTCGGCACGAACAGCTCGACCTCGAGCACAAGCGGGGATCGGTCCGACGGCCTCGTGACGCAGCTCTCGGCGCGATGGACGCCGTCGAGCCGGCTGAGCCTGAGCCTGGATCACACGCGCTCGCAGTCGGAGGGGCTGGTCAGCAGCTACTACTCCCCGCTGCAGATCGACAACCCCGGTGGCGGCGGAGGGGGCGGCATCGGTGATGATGAGGAGCCGGAGAGCGCACGCTACGAGGACGCCAACACGCAGTTCAACCTGAGCTGGCGGCCGCTCGACAGCCTCAACCTGAGCCTGTCCGGCGGGCGGCGCGATTACAGCAGCGGCGGGGGGATGGGCTACCTGGCCGACAGCGAGCAGACCTACTACAACGCGTCGATGGGCTGGCAGCCCGACCGGGAGTGGGGCCTCACGGCGACCTGGGGCAGCGACGAGATGCGCTTCCTCGAGGAGGGGCGCGGGGCGGTGGAGAACGAGATGCTCGCGCTGGGGGTCAACTGGCGGCCCGAGGGAAGGCCGTGGGGCCTGTCGCTGAACATGCACCAGCAGAGCGGCAGCAGCCCGACCTACATCGGATACGGCGACAACCAGGTGACCCGGATCGTGCCCACCGACCTCTTCGACATCTCCGGGGAGCTGAGCTACGAGATCGGGCCGGGCATGAGCCTCTTCGGGCGCATGGGCCGGGCCGACTACGACAGCGGGTACGCGAATTTCACCAAGGACACCAGCGAGCTGGGCCTGCGCTACCGCATGAGCGATCTCGCGGACATGAGCCTGGGGTACCGCTTCATCCGCAACATCTCGGGCGAGCCGGAGCTGCCGCTGCCGGGGACCGGCGCCGGATCGCTGGCGAGCCAGAACTACATCGCGCATACCGTCATGTTCGAGCTGAGCAGCAGCTTCGCCAGCGGGCTGGCAGGACGCGGGAGTGGCTATTCGCGCTACGGGGGCGGGCTGTCGAGCTTCGGCGGCTACAGCGCCCCCCCCCGCGCGGGCTACGGCTACGGAACGCCCGGAAGCATCGACGACTTCAGCGGGACGAGCACCTACCAGAGTGGCGGCTACTCCGGCGGCTACCAGGGCGGCTTCGGCGGCTCGACGGGCTATGCGCCGACGCCCTTCGGCGGCACCGGCGGCAGCATGACGGGGCGCAGCCAGGACTTCTTCATTGGGTCCGAGGACACGCGAGGCAGCAGCGCGGTGTACGGGCCTGCGACGGGCGCCGGGCAGAGCGGCTTCGAGACGGGTCTGGAGGACTTCGAGGGCCAGGAGGAGCCCACCATCCGGCCACCGTCACCCTTCGAGCAGGGCGGCCGCCCCGGCCTGCCGCCGCCCACGGACGAACGGGATGAGGCGGGAGCCGCGCGCAGGTGGTGGCAGTGGTATGACTAGCGCGCCGCGCCGGCTCATGGGCCTGGCGGCCGTGGCGCTGCCGCTGATGCTGTGCGGGAGCAGCGGAGTGGAGGCGTCCGGCTTCCGGAACGTCGTGAACGAGCCCTTCGCCACGGTCAGCAACGGCCCGCAGGGGGCCATCGTCGTCGAGGACAACGCCATGCGCACGGCGGGCGTCCGCGACGCCGTCGGGGCGGCGATCCGGGCGCAGCACAGCGCGGAGGCGCTGCGCCGCGCCGAGCACTCCCTGCGCACGCTCCAGCGGCTTGGGCTGAAGAGCCAGAGGGCGCGAGTGAGCTTCCCGCGCCGCGTCGTGCACGTCGGAGCGGACTCGAGGATCATCGCCCCCGACCTGATGCGCACGCGGGCGGCCGGAGAGAAGCTGGGCGAGCCGACCAACGAGCTGCGCGTGAGCTTCGAGGGCTTCAGCCAGGCGGACGAGACGGCCCTGACCGACTACCTGAGCCGCGCGCTGCCGGCGGCCTACAACGTGTACGGGCGGCCGGCCTTCGATCTCGATGTGACCATCCGCCTCGACGCGGACCTGGCGACGATCCAGGGCGGGGTCTACGACGCGACGACGAACGAGATTCGCATGGCCCCGCTGTCGGGCAACTTCCCCGAGGACAGCTTTGTGCTGCTGATCCTGGTGCTGCAGGCCTTCCACGACGACGCGGCGCTGTTCTATGACGCCTGGGAGCAGGGCCTGGCCGGCGCCGCCGCCAAAGTGATCCAGACTCGGCCGGGCATCGCCCCCGGCTACGACCCCATCGACCCGGGCCCGTTCTACGCCACCTCCGTGTACGAGCCGGAGAACCAGCAGGACCTGGGCGGCCCGAGCTTCTACCCGCCGTCCGGCTGGTCGGGGATGCTGGTCTGGCGCGTGGCGATGGCACGCAGCGCCTGGTTCAAGTGCTGGGTCGAGGACCACGAGTTCTTCCGGCGCTTCAACGAGGCGTACTACCGGGGCTTCACGGACACGCTGCCCGGCGACGTGCCGGCGCTGCGCGTGCTGGCCTCGCAGGTGCTGCCCACCGTGGAGGGGATGCCCTTCCAGGAGTGGTTTCAGCGCCAGTGGGTGCTGGACACGAGCGTGCGCATCGGCCCCAAGCTGTTCGTCTGGAACATCCCGCTGACCCAGTCCGTGGCGCTGATCGCCGAGCACTTCTACACGACATTCGGCGGGGATGAGGAGCCGCGCGGCGGGCAGGCGCGCACAACCTACTGGAGCTACGACTTCCGGGTCTCGCTCTACGCTGAGGAGGGGAACACGATCAGCATCCCCGCCACCGGCGAGGGCGCCGGCGAGGGCTTCCTGCTGCCCACCTTCTTCAACATCGGCGGCCCGCAGAACATCACCGTGCAGGTGGACCTCGGGTCACTCAGGCGCATGCTGCCCTTCCCGTACGGCCAGCGGGGGTTCGAGGTGGGCGAGACGAACCTCTACGGGTCAATCATCACCGCGACGGAGGGCACCATCGACGTGGAGGGAGGCAACGGCCTGGCGGGGGTGGAGGTCAGCCGCGGGGTCTGGGGCGACCGCATCACCCAGGCCGCGCTCCAGCCCCAGCAGCTCAGCATCACCTTCACCAACCCGCAGGAGCAGACGGTTACGCGCGTCTTCAACGTGGCGTGGGACTCCTACGTCACCTTCCTGGCCGGGGGCGGGCAGGTCCGCCTCACTCACGACTTCTCCGGCGATCCGCCCGGCCTGCACCTGATCTCCTTCCCGCTGCAGCCGCTGACACAGGACCTGGCGGACCTCTTGGGGGTCGATCCCGAGAGGCTGCTGGTGGCGCGCTGGGACCCGTCGCTTCCGGGCGAGAACAAGTACCGCATCTGGCCGCGGACCGAGCCGGTGCGGCCAGGTCGGGGCTACTGGCTGCGCATCTTCAGCGACGTCTCGCTGTCGCTGCAGGGGGTGCTCGAGCCCGAGGACCGGCCCTTCGCCATCCCGCTGAAGGTAGGCTGGAACCAGATCGGCTCGCCGCGTCGCGACCCGGTGGAGGTGGCGTCGCTGCAGTTCGAGGCCGGGGGCGAGGCCGCCGTCGGCTACGATGAGGCGGTGACCGGGCGCATCATCCAGGACGGGATCTTCGGCTACTCGTCCGACGAGGGCTACACGCAGGCCCAGCAGCTCATAGCCTTCGAGGGCTACTGGATCCGCTGCCTGCGCGCCGACGGGGCGCTGCTGCGCTTCCCGGCCCTGGACACCGCCGCGATGCGGGCCGCCTCGAGGCCGGGCGGTCGCGAGGACGACGAGCTGGACTGGAGGCTCTCGATCGTCGCCGAGGCGGGCGGCATGCGCGGCTCCGCCTGGGTGGGAGTCGCCGCTCAGGCAGCGGAGGGGCTGGACCGCTACGACCTGCAGGCGCCGCCGGGCTTCGGGCCTCAGGTGTCGGTGCGGCTCGACCCCGAGGGGCGGGGCGCGGGCGGCTACATCAGCGATGTCAGGCCCGCCTCCGGCTCGGGCAGGCACTTCTGGAGGGTGCACATCACGAGCACGCTGAGCGACCAGGCGGTGAGACTGAGCTGGCCCGACATGAGCGCGCTGCCCGAGGACCTGGCCCCGGTGCTGGTCGATGAGGCGACAGGGCGGCGGATCTACATGCGGACCTGCGGCGGCCACGAGATCCGCGGCGGGGCGCACGGCGTGGACAGGCATCTGCGCATCGAGTGCGGCCGGCGCGCCGACACGCCGCTGATGGTCACCACCATGTCCGCGATGCAGGCGGGATGCTCATCGGCCCGGATCGCGTTTAGCCTCAGCACCGCGTCGGACGTGGAGGTCGAGGTGCTGAATATCGCGGGGCGGCGGATTCGCAGCATCGCGATCGGGCCGCGCGAGGCCGGCGAGACGAGCACGAGCTGGAACCTGCGCGACGGCCGCGGGAGCATGGTGCCCGGCGGGCTGTACCTGGTGCGCGTGACGGCGTGGGACGACGAGGGTCGCCGGGCGCAGGCGCTGCGGACGCTGCAGGTGAGCCGATGAGCGGAGGGCGGCGCGGAGGAAGGTCGCTGCGCGCGGCCGCCGCGCGCGCGGGGGTGAGCGCGCTGCTGGGCGCCGTCGCCGTGGTGGCCGCCACGCTTGGCTGCGGCGGTCTGCCCGCCGTTGACACCGATGAGCCGGAAAGCTCCGTCGTGGTCATGGTGGTCGAGGAGGAGACGAACGCCCCGCTGGAGGTGCCGGCGACCGTCATCGTCGGCGGCGTGCGGGGAACGCTGGAGCCGACCGACCAGCAGCTCGTGCTCAGGGACGTTCCGGTCGGCACCGGGACACCGCCGACCCAGCCCCTGACGGTGAGCGCCGCAGGCTACGTGACGCATACCGAGCAGGTGCAGATGAACGTGACGACCGCGACGTGGGTCACGGCCATGGTGCGTGCGGCCGACACGGCCACCACGGGGACCGTCTCGGGCACGGTCAGCGACGCGCAGACCGGCGAGCCGGTCGTGAACGCCTTCGCGCAGTTCACGCCTCCCGGCGAGGCCGAGCCGCGGGTCGGTGGGTACACCGACAACGCCGGGGAGTTCGTGGTCGGAGGCATCCCGGCGGGGCAACGCGACCTGGCCGTGCAGGCCGAGGGCTTCCTCCCCCACTCGGAGAGCGTCACGGTCGCGGCCGACGATGACGGGCAGAACGCGCCTGTGGCGATCACCCTCGTCGCCGGCGACGCCACGATCGCGGTGACCGGCGTGGTCGTCGATGTGCTGACCCGGCAGCCGATTGAGGGCGCGGAGGTGACCGTGGGGGACGCGGCGCCCGTAACCACCGGGGCGGACGGGCGCTTCGAGGTGGCCGACGTGCTCGTGGGCGATCAGCAGGTTCAGGTCACCGCCGCGGGCTTCGATGACGTGAACGCGACCGTCACGGTGCTTCCGGGCATGGGCGATCTGACGATCGAGATGTTCGAGCGCGCCGGGGAGCCGCCGGGCGGCCCGTACACGCTGGCGGGGAGCGTGACGCTCAGCGGGGCGGCGGACAACTCGGGGGCGACCGTCACCGCGGTGGACCTCGCGGGCGGCGCGGCGGTCGCGGAGCAGGTGACGGGGCCGTCGGGGCGCTACACGCTGTTCGTGCCGCCGGGGCGCTACGAGGTCGTCGTGACCTTCGGGGAGCGGCGGCTCGCGCGCGAGGTGACCGTGCCGCGGGGCGGCGTCGTCGTGGATGGCATCGACTTCGTGCTGACGGTGGGCTGAGGCGCTTGATTGCCGCCATCAGGCCCATCTGGTAGAGTGATTGGAGCAGTTGAGCGAGGAGGTCGCTCCCGATGAACCGGACGCTCCCGCCGGCCGGGCTGATGGTCGCGATTCTGGCTGTCCTCGCCGGCGGCTGTGGTGGCGGATCGGCTCCCGATCCCGCCACCGTTCGCGGCACGCTGCTGGACGACGGCACGCTGCGACCCGTGGCGGAGGCGACGGTGAGCGTGGGCTCGGAGAGCACCACCTCGGCCCGGGACGGGAGCTTCTCGCTGCCGACGCAATCGGGGCAGCGGACGATCAGCATCACCGCCGCGGGCTACCAGGACCGGACCATCAACAGGAACCTGCCGGCGGGCACGAGCAATCTCGGGACGCTCTACCTGCGCCCGGCGCTGCGAGCCGGGCAGGGCGCCGTGCGGGGCGCCGTCACCCGTAACGGAGCGGCGGAGGCCGGCGCGACGCTGCGCAGCGGGAACGCGCAGGCGAGGTCAAAGGACGACGGGAGCTACGCCATCTACGCGCTGGGCACCGGGCGGCGGGCGATCACCGCCATCTCGGCGGACGGCACGCAGACGGGCTGGGCCTGCGCGGACGTGAGCGACGGCGAGATCACCGGCGGGGTGGACATCGAACTCGGACTGGAGCCGCCGCAGCCACCGCAGCTCTGAGAGACGGGTGCCGCCATGCTGACACCGCTGGTCAGGAGGATCATCGCCGGAGTGCTGATCGCGGTGGTCGCCGGCGCCGGCGCATGGCTCCTCATGACCTGGGAGGGCGGGGAGCGGCGGGCGCCCGCCGAGGAGCGGGAGCCGGGCAGGCCGGCGGTGGCGATCATGCAGTCGGAGCTTGAGCACACGCGCGGCGGCCATCCGGCGTGGTGGCTGAGCATCGAGGAGATCGAGATCAGCGGGGGAGGCCGGGCCGTGGCCGCCAGCGGTCTGCGCGAGGGCCTCGTCTATGACGAGGGGAGGCCGGTGGTGCGCATCTCCGCAGGCCGGGCGACCTACAGGGCGCGGGACAAGAGCTTCGAGGTGACCGGCGGCGTCAAGGTGGTCTCGGACAAGGGGGCGATCGTGACCACGGGCAAGGTGCAGTGGCTGCCGGCCACACAGACGCTGCACTGCCCCGGAGAGGTGACGATGCGCGCCGAGGGAGTGACGGTGCGCGCCGAGAACCTGGACCTGATCGTGCCCGAGAACGTCGCCCGCACGGCGGGCCGCGTTCAACTCAGGACCGAGCACGGCCAGTTGACGGGCCGCAACCTCCAGTACGACCTGGACACTCACGCCTATACACTGCAGTCGATCCAGGCGGTCTTCACCATCGACGAGGCACGGGAGGAGCTTGGGAGGCTGAGATGAGAGCGCTACGGCTGGCGGCGCTGGTGGTGGTGGCCATGCTGGCCGCCGGCGGCTGGGCGCAGGACCCGGAGCCGGAGGAGCCGGGCGGCATCGTCGAGGACGAGGATCGCGCGCGCATCGAGTGGGCCGATGACCTGCGCTACGATCCCGTCGAGGCCATGTACTACCTCACTGGCAACGTGGTCTTCTCCCACCAGGACATCAAGCTCTACTGCGACGAGGCGGTCTACGACTACGACGAGAACTCCGCCGTCGCCACCGGCAACCCCAGGGTCGAGACCCCGGAGACCACCATGACCGGCGACGTGATCGAGGCCGACTTCGACGATGAGGTCGCCGTGATCGCCGGCAGCGTCACCGCGATCACCCAGCGCAAGAAGGAGGGCGGCGAGGAGGGCGAAGAGGCCGAGGAGGAGGACGGGGAGCCGCGCCGCCTGGAGGACTACTGGGAGAAGAAGACCACCATCACCTGCGACAGGATCGTCTACGAGTACGCCGAGGAGGTCAGGCGGGCGACGGCGACGGAGCGCGTAAAGGCGGTGCAGGAGGACAAGACGGCGTACGCGGACAAGGCCGTCTACGAGGAGAACCGGGACCTGATAACGCTCACCGGCGACGTGCGGGTGCTGACCGAGCGCGGGGACGAGTTCCGCTGCCCGAAGGCCGTGATCTCGGTGGAGGAGGACTGGATCCGCGCCGAGCACGTGACGGGGGTGGGCAAGCGCCGCGAGGACGAGGAGGAGCAGCCGGCGGAGGAGTCAGCGCCGGGTGAGGAGGAGCCCGCCGAAGGCGGCGGATAGACCGCTCCCCCGCACTGCCGGAGACGGAAGCGGCCCGGCCGGATGGCCGGGCCGCCCTGCGTTCTGCGCCTGCCCACGTCAGAACGGCATCTGGGTGATCGACTGCTTCACCAGCACGATGGCGATGGCGAGCATGGCGATCAGGCCCATGCCGCAGGTGAAGCCGGCGTAGAGTACCGGGGGCCAGATGCGCCAGTTGGCCTCACCGAAGCGCTCGCGCATGTAGTAGCGGCCGATCACGGCGCCGATGAACTGCAGCACGATGAAGTGGGGCATGATCCCCAGGCCGCGGATCCAGCCGTAGATGAGCAGCACCGGCGCGCGCAGCCAGCTGAGCAGGCTGTAGATGCCGAGGCCGAAGACGAGGCCGCCGACCATGAGGCCGGGCTTGATCGCGCGCTGGAAGATCTCCTGGTGGCCGCCCTCGGTGGTGGAGGAGTACCAAACCCACTGCGTGATAGCCTGGTAATCCCACATCTTCTGCGCGTAGGGGTAGTAGACCGAGGGGATCGGCTGCAGCCGCCAGACGTAGCCCCAGAAGAGGAAGCTGGTCACGAGGATGATGGGGAACATGAGCAGCTCGGCCTTGAGCACCGCGGTGAACTTGTTCCCGGTCAGCTCGATCTCGCGGAAGCGCTGGACGGTCGCGCCGTAGTTGCCCAGTGGAATCGGCGCGAACCAGACGTCCACGCCCTTGTATCCCGAGAGGATGAAGGTCGCCTCGCGGATCATTGGGATGGCGACGAACTGGCCGGTGAGCCCGACCATGCGCGCGTTAATGTACGACTGCAGCGGCGTCCAGATGTAGCCGTAGACGATGAGGAAGATGATGGGGAAGTTGGGTACCAGGATCCTGCACAGCACGATATAGCCGGTGGTCGCGGCGAAGAAGAGGGCGAGGCAGATCCAGGGCGTGAAGTCGCCCCGGCCCGCAACGCGCGTGCCGAAGCCGAAGCCGGACTCATCGCCGGTCTCGCGGTACTCGCGCCACTCCGCCACCATCTTGTAGGCGCCGATGCCGGCCACCGCGAAGGCGGTGCCCACGCCCCACGAGAGCCAGATGTCGATGCGGGTGGCCCACATCGTGCGCGTGGTCTCCATGCCCGGGCGCCAGGTGGGCAGGTTGCCGGTGATGTGGGCGATCGGGTTCACGATGGCCGTGGTCACCGTGGCAAGGAAGCTGCCCACCACCATCCAGAACGGGAGCACGAAGCCGAGCATCAGGCTGGCGAGGTTGGTGCCGATGCCGGTCGCGACCCCGGGGAGGAAGCGCTCGGTTCCCTGGGTGAAGTCGATCCATGGGATGGGGAGGATGGAGACGGGCTGGATGAGCACCGCTCCGGTGAGTGTGGGCACGGCAAGGTAGATCAGGCCGAAGCCGATGCCGATCATGCTGCCGATGGAGAAGATGCGCCAGCGCCAGGTCTCCTCCTTCTGCGAGGCCTCCGCCAGCGCGGTCGCCGCCTGTGCCTGGATCGGCGCGAGCGGGAAGGGAAGCTGCTCCCCGTCGGAGAGCAGCCGGAAGAGCGAGTAGCCCAGCGTAAACCAGGCGACGCGAGAGAAGACCTGTGTGAGCAGCAGGACACCGATTGCCGGGAGCCAGTCGGAGTGCACGAAGGTGCGCAGGGCGATGGCCTCGGAGTCCGGGGGCGGGGCGACCCAGTTCGGCACCTGATCGCCCAGACCGCCGGGGGCAGAGGCGCGCAGGAACTGGTTCCAGATGAGCAGCGCGAAGGGCCCTCCAGAGAGCGCGACGCCGCCCATCATGGCGGTCAGGCCGCCGGCGATGTAGTAGAGGATGTAGATCTGCTGGCGGCTGAGCTGGGCGAATGACCGGCGTGCGATCTCGGTGAAGAGGATGATGGTGGTCCACTCGGCGGCCGGCCCCATGGTCTGGCCGGCCACGAGGCCGAGGTAGATCGAGCCGGGCATCATGACGAAGCCGATGAAGAAGGCCCCGACCACGGTCTGCCAGCCGAAACCGTCCTCGAACTCGTCGGGCGTCTCCATCAGCGACCGGTATTCGGCCAGCTCCTGCGTCTCTCTCAGTGCCATGGGCTTCTACTCCATGATTCTGGCCCCGCGCGTTCCGGAGCCCGTGCTTCGCTGAACTGCGACGTCAGGCCCATTCCTCGCCTCCGGGATTAATCCCTCCCGGCGCGACGAACACATCCTACACGCTTCGCGCGGCGAACGTCAACCGCCGGCGCTGGCCTCCAGACGCTGGATGTTCATCCTGACCACGGGGTCGTCCGGCCTATCCTGCTGCAGCTCTCGCCACACCGCCAGGCTCTCCTCGGGCCGCCCGCAGTGCTCGAGGGCATGTGCGTGCATGCGGGCGAAGGCGTGCGGGCAGCCGAGGGCGCGGGCGCGCGCGAAGGGCTCCACCGCGTCCTCGTAGCGCTCCATAGCGTTGAAGTAGTAGAAGCCCAGCTCCCAGTTGGTGATCCAGCTATCGGGGTGGAGGTGGACCGCCCTGCGGTAGGCGGAGATGGCCTCCGTGTCCCGCCCCAAGCTCCAGTAGAGATAGCCCGCCATGGGCAAGCCCTCGGCCCATCCCGGGTCCACCCAGACTGCGGTCTCGATGGTCCTGAGGATCTGCGGGTAGTCGCCCGCGTGCCACCACCACTCCCCCTCGCCGATGAGGTAGTTCGCGAGGCCGTAGATGATGTCGCCCAGCTCGGCCTCCGACGGTCCGAGGTACTTGACGCCGCGTGGCGGGACCGGGCCCGGGTGGCTGCGCGCGGTCTCCGCCGCCGCCCGCACCAGCTCGTCCGCATCTATGAGCGCGGGGCTCAGCGCGCGCAAAGCCGCCTCCGAGCCCAGCACGCCGAGCGCGGTGGCGGCGTGGAATCTGATCCACCAGCGCGGCCCGATCTGCGCCGACGCCGCCGCCTGCAGCCCCCGCTCGTCCCCCAGGCGGCACAGCGCGATGCCCGCGAACTGCCGCACCGGGCGCGCCGGATCATCGAGCACCGCGACCAGCGGGACGACCGCCTGCTGATCCCCTATCTCCCCGAGCAGGAAGCAGCAGCGGGAGCGGAGCACGGGGTCGGCCGCGTCGAGGCCCTCTACGAGGCGGGGGACGGCGTAGGAGTGGCCCTCGAGAACGGGGATGGGCCTCACGCGCGCCCCGTGCGCCGGCTCGCCCCCGACCTCATAGGGAGCGCTTCCCGGAGACGGTGTCGGCGTCTGCGCTCCCGCGGGCGCGCAGACCAGGACGACCATTATGACGGAAGCGATTCGGCGATGGAGACTCACGCGCTCAACTCCTGAGACACGCGGCGAACGCCGTCGCCACCACGCCCAGCTCAAGCAGGCCGCTGACCATCAGTAGGAATGCCACGAGCCAGACGGCGAGCATAAGGAGGCCGACGACCGCGAACACGACGCCGGCGACGGCGACCGCCCCTCCCCCGCGGCGGCCGGCCACGATGCCCAGCCAGAGCGCGGGGATGCCGAGCAGTCCCAGCACGCCGCACGTGAAGACCGACAGCAGGCCGAGGGCGAAGGACCACCAGGCGCTCGCCGCCACGTCCGGGGAGACTGCGTCGGCTGCAGGCCTCGGGCCGCGCGCGGGCGGGGCGGCGGCCGGCTGCGGGACGGGTCCGGCAGGCTCGGGCTCGACGGTCTGCGCCGGCGGCTCCTCCACCGCGGCGGCGTAGTCCTCGACGGCGCGACCGCAGCGCCAGCAGACGCGCTCGCCGCGGTAGAGCGCCTCGCCGCAGTGCGGGCAACGCCGCTGGCCGTCGGCGGGGAAGGCCGCGCGCGGTCTCACGTCGCGCGGCGCAGCCTCGCCCAGCATTCCTCCGCAGTGAGGGCAGAACCGGCCCTCTTCGGCTCCCAGCTCTCCGCCACAGTGAGGACACACCCTGTGGGACATGCTTCAGGCCTCCCGCGCGCGTGCTTCTCCCCCGCTCAGTGCGAGGTTCGCCGCGACCGCCCGTTCGCCCTGCTACCAGGGGCGTGGAAACGGCCGGGCGGGAGCGAAGGCCCGCTCCGCCAACCGGGACGGCAAACGGCTTGCGGACGGGGGCCGTCCGCACCACGGAACGAGCCATGACGACGGCGTGCGGACGCCCTTTCTGCACCGGCGCGCTGCCGCCACCGGACGGGACGCGCGAGTACGCTTGTCACCCCCGTGTGAACGCGCTATAATGGCGGCGAACCGCGCTATGACGAGCTTATGCGCCGGTGTCCGCCATTGCGGCGGTCTCCGGGTTTTTTCGTGCCGCGCGCTCGCCCTTCGCCGCGGCGCGCCAAAGAGGAGGCGGGGGCATGGTTGCCAGCGATCTCATTCAGGTGGATGCGCCGGTCCTGTCCCCGGACGATACGCTCGCACGCGCCGCGGAGCTGCTCACGGACTACCGCCACTCGACACTGGC
>JALGUJ010000077.1 GCA_029820945.1 Candidatus Zipacnadia bacterium | reverse complement strand
CCCGGTCGTTCGGCCTTGGGGACGTGTCGCGGGCCGAGGACCGGTCGCGGGGCGACAGCGCCACCCGCACAACGGCTCAACGGCGGGCGGCGTGGGCACGCCGCCCCTCCGCACTGCTTGGTTCCCGCTTGTGCGGTCTCTTCGCGTGACAGCCGGCATGGGCGCGCCGGCGGCCCGGGGGGCTTGGGCCGGGCCGGCATGGAAGCTGAGACGCCGGCGCGCCTCACCCTCCGCAGGGCCTGGTTGCCGATTGCAGATGATATTGGGCGACGCGCCCGGTAGAGGCACCCGGGCGTTCCGGGACAGATTGGGCCGGTCCGTGCCACGGGCGTCCACGCCCGTGGGCGGTTTGGCGTGTTGTGGGGCGCGGACCCGAGCGACTGCATGCGGCCTCACACGCGCCCGCCGTTTGGCGGTGGGGGAGCCCGGCCAGCCTACGGCCGAGGGTTCGTGGTCGCAACCCGTCTCGTGCGGATGGGATCCGCCGCTCAGAGGCGCGCGATGATGGCGTCGGCCATCTCGCTGGTGCCGACGGCGCTCGGGTCGTCGCGGCTGGGCTTGAGGTCGTAAGTCACGCGATCGCCCTCTGCGATGACCTCCGCCACGGCGCGCTCCAGCCGTTGCGCGGCGTCGTGCTCCTCGAGGTGGTGCAGCATCATGACCGCCGAAAGGACCGTCGCGGTCGGGTTGACCCTGTTCTGGCCGGCGTACTTGGGCGCGCTGCCATGGGTGGGCTCGAAGACCGCCATCTCCTCGCCGATGTTCGCCCCCGGCGCCACCCCGAGGCCCCCGACCAGCCCGCAGCAGAGGTCGCTGATGATGTCCCCGTAAAGGTTGGGGCAGACCAGCACGTCGTAGAGCTCGGGCTTCTGGACGAGCTGCATGCACATGTTGTCCACGATGCGGTCCTCGAACTCGACGCCACTGCCGGCGTAGTCGCGGGCCACCCGCCGGGCGGCCTCGAGGAACAGCCCATCGGAGAACTTCTGGATGTTGGCCTTGTGCACCGCGGTGACCTTGCGTCGCCCGTTGGCGATCGCGTAGTCGAACGCGAAGCGCACGATGCGCTCGGATGCGCTCTCGGAGATCGGCTTGATGGAGATGCCCGAGTCGTCGCGGATAGCCTCGCCGGTGAGGCGCTCGATGTGGCCCACGATCTCGGCGCACTCGTCGGTGCCGCGCTCGAACTCGATGCCCGCGTAGACGTCCTCGGTGTTCTCGCGGACCACCACCAGGTCGGCCTCGGGGTAGCGCGACTTGACGCCCTCGTAGTACTTGCTCGGGCGCAGGCAGACGTAGAGGTCCAGGGCCTTGCGCAGCGCCACGTTCACGCTGCGGAAGCCGTGGCCGACGGGCGTGGTGATGGGGCCCTTGATGGCCACGTGGTTGGCACGGATCGAGTCCAGTACGCTCGCCGGCAGCGGCGTGCCCTCCTCCTCGAGCACCGTCATGCCCGCCTGCTGCAGGTCCCAGACGACGTCGATGCCCGTGGCCTCGACGCAGCGGCGCATGGCCTCGACGATCTCCGGTCCGGTCCCGTCTCCGGGGATGAGCGTGATCCTGTGCATGTGGCGTCCTCCGGGTCGGCGTGGAAGCGGGGGAGAGCCCGGCACCCGTGGCACCTGGGCGTCGGCGCCCGCCTCACTCGAACGCGGCGGCGAAGCGGCTGAGGCCCTCCTCGAGCTGGTCCATGCTGGCGGCGAAGCTCAGCCGCACGTAGTCATCGGCCCCGAACGCGCAGCCCGGCACCAGGCTGATCAGGCTGCGCTCCAGCAGCCAGAGCGCCATCTGCTCCGAGCGCTTCTCCTCGACCTGCGGGAACAGCCGGCGGGAATGCTCGGAGATGTTGGGGAAGGCGTAGAAGGTGCCGTGCGGGGTGCTGCAGGTGACCCCGGGGACCTCCGACAGCCGCTCGACGACGAAGTCGCGCCTGCGCTCGAACTGCTCGCGCATCTCGCCTACCGACTCCTGCGGGCCGGTCAGCGCCTGGATGGTCGCGGCCTGCGCGATGGTGTTCGGGCAGGAGGTGGACTGGCTCTGCAGCTTGGCGGCGGCCGCGACGATCTCCTCGGGGCCGAGCATCCAGCCGATGCGCCATCCGGTCATGGCGTAGCTCTTGGCCACCCCGTCCACGATTACTGTGCGCTCCTGCATGCCGTCGAGCGCCGCGGGGCTAATGTGTTCGTTGTCGTCGAAGATGATGTCTTTGTAGATCTCGTCGGAGATGACCACCAGGTCGTGGGCGATCGCGATCTCCGCGAGACCCTCCACGACCTCGCGCGCGTAGACCGCGCCCGTGGGGTTGCAGGGGCTGTTGAGCACAATGGCGACGGTGTAGTCGGTGACGGCGCGCTCGACCTCCTCCAGGTCCGGCTGGAAGTCGTCCTCATCGCGCGTCTCGACCACCACCGGGCGGCCACCGCAGACGCTGATCTGGTCCGGGTAGGTGACCCAGTAGGGCGAGATCACGATGACCTCGTCGCCGGGCTGGACCAGCGCCATCGCCAGGTTCATCAGCGTATGCTTGGCGCCGTTGGAGACAAGCACCTGGGAGGGCGAGTAGTCGAGGCTCAGGTAGCGCTTCGCCGCGTCGCAGATGGCCTGCCTCAGCTCCACTGTGCCCGTGGGCGCGGTGTACTTCGTCTGCCCCTCGTCCATGGCGCGCTTCGCGGCCTCGATGATGCTGTCGGGCGTCTGGAAGTCCGGCTCGCCGACCGCGAACGACAGCACGTCCTGGCCTGCGGCCTTCAGCTCGTCGGCCTTCAGCTTCATGACCATGGTGGCGGACGGGCTGATCTCCTCGATTCTCCTCGCGATCCTCATGGGTGGTCTACCCTCCACTCGTCCGGGCTCGGTGCGGGACGGGGCGACCGGTCGCATCGCCGGCGCCGACGAGGCCCGGCGGCAGCGCCGCGAGCGGCAGAGGGAGCAGGATTCGGCCCAGGCGGCGCAGCTCCTCCTGGATTGGCTGGAAATCCGGGTCCAGGAGCCTGGCCTGCTTCAGCGCTCGCTCGGCTTCGGCGAAGCGCCCCCGCCGCGAGTAGACGACCCCAAGGTGATACAAGATCTCGGGATCGTCACGGGCCAGGAGCCGGCCGGCGCGCTCCAGGTAGAAGGTGGCCTCCGTCAGGTCATTCTCACGGAACAGCGCCCAGCCGAGGCTGTCCACGAAGGCGGGCTGAAGCGGGAATGCCTCGGCGGCCTGGCGCACGGCCTCGTGCGCCTCCGCCACGGCGGCCTCAGCGTCCACGAGGACGTAGCCCGCATCATTGAGCAGCAGCGCCCACTCGCGGAGGTCGATCTCGCGCTGCTCGCGCAGGCGCCGCGCCTCAGCGATCACGCGCAGGCAGATCCGGGTGCCGCGCTCGCGCGCCCCCGTCCGCAGCAGGGACTGGCCGAGCAGGGCGCGCGCGTCGAGGTCAAGCGAGGCCTGGTCCTCGAGGAGGGGAACAGCCTTCTCGTAGGCGCGAGCCAGTACATAGAGCCTGGCCGCCCGGCGCTCCAGTTCCTCGTTCTCGGGCATCAGAGCGACGGCGCGGTCGAGCTCCGCCTCAGCCCGCGAGGTCTGCCGCGGGAGGTCGCTCAGGTGCCGCTGGGCCGCCTGCATGTAGCGGGTGGCGACGAACTCGCGCCGCATGCTGTCGGCGGCGCCGCAGCCCGCGAGGGCCACCACCAGCACGAGCAGGATCGGATAGGCGCAGCGCATCATGTCAGCGCCCCCGGCTTCAGCTCCTGACCGGCGAAAGCGACGACGTCGTAGTACTGCATGCCCAGCACGACCATGTGCTCGGCCGTCGCGGGGGAGGAGTAGACGGCGTAGGAGGTGGAGTAGTGCCACAGCTCCTGCCCGTCCGCGAGTGAGAGGGCGTAGAGGGCTCCGTCCTTGGAGCCGGCGTAGACCACGTCGCCGGCGAGGGCGGGCGAGGCCAGGATCTCATCGTCGGTCTCGAATGCCCACGCCATCGAGCCGTCGTCGCGGGCAACCGCGTACACCTTCCCGTCCATCGCTCCAAAGATGGCGAGGTCCTCGGAGAGCGCCGGGCACGATCGAACTCTGCCCTCGACCTTGGTGCTCCACAGCCGCTCGCCAGTGCTCAGATCGAGGGCCATTATCGCCTCGTCGTCGGAGCCGAAGTAAACGACCTCGTCCCCGGTGCTGGCTGCAGCGGCGACCGGCTGGCCGGCTTCGAAGGTCCACGCCGGTTCTCCGTCCTCCTGCGAGAAGGCATAGACCGTGCCGTCCCAGGAACCGACGACGACGAGCCCGTCCGCGACCATGGGGGCGGCCGAGATCTCATCGCGCGCGCGGGCGCGCCATTTCAGGCCGCCGGCTCTGGTGTCGAGCGCGAACAGCCGCCCCTCCTGGTTTCCCGCGATGACGAGGCCGCCGGCAACAGCGGGCGATGAGCGGCTGGGAGCCCCGGTGTCGTAGGTCCAGCGGACGTCTCCGTTGCTCGCCGCCAGGGAGTAGATGCGGCCATCGCGCGAGCTGACGAAGACGCCGCCGCCCGCCAGCGCCGGCGTGGACTCGACGCGGTCGTCGGTCCGGGTCTCCCAGCGCAACTGCCCGGAGGCGCTGTCGAGGGCGTAGACGTAGTTGTCGCGCGATCCGACGCAAACGATGCCGTGGGCGAGGGCGGGTCCCCCGACCACCGGCCCCCGGGTCTGGAAGCGCCAGCGGAGGCGCAGCGGGGGCGTGACGGCCTGCCTGTTACGCCCCGCTCGCTGCATGTCCCCGTGGAAGGTGGCCCACTCCTGGAACTCCCGAGCACGCTCCTGCTGCTGCAGGACCTCCTCGCGGATCTCGCGGATGGCCTGGCGGCCGGCGTCGGCCGTTGCGAGCTGGTCGGCCTGATCGAGAAGTCTCAGTGCCCGGTCGTAGTCGCGGCGCTGCGCCTGTGCCATGGCCAGCGCGAAGGCGATCTGGGGCGAGCGAGGCTGCGTCCTGCGCGCCTGTTCGATCTCCTCGACCGCCCTGGGATCCTGAGCCACCCGGCCCAGCGCGTAGGCGACGGCCCACGGTGCGTCGGGGCTCTCGCGCAGGCGCTGGAGCAGGATGCGGCTGGTGGCCGCGGGGTCCATCTCCATGAGCGCCTCGGAGACCTCGTCGCGCAGCTCGTCATCGCCGTCGCACAGGGCCTGCGCCAGAGGCCGCAGCGCGCGCCTGCTGTCGATGCGGCCCAGGGCATAGGCCGCGAGGTGCCGGTCCTCGTCCGTTCCGCGGCCGAGGGCGTGCACCAGCTCGCGGTCCTGGCCGCGCAGGTAGTCCTCGGCCAGCTCGCGGATGTCCTCCTGCTCGTCGTCGAGGAGCCTCACGAGCGGCCCGAGGTAATCGCCGGACACGTGGGGTCCGAGGGCCCGCAGCGCCGCCCGCCTCACGTGCGGCTCCTCGTCCGCCAGCATGCGCTTGAGCGTGGGCTCGCGCAGCTCCTCAAGCTCGTCGATGCGGCCCAGCCAGTAGCCGACGTCCACCTGTCTGTGCACGGCGCTGAGCACAATCAGGGCCATCTCCTCCGGGGAGATGGTCAGCTCGTTGCGGTAGGTCCCGATGAGCCGCAGCGCGCCCTCCTGCATCAGCAGGCCGAACTTGTGGTAGTTGCCCAGCTCTCGCGTCAGGAGGTCCTGCACGTCCTTGACCTCGATCTGCCGCTCGGTCATCCAATCGTCGATCTTCTCGGCCATGTACTCATGAACGACCTCGTACTGCCGCCTCTCCGGCTTGCCCACGCGCCTGACCAGGCGCAGGTCCTCGAGGCGCGCCAGCACGCGCTCCACGCTCTCCTCGCTCTGCCCGACCTCGGCCGCAATGCGCTCCACCGACCTGACGGCCTTGAGCTCCGAGGACTGCACGAGCTGCTTGAGGATGTTGCGCACGAGCCGCCGCTCCGATGTGGGGAGCTGGTGCAGTGCGTGCTCCAGGTAGTCGCTCAGGATGCGGTCGGCGCCGGCGAGCTGCTCGTAGGCGTGTGCGCCGATGACATGCTGGCCGGGGGAGAGCGACTGGTAGAGCCGGTCCATCACGATCTGCAGCTCGGTGGGCTCGCAGGCGCCATCGTGGCAGAGGTCCTCGAGCACCCGATCGACCGCCTCCTCCTCCACGGTCAGGCGGAAGTTGGAGCCCGGCTTCATGGCCGCCACCTTGGCCTGACGCGCGCTCATCTTCCCCAGCCGATAGACGTTGTGGAGGATGGTTGGGAACTGATCCTGAAGCTCGTAGAGCTGGCCGAGGTAGTCCTCCCGGATGCTCAACAGCACTCGAAGCTCGTCGTCGGTGGTGCCTTCGATGGCCTCCGCGAGCTGGGTTGCGAACTCCTGCTGCAGACGGTCGCCTGTCTTGACGAAGTACTCCTCGAACTGATCGATGAGCAGGACGACGGGACGGCCGGCGACTCGTGCGGCCTGCCCGAGTATGTTGACGAGGCGGCCGTCGCCCTCGATGCGGCCGATCTCGTGCTCGGCGAGGGCGTCGGTCACCGCGTCCCGGGTGGCCTCGATGGGGTCCTCGCCGCAGCGCACGTAGATGGGGAGCCACGGGGTTCCGTGGTTCTCGTCGGACTCCTCCGCCTCGTGGAGCATCCGCGCCATCACGCCGGCGCAGAGGAGGGAGGTCTTGCCCCGGCCCATGGCGCCGAAGAGCACGCTGAGCCGGTTGTGGCGGATCATCTCGATGACGTCCTCGGTCTCCTGCTCGCGGCCGAAGAACAGCTCGGAGTCCTCCACGCGGTAGTGGTCGAGGAAGCGGTAGGGCCCGCCACTGAGCACGCTCAGGGTCGGGCCGGACTTGCGGGCTCGGGTGGTGCTGTGCCAATGGCGGCTGACGCGATCCTCGAGTGCGCTGAGGAACGCGTTGGGCTCGCCCGGCTCGCGGCAGAGCAGGTGCCTCTCCGAGGAGCGCGCGGCGAGCATCCCGGTGACGTCCGGCTGCAGGCGGTGGTAGTCAACGCTTGCCGGGCTCTCCATCTTCAGCTCCTGGAACAGGTCCTCGTCATCCATGGGGATGATGCGGTTGATCCAGAAGACCCGGTCGCCGTCAGCGGGGACGTGGGGGATGAAGGCGCGCTCCCGCTCGGTGTAGCCGACGAACAGGGAGAGCGTCCTGAATGCCGAGCCGATCACCGCCCCGATGTCGTCGATCGCCCGATCTACCTCGGCCTGTGACAGCGGCAGGAACTCGCCCGTGACCGAGCCCGCGCACTTGACGACCACCACGCGCGCGGAGCTGGAGATGGCCAGCTCGATCTCGTTCGGGTCGTCCTGGCCGGCCACCAGCAGGTGGTAATCGGTATCGGGCTCCATGTGCTGGTTGTGCAGGGCGCGCTGCAGCAGGTCGGTGGGGTCGGCGGTGAAGATGGCCGGGAAGTAGCCGTCGGAGATCATCCGTCCCAGTCGCGTGTGGGCCTCGCTGGGCCGCCGCTTCTCGAGCAGAGATCGCAGGCGGCGGCAGCGCTCAAGGTGCGACGGGACGCGCTCCGCCATCAGCTCCAGGGCCGCCGGCCCCGGCTCCTCCTCAGGCAGCTCCACCTCGTGCTCACGGGCCCAGCCGATGGCCATCTCGTGTAGGAGCTCCTGCACGGACAGCTCATCGGGCGAGGTGCGCACCGCACTTCCGAGGAACAGCACGTGTCGTCCCAGCTCATTGCGCCGAGCCTTGACGTAATCGGCGATCGCCGTGATCATATCAGTCATCCCCGATGGTTCCCAAGCCACCCTAGCCGCGGGCCATGGCGGCACCAGAGCGTGCCCGTCACTGCAGCCAAAGGCAGCCGGGGCGGCACGCAGCCGCCCCGGCACAGAACGGTCGGCACTCGGTGGCCAGGCCCATATGACATGCGCCGCCCGGTGAGCGGCGGGTTGATTGCGCTTGCATGGTGGGCCCGGCTGGACTCGAACCAGCGACCAACCGGTTATGAGCCGGTTGCTCTAACCTCTGAGCTACGGGCCCGTCTCTGCCCGCGATTATAGCACGGGAATCTCCGCGGCGTCAATTCGCGGGGGCAACTGGGAGATGGGGGCGGAGGGTTACTCCAGGTAGTCCCGCAGCACCTTGTTGCGGCTGGGATGGCGCAGCTTCTTGAGCGCCTTCGCCTCAATCTGGCGAATGCGCTCGCGCGTCACCTCGAAGATGTGACCGACCTCCTCGAGCGTGCGCGAGTAGCCGTCCTCCAGGCCGAAACGGAGCTTGAGCACCTCGCGCTCGCGTTCGGTGAGCGTGTCGAGCACCTTCTCGAGCTGCTCGCGGAGCACCGAGTTGGAGGCGACGTCAATAGGCGTGCCGACCTCCTCGTCGGGAACGAAGTCTCCGAGGTGGCTGTCCTCCTCCTCGCCGACGGGCGCCTCCAGGGAGAGCGGATCGGGCGCGATGCGCTTGATCTCGGCGACCCGCTCCATGGGCAGGTCCATCTCGGCCGCGATCTCCTCGTCGGTCGGCTCCCTGCCGAGCTGCTGCAGCAGTGCCCGCGAGGTGCGCACGACGCGGTTGATGGTCTCCACCATGTGCACGGGAATGCGGATGATGCGGCCCTGGTCCGCGATAGCGCGCGTGATCGCCTGCCGTATCCACCAGGTGGCGTAGGTCGAGAACTTGTAGCCCTTCCTGTAGTCGAACTTCTCGACCGCCCGCATCAAGCCCATGTTGCCCTCCTGGATCAGGTCCAGGAAGCTGAGCGTGGAGCGTCCGGCGTACTTGCGGGCGATGCTCACCACCAGCCGCAGGTTGGCGTCCGCCAGCGCCTGCACGGCCTCCTCGTCGCGGAGCTTGATGCTACTGTCGTAGACGCTGTGCGGGTAGATCTGGTTGCTGAACTGCGCCACCACACAGCAGCGGGGGCTGATCTGCCGCGCCTCGTCCTCGGGCCAGCGCGAGACGATGCGCGGTCCACCGGCCTTGGGGCCGGCCACGAACTCGAAGCTCACGTCCTCCTGCAGCGGATAGCCGGCCACGCCCGTCACGCCGCCATCGCCCGAGTTGAGCAGCACATGGTAGGTCATGCGGGGCGACCAGGGTTCCTGGGGGACGATGCGGATGGCGCGCGCTTCAGCGCTGTAGTGCACCGAGCAGGCGACCTCCTGGTCCATGGAGTCCGTGACGGTGACGGCCCTGGGCCCGACGCTCCCGGGCACCAGGTCGCGGTCGAATGCGACCACCACCGCGCGGGTGGGGTCCACGTTGGTGGCCCCCGGCTCCGGCTCGATGTGGTTGACTCGGGGGGCGGCCTTCTGGCGGGTTGTCGAGAAGCTGAATGTGACCTGCCTGCTGAGGGTCTTGTCTCCCTCGCTCACCACGCCATCGCGTCCGGCCGCGACCGTGACAATGAACTCGTTGCGGTGCAGCAGGTTGCCCGAGGGCTCGAAGACGACCGTGTCGGGGAATGGGCCCGCGACGGCCCTGCCCTCAACCGCGCGGCCCCGGCGGTCCTCGACGGTGATCGCGCCGGGCCCAAGCGACCGGGCATCGATGCCGTCGCTGAAGCGCACCACGATGTTGCGATGCACCTCGACCTCGTCATCACCATCGCGGGGGGAGGTCTCGATCACCTTGAGCGGAGCGCCTGCCGCGGCGGTGGTGAAGGACCAGGAGATGTTGTTGCCCAGACTGCGGCCCGCTATGTCGCACAGCCCGTCCTCAGAGCCATCGATGGTGACGGTGTAGGTGGTGCCGGGCCTCAGCCGTCTGTCGGCGCGGAAGAACACGACGTTGCGCGCGGGGTCGAACCGTGCCTCGCCGTCGCCCAGGTGGATGCGCTTGGCCAGCTCCACCTCCTCCTCGGCGTTGAGCAGCGGCACCTTGCCGATGTTGCGCAGGTACATGCGTACCGAGTCGTCCACGGGGACCGCGTCGGGCTCGGCGAAGTCCTCCTCATCGAGCTTCTCCTCCTCCTCGGGCTCGGCGGCCTCGTCTTGCTCAAAGGCCTCCTCAGCCGAGGCGGCGACGCGGATGTCAGCGTCCCCAAGGACGGCGTAGATATCCTCAATGTCATCCTCCGAGAGGTCGTCGACGTCGCCGAGGCCGTCCTGGATCTCATCGTACGTCAGATAGCCCTGCTCGTGGCCCTTCGCGAGCAGCGCCTTGACCTCGGCGAGTTCTTTGACCTCTTCATGCTTCCCCTTCGGCAACCAGGTCAGCTCCTTCCGGCAAAGGGGCACGCAAAGCAGCGGGAGTTCGTTCGCGCCATCCACGCACCCGCGGGAACGTCAGTCGTCCTCGGAGAACGGATCGCCATCGTCCACCGCCCAGGGGTCCTGCCGCGGCGCCGCGCCCCGGACGCCGCCCGGCGCTTCGGCCCGGCCCGTGTCGGCGGCCTCATCCTCGCGGCCACCGGCCCCCGTCGGCGGCTCATCGGCCTCCGGAACGCCTTCCCTGGGCGCCTCGCCATCTCCGACGAAGCCCCGGTCTCCCGCGCCGCGCAGCCTACGGCAGATCGCGAAGTACTGGCGGACCAGCTCGTCGTCAGACGACAGCTCGCCGGTGTTGAGGCCCTCGATGACCTCATGTTCGAGCTGGGAGAAGTCCTCGACGCTGATGTCGTCGTCATCGACCGGCGGGGTCGCCTCACACAGGGTCGCCGCCAGTGCGCCACCGGACCTGCGGTGCTCACGCAGGCGTCGGATCGCCGTCTCCATCTGCGCCCGAAGCACGTCCTCGCTCTCGTTCCCCGTGTGCCTTATCTGCCTTACGGTCAGTTCCACGCCACGGCTCCAGACCCCTCCCTCCTGCGGCAAACCGTCAATGAGGGCCTGCACATCGAGGTCGTCCCGGCCGTCCAGGTGCTCCTTGAGTGCGGCGAGGATGGTCGCGTCCTGCTCGCTGACCATGTGCGTGGGCTCGAGATTCTGCGCGACCTCGCGCGCCATGGCGCCATCGCTCAGAGCGTGCATCAGCAGCTCGGTCTCGGCCCTGAGCAGCCCGTCGGGCGGCGTGGTGAGCGTCCTGGTGATGTAGCTCGAATCGCGCGATGAGGGCCGCCGGCGCGCAGTCTCGTCGCCCATCCGGCGGGTGAGCTCGAACTTCAACGCCCTTGCCATCGACTCCGTCCTGCTCGGGTCGCCGGCGCCCCAGATATCGGCGGCGCGGCGGACGAACTCGTCGCGCCTGGGCCAGTCGCGGACCCTCAAGAGCACATCGACCGCCTCGCGCGCGGCCAGGGCTCCACCGTCAGGCCCCTGGCCCTCGTGCTCGGCGAAGATCATCCGCAACTGGTACTCGACGGGGGAGATGCGCTGCTCGAGCAGCTCCGTGAATGCCTCCGGGCCGTGCGCCCTGACGAACTCGTCCGGGTCCATGCCCTCCGGGAGCACGACGAGGCTGGCGGACACGTCCGCGGCCTCCACGACCTCCAGGTTGTTGAGCGCGGCGCGGGCGCCGGCGGCGTCGGCGTCGTAGATCAACACGACCTCGTCGGCGTACCGGCCCAGCAGGTCGAGCTGCTGCGCGGTCAGCGCCGTCCCCAGGCCGGCGACTACGTTCTGAAGCCCCGCCTGATGGAGGGCGATGACATCGGTGTAGCCCTCCACGATCAGCGCTCGCTTCTCTCGGCTGATGGTGTCGCGGGCGAGGTGCAGGGCGTAGAGCGTGCGGCGCTTGCGGAACAGCGGCGTCTCCGGGGAGTTGAGGTACTTCGCCGGGTTGTCCGGGTCCAGCGTGCGCCCTCCGAAGGCGATGGTGCGCCCGGTGGTGTCACCGATCGGGAAGGTGATCCTGTTCCTGAAGGTGTCGTAGTAGCCTCCGCGCTCGCCGGCCTTGGCGAGCCCCGCCTCCTCGGCGATCGACGGGTTGATGCCCTCGGCCGCAAGCGTGTTGAGCAGGTCATCCCAGGATTCGAGCGCAAAGCCCACCTGGAAGTTCTCCAGAGCCCGGCGGTTGAAGCCGCGGGAGCGCAGGTAGTCTCTGGCATGCTCCGCCTGCGGGTGATCGAACAGGGTGTGGATGAAGTGGTCGCGCGCGATCTCGTTGGCCCGCTCCAACAGGTCGCGGCGCTTCTGTCGTGCGGCCGCCTGGGGGTCGGTCTCGATCCTCACCCCGGCCCGCCGCGCCAGCATGCGCAGGGCCTCTGGGAAGCTCAGCCCCTCGCTCTCCATGACGAAGGAGAACAGGTCGCCGCCCTTGCCGCAGCCGAAGCAGTGCCAGAGGCCGCGCTCGGGATGCACGTAGAACGAGGGCGTCTTCTCCTGATGGAACGGGCAGAGCCCCCGGAAGCGCGCCCCCGCGGGCTCGAGGCGGACGTACTGGCCTATGACCTCGACGATGTCGAGGCGGTCGCGGATCTCCTCCTTGGCGTCCTGGAAGTCCATCGACACCCGTCACATCCTGCCCGGCACGGCGGCGTTGTGGCGTGCGGCCGGCGTCTGCGCACGACCACGGAAGCTGCTGGCGTTGGGGGTCGTGCGGCCCTTGGGGCGGGGGCCGGCTTGCCTGAGCCGGCCATGCTCACCTGTGACCCCGAATGCGCCGAGGCCCTGGAGCATCTCCTCGCTGGCTGTTGAGGGGCCCATCAGCGTCCCGTGTCCAGTCGGCGATGCAGTTGTGCGTCTATGTGCCACGCACCGCGGGGCAACAGAGCGGCGCCAGCAATTGAGGCGCCGCCCTGCCGTTCGCTCTGATTGCGTGGCACAGTTGGCCTTCGACGCCCCGGCGCAGAGTCCTTCCCGCCGGCGGCGCCAATATTGCGGAGCCGGAGCGGCCGACTGAGCACGAGTCGGCCCGGTCGCGGTCCGCTCGCCGTGCAGGAGTCTCGCCGGTCCCGCGGAAAGGGTGTCGTGTTGCGGATCACATGCCATCGAGGGCTGAGAGGAGCACTGCGATGCGCAGACACCGGCTGGCTGAGCCCCGACACCTCATGGTGGTCATGACGGCGGTGCTGCTGCTGACGCTGCCGCTGGTTGCCGCACCCGAACAGCTCACGATTTTGCACTTCAATGACACCCATGGGAACGTGCTGGTGCCCGAGGAGGAGGGGGAATTGGGTGGCGTCGCGCGCATGGCCACGGCGATTGGGCAGATCCGCGCCGAGAACCGGGCGAAGGGCATCGATACCCTCGTGTTCAGCGCCGGGGATGTGCTGCAGGGCACCCCGCTCTCCACGGTCTTCCGTGGAGAGGTGGACTTCGTCGCCCTCAATGCCATCGGGATCGACGCGGTCTGCGTGGGGAACCATGAGTTCGACTTCGGCATGCCGAACCTGCACCGGCTGATCGACCTGGCGGAGTTCCCGGTCGTGTCGGCGAATGTGCGGCGCAAGGCGGACGGGACGCAGGTCTTCCCCGGGACGTTGCGCTTCATGGTCGGCGACGAGATGGTCGTAGTGATGGGCCTGACCACGCCCGAGACGCGCATCACCACGAAGCCCTCGAACGTGGCGAACCTGACCTTCGAGGACCCGGTTGAGGTGGCGACCACACTGGTCCGGCGCATCACGCACACGCGCGATCGGCTCGTGGTCGCGCTCACCCACCTGGGCTTCGAGGAGGACCTGAAGCTGGGCGAGGCGGTTCCGGGGCTGGACCTGATCATCGGGGGCCACAGCCACACCAGGGTGGAGGAGGCCGCACGCGCCGGCGACTCCATCGTGGTGCAGGCCGGCTCCTACGGCCAGTACCTCGGCCGCATGGACCTCAACGTCGAGGACGGGCGCGTCCGCGCCTGCGACTACCGGCTGATCCCGATGGACGCGAGCTGGGAAGAGGAGCCTGAGGTGGCGGCCATCGTCGCGGAGTACGAGGAAGAGCTCGGCGCCGCCATCGTGGAGGTCGTGGGCCACGCTGAGGTGGCGCTCGACGGCGAGCGGGAGCACGTGCGCTCCGGCGAGACGAACCTGGGCAACGCCATAACCGATGCCATGCGGCTGGTCTCCGGCGCCGCCATCGCCCTGCAGAACGGCGGCGGCATCCGGGCCTCCATCGACGCCGGACCGATCACGCTGGGCGAGATCCTCCAGGTGCTGCCCTTCGGCAACGAGGTGGCCACCGTGGAGCTGACCGGCCAGCAGATCAGAGCGATCCTGCAGCGCAGCATCTCCCAGCCCAGGCCCTTCGGCGGCTTCCTGCACGTTTCCGGGGCGAGGGTCATCGCCGAGGGGGACCAGGTCGTCGATATCACGGTCGGCGGCGAGCCCCTCCAGGACGGCGAGACCTACCTGGTCGCGACCAACGCATTCCTGCTGGAGGGCGGCGACGGCTACACGACCTTCACCGAGGGGCGCAATCCCTACTACGTAGGAACAAAGCTCGATACCGCATTCGTCCAGTACCTGAGTGAGCGCGACACCGTCTCGCCAGAGGTCGAGGGGAGGATCGTGCTGCGATGAACATCAGGAGGGCATTGGCAGTTGCGGTGCCGGTCGCGGTTCTGGCACTGGGGGTCGCCTGTGCGCAGGGGAACCTGCCCCGGCCCGTGCAGGCTGCGGTCCAGGACCTGTCCGAGCGCATCGATGTCCCCGCCGAGATGATCGTGGTCGCGAGCATGGAGCAGGTCACCTGGCCGGACACTTCGCTGGGCAATCCCCAGCCGGGGCAGTTCTACGCGCAGGTGCAGACGGAGGGCTATCGGGTCATCCTGGAGGCCCAGGGGCAGCGCTACGAGTACCACACGGACATGGGCACCCGGCTGGCCATGGTCGAGGAGACGGAGGTCGGGTCCGGCCCGATCCCGGCGGGAGAGGACGAGACGCCTGCGCGCCTGGCGACGATCCGCGCGGCCAAGGCCGACCTGGCCGCGAGGCTGCAGATCGCCCCGGAGGCGGTCTATCTGCTCGGGCTCGAGCGCGTCACCTGGCCGGACGCGTCGCTGGGGGCGCCTGAGCCGGGGCAGGACTACGCGCAGGTCCTGACCCCGGGCTACCGGCTGGTGCTGGAGGCCGACGGGAGCCTGTACTCCTATCACGCCGACAAGGAGGGGCACATCGTGGCCAGTGGAGGAGTGCCGCCGGCCGATCAGGACGAGCCCACCCCTCCCGGTGAAGTCGGCGACCTGCCGGCGGCGACCGGTGAGGCCATCGCCGACCTCGCCGCGCGCCTGGGCATCGCCCAGGGCGATGTGAGCGTCGTCAGCGTCGAGGCCGTGCAGTGGCCCAACGGCGCGCTGGGGTTGCCTGAGCCGGGCATGATGTACGCGCAGGCGGTCGTTCCGGGCCACCGCATCATACTCCAGGCCGGGCCACGACGCTTCGAGTACCACTCCGGGCAGGGCCCGACGCCCCTCTTCGCCGGGGTGGTCTATCCCGAGGATGCCGCGGTCTCGGTGCTGTCGCTGTTACGCACCGAGCCCGCCGACGGCAACAACTTCTTCCATCTGCAACGCATCGAGCCCTACGTCGAGGTCGGCAACATCGTGACCGAGTTCATCTCCGACTTCGCGGTCACGCCCGACGGGAGAGACATCGCGGTCAAGAAGCGCACCTCCCGCTCCAGCCATGAGGTGGCCCGCCTGTTGGCCGACGGCACGGTCGCGGCCTTCGATGGGGCCTTCGACTTCTTCGGCCTTGCCTGGGACTCTGTAGGCAGCAGACTCGCCTACTGGGGTCGCCCGATGCCGGGCAACGAGGTCAACCTGGTGGTCTGGACCATGGGCTCGACCACGCCGACGATGCCGCCGCTGCCGAATCTGCGCCCGGGTGCCTTCCGGCCCGGCAAACTGGCGTGGACCAACGACGGCCTGGCCATCACCGTCACGCCCGAGGGCGCCGGCGGCCCCAGGAGCCTCTTCTGGGACGGGCAGAGCACGCAGGAGCTGGGGGACTACGCGATCCTGGGGTGGATCCCGCGCACCTCCTCGCTGTTGGCGCGGAAGCAACTCGCGGATGGCACGCAGCAGCTCGTGACCGTCATCCCGGGGCGCGGGGAAGGGACGGTGCTGCTGGCGGCCCAGGAGGTGCTCGCCGCCGCGGCGCCCGCCGAGGGTCAGTATGTCCTCGTGGCAAGCCGGTCTGGTGACGACGGGGTCGTCCAGGTCAGCCGCGTCACGTGGGGCGGCCAGTCGCAGATGGTGGCGATGATGGTGGACGTCAGCGAGGTCGCGGTGGCGATTTCGCCGGTCGGGGACATCGCGACGGTGAGCTACGTGGTGGGCGAGGTCGCCAAGAGCGACGTGCTCGCGGTCGGCGCCGAGGAGCCGCTGATCACCAGCATCATGCAGCCCGGGCCGGCGATTCCCGTGGCCGAGTAGCAACCGCGCATGGCGGGGCGCGCGGAGGCGGGCTACCCGTCCTCGGCCAGCTCGAGGAGCAGCCGGTAGAGGTCGTTCCTGGCGCGGCCGGTCAGCTCCGCGAGCAGGGCGGCGGCGTCGCGCGTGCCGACCCCCAGGTCCAGGAGCCTGCGGCCCGCCCTGCGCACCGCCTCATCGCCGGGCGGCTGCGGCCCGTCGCCATCGCCCTCCCCGGCGGGCAGCAGGAGGGTCAGCTCACCGCGCGGCTCGTCGTGGGCGAACCGCTCGATGGCCTCCCCGACGGTGCCGCGCAGGATCTCCTCGTGCAGCTTGGTCAGCTCCCGGCATATCACCACGCGCTGGTCCGCGCCGGACACCTCGCGGAGGTCCTGGAGGCAGTCGAGCAGGCGGTGTGGCGCCTCGAAGAACACGCTGGTGACCGGTGAGCGGACGAGCTGGCCGAGGAACCGGCGCCGCTCGTCGCCCCGCCGGGGAGCGTAGCCGGCGAACTCGAAGCGATCGGCCGGCAGCCCCGATGCGCTCAGCGCGGCGGTAACGGCGCTGGGGCCCGGGACGGGGACGATACGGACGCCGACCTCGGCGGCCTCCGCGATCAGGTGCCAGCCAGGATCGGAGAGGACGGGCGTGCCGGCGTCCGAGGCGAGGGCCATGGTGGCGCCCGCCGCGAGTCGGCCCACCAGTCGGGCGCGCTTCTCCGGCCGGGTGTCGCCGTGGAAGGACTCAACGGGGATCGAGATGCCGAGGGCCGCCAGCAGCTTGCCCAGCCGCCGCGTGTCCTCGGCCAGCGCCAGGTCAACCTCCTGCAGGACGCGGCGGGCGCGGTCGGTGGTGTCACCGAGGTTCCCGATGGGCGTGGCGAGGACGTAGAGCGTGCCGGGCGCGCCGGCGTCAGTGCTCTCGCCGCACATGCTGCGCCTCCCTCGGACCGGCGGGGCGGAGCGTTCGCGTCGGGGGCTCAGGGCCGGCAGGTTCGGCGAAGCGGGGGAGAGGGCGGCATGCGGCGCTTGAACTCGCTGGCCGCGACCATTCCCGCCACGCGCCGAACCACATCCTCGTCGAAGCCCTCTGCAGCGATCTGCTCCTCGGACGCGCCGTCATCGACCAGTCGGGCCAGGACCTTGTCGGCGGTCTCGTAGGTGAAGCCAAGCTCGCCCTCGTCTGTCTGGCCCTCCCAGAGGTCGGCGGTGGGCGGCTTGGCGATGACCTGGTCAGGGACGCCCAGGTGAGCCGCGAGGCGGCGGACCTGGGTCTTGTAGAGATCGCCCACGGGGTTGAATGCGCAGGCCATGTCGCCCCACAGCGTGGTGTATCCCAGGAGTGCTTCGGACCGGTTGCCGGTCCCGACCACGAGGGCGCCGAGGCGCTCCGACTGGTCGTAGAGCACCGCCATGCGCTGGCGGGCCATCATGTTCGCGCGCCGCAGTCGCGAGGCGTCGGGGTAGCGCGCGAAGTAGGCGTCCACCATGGGCGTGATCTCGATGACCTCGTGCGGGAGGTCAAGCGCCGCCGCCACGGCCAGGGCGTCGTCCAGCGACGTAGACTGTGAGCCGCGCCAGGGCAGCATAAGCGCGTGTAGGCGGCTGGGACCGACCGCACGGGCGGCCAGCCATGCCGACACCGCGGAGTCGAGGCCGCCCGACAGGCCGATGACGCCGCGGCTGCGTCCGGCTGCGGCCATGCACTCCTGGATGAAGCGCGTCGCCTCCTCCGCCGCGAAATCCCAGTCAAGCTCGAATCGGTCCATCGCCGTGTCGCCTACTCGCTCCCGTCCTCGTCCACCGGCTCAGAGCCCTCATCGTCCTGGCCCTGATCGGTCTCGGGGAGCACCAGGGGTTGCGACTGCATTGAGGCCATGTTCTCATCGTACTCGTCCAGCCACTCCTGCTCCCGCTCCGCGAGGTCCGTCTTGCCCATCTCCTGGTAGAGCGCCTGCAAGGAGCTGTGGGTCCGCCGGTTCCTGTCGTCGAAGCCCTGGGCGTACTCGGAGGCGGACTTGAGCCGCTGAAGCGCCTCCTCCTCACGCTCGGCTTCCTTGAGCAGCCGTCCCAGTTCGAGGTAGACGGCGGCGGACTGCACCTTGCGTTCGCCGTCAACGAGCTTGGTGAGGATGTCGATCGCGGTATCCGTCTGACCCGTGCTGGAGAGCAGCTCCGCCAGTTGGAACCGCGCCGTGACGTTGTACGGGTCCGCCTGCGCGGCCGCCGCCAGCAGTTCCGCGGCCTGACCGCCATACTTCTCCGGGTCCTCCCGGATCAGCTTGTAGGCCTTGAGCTCGGGATCGACGATCTCGATCTCCGCCCGGTCGCGCAGGCCCTGCAAGTATGCCTGCCAGGCCTCCGCCTCCCGGCGCATCTGCAGCATCTCGCGGTAGTGGTCCTTGTTCTCCTCGTAGCCATCAGGGAGCGAGACCCGAGTGTCTTCGACCTCGATCAGGTGCAGGCCTGCATAGGACTCGACCACATCGCTGAGTTGGCCGGGCTCGAGGGCCAGAGCGGCCTCCTCGAACGCGGGGTCCATGTAGCCGAGGCCCGCGCTGCTGCGGCCGAACCAGCCCAGGTCGCCGCCCTTCTCTGCGCTCGGGCAGTCAGAATGCTGCTTTGCCAGCTCGGCGAAATCCGCACCGTCCTCAATCTGCTGTCTGATCTCGAGCAGACGCTCGCGAGCCTCCGCCTTCGCCTCGTCCAGCGTCATCCGGTCTTCGGTCTCGGGCTCCCCCTCCTCGGAGGCCTCCTCGTCCGGGGTTCCCTCGTCCTCGCCCTCCTCATCGGAGTTGGCGTCCTCCATGATCCGCCGCGGGTCGATGAGGATATGGCGGGCCTTGACCTCGGTGAAGTACTCCTTGACGTCCTCCTCCGTGACATTGACGCTATCCCTGATACGCTGCTCGAGCTTGTCGAAGAGCAACTGCGTGCGGATGCGATCATCGTCGGGCAGGCGATTGCGGCGCAGGTCGCGCTTGAACTCCTCCAGGGACATGTTCTTCTGCTCGAGGAGGGAGCGAAGCATGCTCCGATCCGCGTACTGCGTCGCCATCATCTCCTCGACTATCTCGTCCTTCCGGGCCTCGATATCGGCGTCGGTGACCTGGATGTTCTCGGCCTGCGCGGCGGCCAGCAGCAGCTCTGCGTCGATCATGGAGTCGAGAAGTTGGACCTTGAGAGCCGGCAGTTGCGTCACGTCCACGTCCTGGGATTGGTAATGCAGCCGCGCTTCGTAGATGTTGCGCGAGATCTTGTGGCCGTCCACAACGGCGATCACCGGCGTGACGTTGCGCTCGCTACTGCGTGGGCCACCTCCCCCACCGCCGGGGCTGTAGATGTAGTAGGTGCCCACGATGAAGATGATCACGATGAGCCCGAAGGTGATCGCCATCGGTGACCACAGCTCAAGGCTCCGACCGAAGAGCCGGATTCTGATGTTCTTGCGCACCATCTTCCGCATCTTGACGATTGACATGAACACTACCCCTCGTGGCGTGAAACACGGCGCGGGTGTTGCCGGAGGCCGGTTGCGTGACTACTCGCCGGCCGCGTGCTCCTGCCAGCGGCGCTCCACGAACTCCCCGAAGCGCTGCTTGAAGCGATCGACGCTGAAGTTGAGTGCGTTTGTGCGGCAGGTCTCAGGGTCGAAGCTGGCCTCGTCGAACTCGGTTACCGCCTCAGCCAGCGCATCTCCCGTCTGCCGGTCGAAGAACAGGCCGGTCTCGCCCTCGCGGACCGTCTCCAGGGCTCCGCCCGCGCGGTAGGCGATCACCGGGCGGCCGCAGGCCTGGGCCTCCAGCGGCGCGATCCCGAAGTCCTCCTCCTGCGGCATGACGAAGGCGCGGCAGCCGGAGTACCAGTCCGCCATCTCCTCGTCCGGGACCTTCCCCAGGAAGCGCACGTTGTCCGCGGCCGAATCCTCCAGCCTCGCCAGCTCGGGGCCGTCGCCGATGACGACGAGCGGCAGTCCCAGCCGGCTGAAGGCGTCAACTGCGATGTCCACGCGCTTGTACGGGTTCAGCGTACAGACGACCAGGAAGTAGTCCTCGGGCTCGCCGATGGGCCGGAACTGGTCGATGTTCACGGGAGGATGAATCACTGTCGCCTCCCGGCCCCAGGCCTCCCGGATGCGCCTGCGCGTGGTCTCGGAGTTGCAGACCAGGTGCTGCGGGCGCTGCGCGGTGCGCCGGTCCCACCTGCGCAGAGGTGGGAGGGTCATCCGGACGAACGCCTTTGCCGCCGCGTTGACCCGCAGCGTGTCGATGTACTCCCGCGCCCAGAACCACAGGAAGCGCGCGGGGCTGTGCACGTACGAGATGTGCAGCGCGCCCTGACGCTGCGGCGCGCTCTTGCTCCACCCGCAGCTCGAGCTGACCACCAGGTCGAAGTCGCCGAGCCTGAGATGGTCGATGGCCAGCGGCATGAGGAAGTAGAGTCGCTTGTAGAGCCGCAGCGCGCCGGGAAGCCTCTGCAGCAGGGACGTCCTGATGTCCCACTCGCGCAGCCGGTCCTCCATGCGGTCGGCATCGTACAGGAGCGTGTAGACGGGCGCCTGCGGGTACATCTCGTGCAGCACGTCCACGACGCGTTCGGCGCCCCGCACGCCCTGGACCAGGTAGTCGTGAACGATGGCGATCCTCACAAAGCGGCTTCCTCCGCCTACTGCTCGGCCAGGCGGCTGGCCCGGACCGAGCAGAACTTGCCGCACATCGAGCAGGCCGGATCGTCGGCCGATGGCCTGTCGCCGCGCTTGATGCGGAAGCGCCCGGGGTCGAGGGCCAGGTCCTCCATGGTGGCCCAGTCCAGGTCGTGGCGCGCCCGCGACATCTCGTCGTCCCACCGGCGCGCTCCGGGGACGCCCTTGACGATGTCGGCCGCGTGTGCGGCGATGCGCGAGGCCATGACGCCCTCGATCACGTCCTCGACGGTGGGCAGGCCGATGTGCTCGGCGGGAGTGACGTAGCACAGGAAGTCGGCGCCGGCAGCCGCGCAGATCGCGCCGCCGATGGCGCCCGTGATGTGGTCGTAGCCGGGCGCGACGTCGGTCACCAGTGGCCCGAGCACGTAGAAGGGCGCATCGTGGCAGAGTCGTTTCTCGAGCACCACGTTCGCCTCGATCTGGTCCAGCGGCACGTGGCCCGGGCCCTCCACGAACGCCTGCACGCCCGCCTCCCGCGCGCGCAGCACCAGCTCGCCCAGCACGCGCGTCTCGGCAACCTGCCCGGCGTCGGTGGCGTCGGCCAGCGCACCGGGGCGCAGGCCGTCGCCGAGGCTGATGGCGACACCGTAGCGGCGCAGGATCGCCAGCACGTCATCGTAACGGTCGTAGAGCGGGCTCTCCGCGGCGTTGTGGTGCATCCACGCCGCCAGCAGGCTGCCGCCGCGGCTGACGATGCCGCCGGTACGGGGCTGCGTATTGAGGGCCGCGACCGTCGCGCGCGTGACTCCGCAGTGCAGCGTCACGAAGTCCACGCCGTCCGCCGCATGGCGCTCGATGACGTCGAGCAGCCCCTCGGGGGCCATGCGCAGCATGCTCCCCTGGCGCTCCTCCGCCTCGGCGAAGGCCTGATAGACGGGGACCGTGCCCATCACCACGGGGGACTCGGCGCGGATGGCGCGGCGCACCTCGTCGATGTCGCCGCCGACCGACAGGTCCATGACCGTGTCGGCGCCCGCAGCGACCGCGGCGTGCAGCTTGTCCAGCTCGCCCTCGAGCTTGGGGTAGTCCGGTGAGGTGCCGATGTTCGCGTTAACCTTGGTGCGGAGGCCCTCGCCGATGCCCAGCGGCTGCACCCCGTCGCCGCCCATGGCAACGACGGTGCCGCGCTCGACGCGCTCCGTCAGGGTGTCTATGTCGATCTGCTCGTCCCGCGCGATCTGCGCCAGGACTTCGCGATCGACTCCAACGATAGTGTCGTGTGCGCTCATCATGATCGTCTCCGTGGCCGCCCCCGCGTCCGGGGTGAAGCCCGGAGCGGCGTCTATCGGGAAAACGACAGAGCCCACGCGACGTAGCCGGTGGGCCCTGAACGATTATACACCACCGTTTGAGTGGGGGCAAGCGAGGCCCGTGCGGGAATCGAGCGCGTAGGGGGCGGCCCGCCGATGCGGGCCGCCGCCGGTCGGGGCCGTGCGGCATGGCGGACCCGCCGGTGCCGCCGGCTCAGATCGACTCCGGCCCCGACCGGCCCGCGCTGTTCACGCCTCGAACGCCTCCGGGTAGCGTCCGGCCCGATCGACGGCGTCGATGAAGGCGAGGTAGTTCTCGAGCGGCACCTCGCGGCCCACGATGGTGTTGACCGCCGCCACGTAGCGCCCGCCCGGCGCGCCCGCAATGACCATCCGAGTCGCCTCGCGGCGGATCTGCTCGGGCTCGGCGGTCGCCAGGACCACGGGATCGAAGTTCCCGATGAGCGTCATGCGGTCGCCGAATCGGCTCTTGATGTCCACGAGGTCGTTCGCCTGTGCCTCGACGCCGTGGGATGCGGCCAGGCCCATCTCGAGCCAGATCGGGTAGACGTCGTCGATGCAGCCGTCGGTGTGCATGAGCATGATGACACCGGCGTCGTGCAGCACGTCGGCGGTGGCGCTCGTCGGTTCGAAGATCAGGGCGCGGTAGTCGTGTGGGTTGACCATGAGCGCGGTCTTGAAGGCGCAATCGGCGTCGAAGATCGCGATGTCGGGCGTGATGCCGGTATCGAGCACCGCGTGGAGCGCGCGGCGGTTGAATGCCTCCACGCGGCGCATGTACTCGCACAGCAGCTCGTGCTCGTCGTAGACCATCAGGCAGAGCCGCTCCATGCCGATTCCGGTCGCCGCGGAGTGGAAGCAGTGGAGCATGAACAGGTGTACGAGGAGACCGTCGGCGCGGGCGATGGCCGCGTTGGCGGCGTACTCCTCGGCGATGCGACCGACGTCGGGCTGGGGGAGCCTGTCGAGGTCATCCCAGGTCAGTGCCGAGCCGCCGGCGTAGCGCGAGGTGCCGTCGGAGGCGGTCTCGTTGCGCGCGCCGATGCGGACGCCCCACGAGATGCCACGCACGGAGCCCCAGCCGATCTCCCGCGCCAGCGAGACCTGGGCGGCGAAGTTCCCGCGCGCCGGCCGGCCGGCGAAGTAGATCTCGATCTCCGGGTTATCGAAGAACAGCTCCCAGCGAGGAACGGCCGCCGGACGTCCGCCGAGCAGGGCGGTGTGCAGAGCCCTGGCTTGAGGTCGCAGGCCGGGGCGTGGCTCTGACGATGGCATGGACCGGCTCCCGATGCAAGGTGGTCGGCGCAATCGCGTGGGACGGGACTTCTCCCTCCGCGCGCCGCGACCTGCCGCGACCCCGAAGACCTGCGCCGGACTGATGGCTCTTGGGGGCGCCTCCGACGCGTGCGGCAGAGATCG
>JALGUJ010000076.1 GCA_029820945.1 Candidatus Zipacnadia bacterium | reverse complement strand
TCGCCGACTTCACTCTGATCGCCGTTGACACGGTGTTGGCGGTGGAGGCCGCTACGGAATACGTCGCCAATGAGGCATTCGACGTCTGCTCCGTGTCGCTGGGCACGCCGGGCGGCCCCTACGATGGCACCGCGTCGATCTGTCGCGCGATCGAGCGCGCGCGCGACGCCGGCGTGTTCTGGGTGAACGCGGCGGGCAATGATGCTCAGAGCCACTGGCAGGGACAGTGGGTCGATCGGGACCGCGACGGCGTGCTCGAGTTCGCGCCCGGTGACGAAGGGATCGACATCATGCTGGGGCCGTGGGGCTCCTACCTCGGCCCGGGCGTCTACGACTTCCATCTGACCTGGTACCAGTCGGCGGGTGCGCTGACGAACCACGACTACGACCTCGTGCTCTATGACGCGCTGGGCGCGGAGGTGGCGCGCTCGGGCTGGACGCAGAACGGCGATGACCCGCCGCACGATGTGCTGCAGGCATTCATCGACACGGCGGCGACCTACACGCTGCAGGTCGAGCACGTGGCGGGTCCGGACGATCCCAACGAGCAGTTCCAGCTCTTCTGCGGCGGCGCGCTGCTGGAGGCCGCCCACCAGGTCCCCGAATCAAGCCTTGACACCATGGCGGCCTCTCGCGGCGCCTACGTGGTCGGCGCGGTGCGCGGTCCCGTTACCGATGTCCTGGGGTTCCCCATGCTCGCCATGGACGAGCTGGAGGAGTTCAGCTCGCAGGGCCCGGTGGTCGGGCATCCGGAGATCATCAAGCCGGATCTGGTGGCGCATGACGGTGTGACGACCAGCTTCACCGACGCCACCACTCCGCACTTCATGGGCACCTCCGCGGCCACGCCGCACGTCGCGGGAGCCGCGGCGCTGCTCATGTCGGAGGACCAGTTGCGCGAGCCCGAGGAGATCGAGACGTTGCTGCGCGCCCAGGCCGTGCGGCTGGGCGACCCGATCCCCAACAACGAGTTCGGCTGGGGCCGGCTGCACATGCGCGTGGGCACGGATGGTAGGCCTCCGGCGATCACCATCACCTACCCGCAGAACGGCACGACCATCACCACGCGCACGCCGACGATCGTCGCCTTCATCACCGACGACGGCAGCGGTGTCGATCCGACCACGATCACGGTGGAGCTGAACGGCCTCATCGTCTTCGACGGGAGCCAGGTCGCCGACATCACCGACTTCTGGGATGACCGAACGGGGCAATTCACGTATCCCCTTCACGAGCAGTTGGCGCGAAGCAACCACAACGCGGTCATCAACGTGCAGGACAACGTGGGCAACGCGGCGGATCCGGGCATCACGAGCTTCCGCGTGGCGGCTCCCACCATTCCGGGCGGCGTCTCCATCGTCTCCTTCCCGTACCGGGACCTGCAGGTCACGGCGCCGGATGTCATCCTGGGCACGCCGCTGTCCGACCTCGCGCTGGTTCGCTGGTGGCCGCTGGACACCAGCTTCGACAAATACCACTTCTACCCGGACGCGCGGGCGAGCCTGGTCCCGCCGGACTGCCAGCAGGCGGACCTTGACGACCGCACGGTGCCGTACCCGCCCGCCGGGCTGGGGTACTTCATGAGCATCCCGCGGGATGCCGTGCTGGACATCCAGGGGCAGCCACTGACCGACGTGCCGAGCACTCACATCCGCGTCTACCACGGGCAGCAACCCCCCCGGGGCTGGAACCTCATCGGCAACCCCTACGCCGAGCCGATTAGTTGGGGCGCCGTGCAGATAGAGACCGACGGTCAGCGGCTGGACTTGCGCGAGGCGATCAGCACGGGCGTGACCGAGGGCGTGCTGTTCGAGTACGTGCAGGGCGTGGGCGGACAGGCGGGCTTCTACGACTTCAACCCGGACCCGACCGTCGCCATGATGAAGCCCATGACGGGCTACTGGTTCCACGTGAACCAGGACGCGAAGGTGATCATCTACAGCGCAAACGTCGGCTCCATGGCCGATGCGGAGGAACAGGTGATCGAGGCCGACGACGGCTGGCTCCTGACGCTGTGTGCGCGCGCGGGGGAGTACCAGGACCCGCGCAACATCATCGGGGTGAAGTCCACGGCCAGCGCGGGCTACGACCCGCAGTGGGACGTGCCCGAGCCCCCGCCCATGCTCGACGCATTGGAGATGTCGATGCCGCGGCCGGGGTGGGGCGACCACGCCGGCCGCTACGCGCGCGACGTGCGCGGCACTGGCGAGGCGGCGGGCTGGGATGTCGAGGTGTGCTGCACGCTTCCCGACCGTGAGGTCGAGGTGACGTGGCCCCAGCTCAACGCCGAGGTGCCCGCGGATACGCGCCTGATGCTCGAGGACCTCGACACGGGCCAGACGCTCTACATGCGCACCAGCACGGGGTACCGCTTCCGCACCGGTCCGGACGGTGCCGTGCGGCACCTGAGGATCTCGACCCTTGACGGCAACCGGTCGCTGACCGTGGAGGGGATGGCCGCCCAGGCCATCGGTGGCGGCGGCGCGATGATCACCTATTCCGTCAGCAGGAGCGCCGAGGTGGCGGCCGAAGTGCGGAACATCGCCGGCCGGCTCGTCAGGCGCTTCCCGGCCCGTGCGGTGGACGGAGGAACGCAGCAGACACTGGTGTGGAACGGGATCAGCGACCGAGGCAGCGCGGTACCGTCCGGCCGCTACATCGTCCGGCTGACGGCACTCGCAGCAGACGGGCAGACAGTCCAGGCAATACGTCCGTTCAGCATCACGCGATGACGGGCGAATCGTGAGAGGAGCTGACCCCTTGGTGGAGCGGCAACGTGATCGACGGATTCAACGACGCCTGCGGGTCCAGGGGCCCCGGGTGAGCGCTCTGTGTCTACTTGTGCTTGCCTCCAGCCTGGCGTGGGCCCAGAACGTCCGCGACACCGTGCAGCATCCCGCCGGGCTGACGAGAATGCTCGTGGACAGCCCCGAGCTCATCCCGGTCGGCACCAGCGGCAACGTCCCGACATACGTGTACCAGCCCGCGGGCCGTTTCCAGCTCTGGACCGGTGCCAACGTGGCGGTAGGGGGCAACCCCTTCGTCGCGGGAGATGAGAACCGGCCCATCGCCAGCCTGGAGTACACGACGGGACAGTGGAACCTGACCCAGTTCAGCTCCAAGGTGACGATCTCGATCGACGGGCTCCCCTACGACCCATACTCGATGCAGTTCGCCCAGACCGCCGACACCGACCCGGCCAACCTCCCGGTGTTCTGGACCCAGGACCTGGTGGCCGGCTCGCGCGACGTGCTGGGCGAAATGCTCATCCCGATCCTCAGCCTCGTCCCGACGACGGGGATGCCGAACCTGCGCCTGCGGGTCAACTACGTGCTGGTGCATGACGGCATCATGCTCGACTACACCGTCTACAACGACGACAGCGTCTCGCACAACGTCGGGTTCCGCATCCTGATCGACGGGTTGTTCGGCACGAGCGCGCGCGACGGGGCGCCCATCACGCTTGACGACGGCACGGTGATCAGCACCGAGACGAAGATCCCCGATCCTGACAACCCCGGGATCGCCCTACCGACAACCTGGGTGACCTATGATGACCCGAACGATCCCGTGGTGAGCCTGCGCGGCACGATTGACGGCGCCGAGGTGCGGAGCCCGGGGATAGCGTCCGAGAGCGGCGGGGTACCGGACGAGATCGCCTTCGGCCAGTACCGGAACATCGGCCAGGACCTTCAGTTCGACTTCCAGCCCAACCCCAGGGCATCGCTGGTGGACGAGGACTGGGCCTACGCGGTCAAGTGGGCGGAGCGTGAGCTGCAGCCCGGGCAGAGCCGCAGGTACGTCACCTACTACGGCCTGGGCGCAGCGGCGGTTGACTACGACCCGCCCTACGCGCTGGCGGCCTACGCCCCGGCGTCGCTGGCTGTTCAGGAGGGCGACGACCCGGCGACCCCGAACACTGAGAGCTACTACCTCAGCGACCCGGACGGCAACTCCGTCTTCGACGTCATGGCAACGATGGACAACTTCGGCTCATCGTCGCTGACGAACGCGACGGTGCGCATCAGCCTGCCGCAGGGCCTGGAGCTTTACCCCGACACCCAGCCGCGCACCATCTCGCTGGGCACCGTGAGGAGGAACCAGTCGCCGCTGCCGACGGCGCAGTGGACGGTGCGAGCCGAGGCGGCACGCCCCGGCATCGCTGAGATCGCCATCACGGGCCCGCTCGGTAAGGTGGTGCGCCGCCAGATCAACATCCCGGCGGTGCCGATCATCCCCGGGCGAGACTCGCTGCTCGGCCTGGAGATGCTGTCGATCCCCTACGGCTTCGTGAACTCCGACGCGTCGAACGTCTTCAGCTCGCTCAGCGACTCCGTCTTCCCGGGCGGTCCGGTCGCCATGTGGCGATGGCGCCCCGACCGGCAGGAGTACCTGACCTACCCGGATCCGTTCGTCGCGAACGTGGAGCCCGGCAGAGGGCTTTGGCTACTCAACCAGAACCACGAGACCATCACGCTGCCCGCGGATGCGACGGCGGTGCCCACGAGCCAGTTCTACAACGTGCCGGTGACGGGCGGCTGGAACCAGGTCGGGAACCCGTACCCGGTGCCGCTGCGCTTCGACCAGGTCAGCGTGCTGGACCCCCAGGGCACGCAGTGGAGCATCCAGGAGGCCGCACAGCGCGGCCTGATCCTGCCCGTGATCTACGCCTACGACCCCGAGGACAACGAGTACACGTGGGAGACGACGCTGCAGACGACAACGCTGGTCCCGTTCGAGGGCTACTGGCTGCTGGCGTACCGGAACGTGACGCTGGTGTTCCCGCCCCCGAGCCTGTTCTCGGCGGCCGCCGCGCCCGCCGCCGCCGACGCGGATGAGGAGGGCTGGCGGGTTGGCCTGCAGGTAAGCTCCGGTGGGCAGACCCGCGGCGCGCGCTACTTCGGCATGGCGCCTGGCGCGGCGGACTCTGTGGACATCTGCGACGTGCCGGCGCCGCCTCCGGCGCTGAGCCCCGGGCCGGTTCTCGAGGCATACTTCGCTCTCGATGATGGGGAGGCCGCGGAGCGGTACCTGGTGGACACGCGCTCGGACGACGGGGCGTCCTCGTGGGACTTCGTGGTCGTCGCGGAGGCGCCCGGGGCGCCGGTGACCATCACCTGGCCCGACCTGGGCGCGAACCTGCCCGCAGACCTCGTGGCGACGCTTGAGGACGTGGCCGCCGGGCGCAATGTCTACATGCGCACCAGCGGGTCCTACACCTTCAGCTCCCACACCGGTGGCGCACGGCGGTTCCGCATCGTGGTGCGACCTCGGGCGGAGACCACACTCGGGCTGACCGCGGCGACCCAGGCGCTCGCCGGCGATCGCGGGCTCGAGATCGTCTATTCGCTGAGCAGCGAGGCTCTGGTGGATGTCGAGGTGCGCAACATCGCGGGCCGCGTTGTGCGGCGGGTAGCGTCCGATCGGCAGTCAACGCAGGGCCAGAACGCCCTGATGTGGAATGGCCTGAGCGACTCGGGCACTGCAGTGCCCTTCGGCACTTACATCGTGCAGGTGACGGCGCGCTCGCCGGAGACGGGCGAGCGCATGAGCGTTATCCGAACCGCACGGATCGGCAGGTGACGGTCCCGGGTTACGGTCGAAGAGGCAAGCAGCCGAAACGCGGGCAAGATAGGAGAATGCAACGATGACGGCGACACGATCCAGGAAGCTGGTCGGCCCCATCAGCATCCTGCTGGCCGGGCTCATGCTGGCCCTGACGGTGCCGACAAGCGTACTGCCATCCGCTGAGGCAGACGGGCAGAACAGGCTGCTGTTGCTGTTCCCGGTGCTCGACCGGAGCGACTCGGGGTACGAGGACGTGAGCCTCCGAGCCACCGACTACCTGCAGATGGCGCTTGACGGCGTGCCGGGGCTGAGCGTCACGGAGTTCTCCGTGACATCGCCCAGCGTGCTGCGGGCGGTTGAGGACGGGCAGATCCGGTCGGTCGATCTTGAGGCCGAGATCACGGATCCGGTCACGGCCATCAGGATCGGCTACGCCCTGAACGCCGACGAGGTCTGCCTCGCCACAGTCACCTCGATCGACACCAAGGACGAGCCCCTGCGCGTCGAGGTGCTGCTCAACGGGCAGTGCTACGAGGTCGCCGCGAACGTGGATGCACAGACGCTCCAGGTGAGCGAGCGCCCCGTGGCCATCAACACCTTCGGAGTCTCCGGCTCGAGCCGAGCACGCGAGGGCTATGCAGGCAGCCTGCCGCCCCTCGTGCGTGAGGCGCTGAGGGGCGCGGCCGACAAGGCTGCGCAGGTGCTGGCCGGCAAGCCTGCGGAGGAGATGGTCGCCGAGGAGCAGGAGTCGAAGAGCCTGCGCTGGGTCGCGGCCGCGCTGCTGGTTGCGGCGCTCATCATCGCTGCGCAGGATGCGGACGACGACGCCCCGACGGGCCCCGCTCCCGATGCCCTCGCCCCGGTCCCGGTGCGCCTGGAGCCTGAGCCCGCGGCCATCCGGCTCATCTGGGAGGAGCCGAACACGACGCTCACGATACTGCGCTACGAAGTCCAGCGCTCGACCGACAGCGGCGCGACGTGGAACCCTGTTCCCGGCTCACAGGGGAACGTGCTGCCCGGCGATACCAGCTTTCCTGACTTCGATGTGCAGGAGGGCGTGACCTATATGTATCGCATCCGGGCGCGGTACACCACGTGCGGGCCGTCGGGGTGGGCCGAGTTCAACGCGGTGCGGTACCCTGGGTAGGAGACATCCCCGGACTTCATGACTGTCGCGCAGAGTCATCTGAGAAGCTGCCCGCGGCGTGTGCCCGCCCCGCGGGCAGCCGCGCTTAACGGGGGGTGGCGTTGTGCCGCCGCCCTGGTCGTGGTCGGCCTGCTGGTCGGCTGCGCGCTGGCGCACGCCCAGGCGCCGAGGTTCAACGGGGTGCGGGTGAACCTGTGGGCGACGCCGCGTGTCGTGCCTGCCGACGGCAAGAGCGCGGCCACGATCCGCGCGGAACTGCGCGATGCGGGCGGCGGCCTCGTCGCCGACGGCACCACGGTGGTGTTCCGCATCGAGGGCGGGAGTCTGAACCTCGGCGGCGATGAGCGGCGGCAGGTCGTGACCACCACGACCGTCGCGGGCGGCGCCACGGTCTATGCCACCGGCAGCCAGGTCGGGACAGCGACCGTCTACGCCGAGCTCACCACGGGCGAGGGCAAGAACCGCGTCGTCGTTGCCTTCGTCGAGGAGGGCAGCGCGTTGCTGGGCGGTGCCGGCGTTGTACATGTGCGCGGCGGCTGGGTCGGCTATGCCCTCGACCTCGGCCTGGTCGAGGCGCGCGACGGGGCCGAGGTGGAGTTCGGCGCCGTCAGAATCAGCTCCGAGGATATCCTCCAGGTCGATGTGAACAGCCTCCGCCTGATCGCGAAGCCCGCGACGATTGAGGTGGGCGACAACTCGCTCCACGCCGACGAGATGAGCTACGACCTGATGACGGGGGAGGGCGCGCTGCGCAGGCTCGGCGACGCCGGGGTGGAGCAGTTCTGCTTCAACTGCTACTCCCTCGCGCCCGAGGAGCCGGAGGCCGAGATCGACGCCGATCGCATGCGCCTCAACCGGTCGGAGGCCGCGGCGTGGGCGGTCGGGTCGGGTGTCTCGATCCACCCGCACGAGAAGGTCGTGCTGCGCGACGCGACCCTGTACGCGGGTGGGCAGCGGGTGCTCGACCTGCCCAAGTACTGGATCATCGCGATGCCGGGCTACACGGGAAGCACGCACACCGGCGTGGTCGGGATGAACTCCAGCGGGGAGTTGGCCGTTGACTTCCCCTACTTCTACAGCGTGACCGAGACCCAGACCGGGGCGATCAAGCTCCAGCACGGGGCCGCGTCGAGCAGCGTGATTGCGCGGGACGACTGGTCTCTGGCTCTGCAGCAGGAGTACGACGACGGCGCCGCAGAGGGCGTGCTGAGCCTGGTCGGCCTGCCGCATGACGACTGGGGTCTCGAGTGGCGCGACCGCAGGGCGCTCGCGGCGAACCGGGACGCGCACGTCAGCTTCTACTCCCCGGATCACCAGAGCTACTACGGCGATGCCAGCGTCTACCAGTGGACGGGCGACCGCCGGCTGAACCTGACCGCCACGGTGCAGGACCCCGATGGCGGTGGCCTGTCCTACGCGATGGGGGCCGACCTGCTGAGCATGAACCAGCCCCTGGGCACGTGGAACGCCACGTACCGCGTGGGTACCGCAGGTGGCCTGCGACACATCGAGGGGCTGGACGATGGGCTGGTCGCCGAGCACCAGGTTTACGGCGCCATCGACCTGCCCAGGACGCACATTGGCGAGCGAACGTCGGTGACACCCACCGTGAGCGATCTCTTCACCTGGGACACCAGCGGTTACCGGCACAACTCCCTGCGCGGCGAACTGAGCCTGCGCCACATCGTCAGTAGTGACAAGTCGATCCGGCTGGGCTACCAGGGCCAACTCACAAGCGGGGACGGGCCGGAGGGGTACGATCACCTCGTGAACCTCGATCTGCGCGCCTACCACGGCCGGAACGTGAGTGGCTACCTGTCCGGCAGCTACGACATCGGAGACGACGATCTCTACGCCTTCGGGCTGGTGGACTACTACTTCAGCGACAAGTGGCGGCTCGCGCTCGCGGCGACCTACTACGATTTCGGGGCCGGCAGCTACGACGACATCGAGGTCACGGTCGCACGCGAGCTCGGCCTCACCGAGGTCGGTCTCCGCTGGTCGGAGGCGACGGGCCGCATCTCCGTGGAGTTCGGCGAGTTTGCCGGGCTCGGCTTGTGAGTGGCGCGACACGGCCGAGCCCGCCTCCCCATAGAGCCGGGCTTGTGGTATCCTCTATGTGCGTGACGCGCGCCGGACGGGCGGTCGCGGCCACCCTGATGTGAATGATCGAGCATGCGCAGATTTGAGGTCATCTCCGAGTTCGAGCCCACGGGCGATCAGCCGCAGGCGATCGAGGCCCTTTCGCAGGGCATCCGGCAGGGCTGCGGCGACCAGGTGCTGCGCGGCATTACCGGGTCGGGAAAGACCTACGTCATCGCGAAGGTGATCGAGCAGGTCCAGAAGCCCACGCTCGTGATCGCCCACAACAAGACGCTGGCGGCCCAGATCTGCGCCGAGTTCCGCGAGTTCTTCCCCCACAACGCGGTCGAGTTCTTCGTCAGCTACTACGACTACTACCAGCCCGAGGCGTATCTCCCCGCCACGGACACCTACATCGAGAAGGACTCACAGATCAACGACGAGATCGACCGATTGCGGCACTCTGCGACCCAGGCGGTGATGGAGCGCCGCGACGTAGTGGTGGTCGCGTCGGTCTCGTGTATCTTCGGCCTGGGCTCCCCCGAGCAGTATGAGGAGGTCACGCTTCGCCTGCACCAGGGGCAGAGCATCGATCGCGACCAGGTCCTGGGCCGCCTGGTCAAGATGCAGTTCGCGCGCAACGACTACGAGCCGCGGCGCGGGACCTTCCGGGTCCGGGGGGACGTGATCGAGATCACGCCGATGCACGACGACGAGGTCGTGCGCGTGGAGATGTGGGGCGATGAGATCGACCGGATCATGGTCGTCGACCGACTCACCGGCGAGATCGTCGAGGAGAAGCAGGCGACGGTGGTCTTCCCCGCCACGCACTTCGTGGCCTCACGGCAGCGCACCGAGGCGGCGCTGGAGGCGATCGAGCAGGAGCTGACGGAGCGTGTCGCCTACTTCCAGCGCGAGGGTATGCTGCTCGAGGCGCAGCGGCTGGAGCAGCGGACGCTCTACGACCTGGAGATGATCCGCGAGGTCGGGTACTGCACGGGGATCGAGAACTACTCGCGGCACTTCGACGCCCGCGCGCCGGGCGAGGCGCCCTTCACGCTGATGGACTACTTCCCGCCGGACAAGCTGGTGGTGATCGACGAGTCGCACCAGACGATTCCGCAGATCCAAGCCATGTACCACGGAGACCGCTCGCGGAAGCTCAGCCTCGTGCGGCACGGCTTCCGGCTGCCCTGCGCGCTGGACAACAGGCCGCTGACCTTCAGCGAGTGGGAGGAGCGCGCGGGGCAGGTCGTCTACATCTCCGCGACGCCGGGGCCTTACGAGCTTGGGCGCGCGCCGCAGCCGGTCGAGCTGGTCATCAGGCCCACGGGGCTGGTGGACCCGGAGGTCGAGGTGCGGCCGACCAGGGGGCAGGTGGACGATCTCATCGGGGAGATCCGGGAACGGGCGGAGAACGGGCAGCGCGTGCTGGTAACCACGCTGACCAAGCGGATGGCCGAGGACCTGACCGACTACCTCGCGGAGCTGGATATCCGCGTGCACTACCTGCACTCGGACATCGAGACGATCGAGCGGGGAGAGCTGCTGCGGGACCTGCGCCTGGGCACCTTCGACGTGCTCGTAGGCATCAACCTGCTGCGCGAGGGCCTCGACCTCCCGGAGGTGTCGCTGGTCGCCATCCTCGACGCGGACCGCGAGGGCTTCCTGCGCTCGGAGACGTCACTGATCCAGACCATGGGCCGTGCGGCGCGCAACGTTGACGGCAAGGTCATCATGTACGCGGACCAGATCACCGACTCCATGCAGCGGGCCATCGACGAGACGGAGCGTCGGCGCTCGAAGCAGATCGCGTACAACGAGGAGCATGGCATCACGCCGCAAACGATCCGTAAGAAGGTCCACGACATCATCCGGTTCCGCGAACAGGTCGCGGAGGAGGCGGAGCGGACGGTGCCGGAGGAGGTCGTCGGGGAGCTGGCCGCCGCCGACCTGGACGCGCTGATCCAGGCGCTGGAGGACGAGATGCGGGCGGCGGCCGAGGAGCTGGAGTTCGAGCGTGCCGCCGAGCTGCGCGATGAGATCGAGGAGCTGCGCGCGAAGACGCCGCGCGAGTAGAGGATGCGCGAGGACATAGCCGAGCGGCTGAAGACGGTGCCGGACGAGCCCGGCGCCTACATGATGCTGGGCGAGGGCGGCGAGGTCATCTACGTGGGCAAGGCGGCCTCGCTGCGCAGGCGCCTGCAGCAGTGGTTCCGCGACCGTGAGAGGCACAGTCCGTGGGCGGCGAAGATGGTGGAGAGCGCGCGGGGCTTCGACGTCATCGTTACGCGCTCCGACCTGGAGGCCATGACGCTGGAGTACAACCTCATCAAGGAGCACCAGCCCCGGTTCAACATCAGGCTCTCCGACGACAAGAGCTACCCGTATCTGCGACTGACCGACGAGCTGTACCCGCGGCTGATCGTGGTGCGCGATCTGCCCGCCGATGCGCGGGTGAAGATGCCGGGGCGCTACAAGCAGCGGCGGGGCCTGCACGACCCGAAGCGGCACCAGGTCCTGAGCCTTCGCGAGGGCCGGCTGTTCGGGCCCTTCCCGAGCGCCGGCTCGATGCGGCGCACGATGCGCGTGGTGCAGCAGCTCTTCGGCCTGAGAAGCTGCCGGCGCAACCTGACCGGCGAGCCCTGCGGCCGCCCATGCCTGAACTATCACATCGACCGATGCGTGGGTCCCTGCACGGGCGAGGTGACGCCCGAGCAGTACGCCGAGATCTGCGATGAGGTGGCGCTGTTCCTTTCCGGGAAGTCCGGTGAGGTCATCGAGCGGCTGCGCGCGGACATGCAGCGCGCGGCGGAGAGGCTGGACTTCGAGCGCGCGGCGCAGCTCCGCGACCGGCTGCGCGCGGTCGAGAAGGTGACCGAGGGCCAGCTCATGGTGGCGACCGAGGAGCGCGAGCAGGACGCGCTCGGGGTCGCGGTCGCGAACGGCCGGGCGGTCGTGGCGGTGCTCTCCGTGCGGCGCGGCCGGCTGCTGGAGAAGCAGCAGTTCCGGCTTGAGGCCGTGGGGGGCCGGACGCCCTCGGAGGTGCTGGAGGAGTTCCTGGGCCGGCATTACAGCGAGGCGCACGTTCCGCGCGAGGTGCTGCTGGGACACGAGGTCGCCGACGCGGAGGGCTGGGCGGAGGTCCTGAGCCAGGCGCGTGGGCAGAATGTGCGCGTCACGGTGCCGCAGCGGGGGGAGAAGAGGCGGCTGGTGGAGCTCGCCGCGCACAACGCCGAGCTCGCCCTCAGGGGCACCGCTGCCAGCGAGCAGGAGCGCCGGGCCCGCGAGGCGCTGAGGCAGCTCGCGGAGGCGCTGGCGCTGGACGAGCCACCCCAGCGCATGGAGTGCTACGACATCTCGACCACGCAGGGCCGCGAGTCCACCGGGTCGATGGTCGTGTTCGGCGACGGGATGCCCGAGAAGAGCTCCTACCGGCGCTTTCGCATGCGCGCCACGGAGGGGAAGCCGGACGACTTCGCGATGATGGAGGAGCTGCTCCAGAGGCGGCTGCGGCGCGCCGCCGAGGGCGACGAGAAGTTCCTTCCTCTGCCCGACCTCCTGGTGGTGGATGGCGGGAAGGGCCAGCTTGGCGTAGCGGTCAGGTCCCTGAGGGCCTGGGAGATCGAGGACGTGCCGGTCGCGTCGCTGGCCAAGCGCGAGGAGGAGGTCTTCGTGCCGGGGCGGTCGCGGCCGGTGGATATGACCGGCTTCCCCGAGGCCCGGGCGCTGCTGCAGCGCATGCGCGACGAGGCGCACCGGTTTGCCATCGCGCATCACCGGGGCATACGCGAGAGGCGCCTCACCGAGTCGGTGCTCGAGCAGGTGCCCGGCATCGGCCCCGCGCGGCGGAACATGCTGTTGACCAGCTTCGGCTCGATCGATGCCATAGCGCGGGCGACGCCCGAGGAGCTGGCGGCCGTTCCGGGGATGACGGAGAACGCTGCGCGTGCGCTGCGCGAGGTGCTGGCGGACTACCTCGAGGACGAGGGCGACGAGGAGCGGTAGCCCGCGCTGGAGCGGGGCCGCGCAAGAGGAGCGCCCGTCCGGGCGTCCCTCCCGGCGCTGAACCGCCGCTACGACCGCCGCGCCCGGATCTGGTTCAGGCGGCCCCCGGCGAGCACGGTCTCGCGCTCCCGCTCGCTCAGGTCGTAGCTGAGCTCGATCTCCTCGCCGGTGCGCTCCACCGTCGCGGTGATCGGCTCGTTGGCCTCGATGGCCTTTCGGACGCCCTCCGCGTGCAGCACGTCGCCCTGCTCGAGGGCCTCGTAGAGTTCCGGGGTGATGAGCAGCGGCAGGATGCCGAAGTTGACGAGATTCGCCCTGTGGATGCGCGCGAAGGACGCGGCCAGCACCGCCTGCACCCCCAGGTGCATCGGCGCCAGGGCGGCATGTTCGCGACTGGAGCCCTGGCCGTAGTTCTCCCCCGCGACGATGACTCCCGGCGCGTGCTCCCTCGCGCGCGCGGCGAACTCGGGGTCGATCGCGGAGAACACGAACTCGCTGATGGCCGGGATGTTGCTGCGCAGCGGCAGCACCTTGGCGCCCGCCGGCATGATATCGTCGGTGGTGATGTTGTCGGGCAGCTTCAGCAGCACGGTGGCGTCGAACCCCTCCGGCAGAGCATCGCGCAGCGGGATCGGCCTGATGTTGGGCCCGCGCAGTACCTCAACGCCCGTCCCATCCTCGGGCGGCGGGATGATCATCCTGTCATCGACGTCGAAGACATCCGGCAGGTCGATCGGGGGCGGCTCGAGGAACTGCGATGGATCGACGAACTCGCCGGCGAGCGCGACGAGGGCCGCGATCCCGGGGCTGGTCAGGTAGATGCCCGCGTCGGCGGTGCCGCTTCGGCCCGCGAAGTTGCGGTTGAAGGTACGCACGCTGGTGCCACCGCTGGGCGGCGACTGGCCCATCCCGATACACGGTCCGCAGGCCGGCTCCAGCACCCGAGCGCCCGCCGCGAGCAGGGTGGCCAGTGCCCCGTTGCGAGCGATCATCTCTTCGACCTGGCGCGAGCCGGGGGAGACCACCAGGCTCGTGCGGGGGTGAACCGTGTTGTCCCGCAGGATGGCGGCGACCGTCATCAGGTCCTTCAGCGACGAGTTCGTGCAGCTCCCGACACAGACCTGATCGACCGGCAGTCCGACCAGCTCGCCCACGGGGACGACGTTGTCGGGCATGTGCGGCATGGCGACCAGCGGCCGGATCGCGCCCAGGTCCAGGTGAATGACCTCGTCGTACTTCGCTCCTTCGTCGGCCTCCTGCTCCGACCACGCCTCCTCGCGGTGCTGCGCGAGCAGGAAGTGGCGGGTCACGTGGTCACTGGGGAAGATCGAGCTTGTGGCGCCCAGCTCGGCACCCATGTTCGTGATGGTCGCGCGCTCTGGAACCGATAGCGTGGACACGCCCGGGCCGAAGTACTCGAAGACCTTGCCGACGCCGCCCTTGACGCTGAGCCGCCGCAGCAGCTCGAGGATCACGTCTTTGGCGGATGCCCACCCGGTCAGCCTGCCATCGAGGCGCACGCCGACCACGGCCGGCATGTCCAGGTGGAAGGGCTCGCCGGCCATGGCCGCGGCGACGTCCAGGCCACCGGCGCCGATGGCGAGCATTCCCAGGCCGCCGGCTGTGGACGTGTGCGAGTCCGACCCGAGGAGTGTCTTGCCGGGCACGCCGAAGCGCTCGAGGTGCACCTGGTGGCAGATGCCGTTGCCCGGGCGGGAGAAGTGCACGCCGTAGCGCGCGGCGGCGGACTGCAGGTAGCGGTGATCGTCGGCGTTCTCGAACCCGGTCTGCAGCGTGTTGTGGTCAACGTAGCTGACGGACAGCTCCGTGCGCACCCGGTCGAGGCGGAGCGTCTCGAACTGCAGGTAGGCCATGGTGCCGGTCGCGTCCTGGGTCAGCGTCTGGTCGATGCGGATAGCGATCTCCTCGCCGGGCTGCATCTCGCCGGCGACGAGGTGGTCGCTGATGATCCTCTCCGTCAACGTCCCTGGCATTGCAGTGCTCCCTCTCGTCGTCTGCGCTGCTCTCAGTCAGCCAGCAGCCAGTGGTCGAACCAGTTGAAGGCCCTGGCCCCGTGGTAGATGTGTCCGGTCTCGAAGACGTCGATGTCCAGCCGATCCTCGGCGCGGGCCGCTCGGTAGACGCGCTGGATCTGCGCGTAGGCCTCCATGGCGAAGATCTCCGGCGAGGTGCCGTCCACCGTGCCCAGCTCCAGCAACAGCGGGCGTGGAGCGATCAGGCCGAAGACCTCCGGCGTGTCGCCGTAGCTGAGCATGCCCGGCACGAACTGCGCCCCGCAGCTTGAGTCGATGGTCAGGCGCTCGCGGAAGACGTTCAGCGCGCCGCTGACGCATGCGCAGGCGATGCGGCGATCCAGGGCGGCCAGGTACATGGTCAGCCGGCCGCCGTAGGAGAGGCCGGTCGCGCCGACGCGGCCGTCGGCGACGCTCGGCTGGGCCAGCAGGTAGTCCAGACACGCCCGCAAATCGCGGATCTGCCCGGCAACGAGGTTCGCGCCGAACTGCTCCAGCCGGAAGGCGGCGAGATCGCACGGATCGCGGCGGAATGCCTCGGCATCGCGCCGGGCGCCGAAGTTGCGCATGTCCGGGTTGATGACGGTGTAGCCACGCTCGGCGTAGCGGGCGCCGTAGGCGTAGTTGTGCCGGTCCAGCGCCGCCTCGGACCGCTCGTCGCCGGTGATGCCGACGGTCTCTCCGTACACGTATCCGTGGCCGTGGATGCTCACTATGCCGGCGCCGTTGGGCCGTTCGGGCAGCAGCAGCCATGCAGGGATCGCCATGCCCGGCTCGCCCCACAGCACGATCCGGTCGCGGCGGTAGCCGTCCAGCCGCTCGGATGAGATGACCTCCGGCTCCGCATCGCCAATGGGGCCTGTGGGGCCGATCAGCTCCCGGAGGACGGCCCCGAATGCGTCCTGCCAGCGGCGCCAGGAGTGGACGCTCTCATCCCGAAGGCGCATGCGCGGTGGGCGCGCGCACAGCTCGTTCCACTGGTGCCAGAGCGACAGGTTGCGGCCCTCGGGGAGCGGCTCGCGCAGCTCCTCGACGACGCCACGCCAGTGCGGCCGCACCTCAGTGACACCCGCCAGCGGCGTGCGGTCGGGCGCCACCAGGCGCGCCGAGACGCGGTTGTTGACCTCTCCGATGGTGACCTGAAGCTCAAGGTGGTTCTCGCCGGCCCGAAGCGTTACCGGCCAGGAGTTGCCGAAGGCCTCGATGCGCGGCCTCCCATCGGCGACCACCTCGCCGTTGAGGGTGGCGCGGATGCCGCGGAGCGCGCTGAGCTCCAGCAGCGCCTCGGTCGTCCGGTCCATGACCGCGGTCGCGCGCAGGGCCGCAACGCCGCCGGTAGCCGGCGCCTCGCTGATCATCACACCGTAGTCGTAGTCGGCCTGCAGGATACCTTCGTCCGTCTCCCAGGCCAGGATCAGGCCGTGCAGCCCTGCGACGGTCTGCAGCCTGTTGCGTTCGTCGATCACGCTTGCACCTCCGGGCGGGGTTCTCGCGTGGGCGCTGTCACCGACCTCGGTCCGGGACGCACTCACATGCCGCGACCCCTCCGCGGGTCCGCGGAACGCCCGCCACTCATTCTCGCCCGGGCCGCCCGTGTCCTGCGTGCCGCGTGGTGGCAGGTCCCTGCGGTCCGGTGGTCGAAGAAGACCTGACTCGAAGCCGTCATCAAGACGCGTCTCGCACTGGAGGCCCTGTCACCGATGGGAGATGGCAGCAAGCTCGTCGTCGGCTTTCTCGGCATCGTCGTGGGAATGGCGGCGGGCTTCGGCCTTCTCGCGTTGGTCCTGCAGCGGACGGGCGGAGCGCTCTTCGACAACCCGGCGCTGGGGCTGCTGGCGGCGGCGGGCCTGGTGGGTGGCGGCGCGACGCTGATGGGATACCTGGCGCTCACCGCTGTTGACGCCATCGAGCGGCGGCGCAAGCGGGCAAGCCGCAAGGCGAAGAAGAAGTACAGCAGGAAGTAGCGCGCGCCTCAGCCATCCCCGCCGTGGCCGGGCCGCTACTGCTCGGCCGGCACCTCCCAGAACTGTGGCTCGTCCTCCCCGGTGGTGACGCGGAAGCGCCGCAGCGTTCCATCCTGCAGGCGCACGTCCAGGAACGTATCGCCGCTTCCGGGGTCCACCTGCACACGCTCGACCCCGGCGTTCTCCGAGACGCCCGGGATGGCCTCAACGCCGATGTCGAACTCGTCCGGTGGCATCGCGAAGCCCGCGGCCAGATAGGCGATCACGAGGACGAGCATCGCCGCGAGCCCGTAAACGAACCACCGTCGAAGTCTGGCGCTGTACAGCAGGCGCGACTGCTCTGGAGGCACCGGCGGCCGGCGGGCCATGTGGCGCGCGAGGTTCATCGCCACCACCCCGTGCAGTTCAGTTGCCCACTGGTGTCGCTCTGGCGTAGGAGTTGGCGACTTTGGTGAGCCGGAGCTTGATCGGCTCCTCCGTGTCGGGTGACACCTCCGGTGCATATACTACCAGACCGTCAACGCAGCCGACAAGCCCCATCTCGGGAACGCGGAGCACGTCCTCGGGCTGGATCTCGACCTTGTGCCCGGCGCGCTGTCGGCAGATGCGGCCGAGCTGGCGCCGGGTCTCGAGCGGGGTGATCTCGAACTGCTCGGGGTTCATGCTCCGGTCCGCCCGGGCGTAGACCTCGCAGGTCATGTCCTCCTCGAGGTTGTCCACGTACTCCCCAAAGGGCCCGATGAACTCCATGACGACCTGCGGAACCGCCTGGACATGGAACAGCCTCGCGTCGGTCTCGCGCACCTGCCGCCTGATCTCGCGGTCAAGCGAAGCGGCGACCGTCTCCGCGGAGAGGATGAGGCCCTTGCCGCCGCAGCAGGGGCAGGTGGTCTGCAGCGTCTCAGCCAGGCTCTCGCTGGTCCGCTTCCGCGTCATCTCGACGAGCCCCAGCCGGGTGATGTGCATGATGCGCGTCTTCATGCGGTCGCGCGCGAATGCCTGCCGCAGCGCGGCCGTCACCCGCTTGCGGTGCTGGGGCTTGTCCATGTCGATGAAGTCGATGACGATAATGCCGCCGATATCGCGCAGCTTGAGCTGGTTGGCGACCTCGTCGGCGGCCTCCAGGTTGGTGTGCAGGACCGTGTCCTCCAGGCTCTTGCCGGTGAACTTGCCGGTGTTGACGTCGATCGTGGTCAGGGCCTCGGTCTGCTCGATGTTGATCCAGCCGCCGTGCGGCAGCCACACCTTGGGTTGCAGCGCCCGCTCGATCTGCGGCTCGATATTGTAGTGCGTGAAGATGGGCTCGTCCTCACGGTAGAGGTGAACGCGGTCGCGCAGGTTCGGCGCGATGTTGTGGAGGAGGTTGAGGACCTTGTCGTAGGTGATCTTGTCGTCGATGATGAACTCGTCCACCTCGGCGGAGAAGACGTCCCTGAGCACCTCAAGCGCGAGGCTCAGGTCCTCGTGGATCAGTGCGGGGGCCTTGGCCTGCTGAGCACGGCCCTGGATGGTCTGCCAGAGTCTGGTCAGGAAGCGCACGTCGTCCTCGAGGTCCTCTCGCGTCGCGCCCTGCGCACGAGTGCGGACGATGATGCCGAAGTCCTCGGGGCAGACCTCGCGCCCGATGTTGCGCAGGCGCCGGCGCTCCTCATCGTCCTCGATCTTCTTGGAGACGCCCACCTTCTCCGACGTGTCCGTCATCAGTACCAGGTAGCGGCCCGGCAGTGAGATCCGCCTCGTGCCGCGCGCGCCCTTGTCGGCCAGCGGTCCCTTGACGATCTGCACGAGGAACTCCTCGCCCTCCCGAACCACCTTCCCGATGGGCGGGAAGGCGCTCATCTTGCGGCGCATCTTGCTGCGCGAGGGCTCCTCCGGAACCGCGTCGGAGACGTGGAGGAAGACGTTCTTCTCGAGGCCGCACTCAACGAAGGCGGCGTCAAGGCCGCGGACGACATTCTCGACGCGGCACTTGTAGACGTTCCCGACCACCCGCTCGCCTCGCTCGACCATGAGTTCGGCGAGACGATCGCCCTCCACGATGGCTATGCGTGTCTGTCTGTCCGTTACATTTGCGACGATATTGGTTGACATGTAGACTGTTCCTTCTGAGCTCGGCGCAGGCAGTCCTGCAGCCGTCTGACGAGTGCGGCCCAAACGGGGCCCCCGCCAGCCGGCAGAGACTCAAGCGCCGGCTCGACGAATTGAAAAGCTGTGTGCTGCTGGCCGGGCCAGTGCGAACCGAGCCCGCCCAGAGATCTTGCGTTCCCACGGGCCTCTCGCCCGCGAACATCACTCCAGGCCAAGACGCGTCGTCCCCCGCACGTCGAGGGCTACGTCCCGGCCGGTCATGCTGCTGAGCTGACGCCGGAGGCACTCAACGACCTCGGTCGGCTTTACCAGCCGCTCCTGCTCAAGCGCCAGCGACATGCGGAGCCGCGCCCCACCGCCCGGCGCGCGCGGCTCAAGCAGTTGTAGTCTATGGATACCCGCTTTGACGTCGATCTTGCGGGTTCGAGACTTGGTCTCCCGTACTATCTCGACTGTCTCCGCGTCCAGCAGGGCCTGGACGGCGTCCTGCAGCCGGCACAGATCGACCTGCTCCGCGGGCCACAGCTCGACCTCATACTCCGCCCGCTCAAGGCCCGAAAGGTGCTTCCGCTTCTGTCCTGACACGACCTGCACATCGACCGGCGCGAGGTCGTCGGGCAGCTCGGCGGAGAGCCGCCGGAGCACCTCATCGGCCGCCAGTGCCCGCTGCAGCTCGATCTGGCACAGCTCGCGTCTGCCGGCCGTGCCCACCGGCAGGGCGTGCGCATGGCCGATCCGGGCCGAGGGGTTGTACCCCTCGGAGTACATCACGGGCAGCGCGGCGCGGCGCACCGCGCGGTCGATGGCCCGGGCCACGTCCAGGTGCGACAGGAAGCGCAGAGGACCGGTCTTCCGGAAGCACACGATGGCGAAGTGCCGCACCGGTGGCTCCACGCTAGCAGCCCCCGCGCGCGACATGGGCCCATGTCACAACCGGGCACTCGGGGACAAGTGCGGTCATGCCGCAGTCGCGGCACCCAGCCGCCCGGCAGTCGGGCGTCGGCTCCCCGCGCATGGCCCGCTCGAGCTCCCGGCGCAGGAAGGCCTTCGTCACCCCCGAGTCGATCACGTCCCATGGCAACTCCGCCGCCGGCCGGAGCCCTCTGTGCGCCTCGGCGGCGAGATCGAGCCCCCGGCGGCCGAAGGCCTCGCGCCAGGCTCCGATGTCGAAGTGCTCGCTCCAGCCATCCAGGAGCGCGCCGCGGCGGTATGCCTCCAGGATGACGTCGCACATGCGGCGGTCGCCGCGTGCCAGCGCGGCTTCCAGCAGGCTCGCGTGGAAGTCGCCGAACGACAGCGAGACGCGGCGGTTGGTCACGCGTTGCCGGAGCAGATCGCGGCGCCGGCGCAGCGACTCGAGGTCCGCCAGCCCCAGCCACTGGAAGGGCGTGTGCGGCTTCGGGATGAAGGCATTGACGCTGACGTTGATCCTTAGCCGCCCGTAGCCGGACTTCGAGAGCTCCTCGCGGCCGAGCGCGAGCACCTGGTCGATCAGATCGGCGATGCCCAGCACGTCCTCGTCCGTCTCCGTCGGCAGGCCGATCATGAAGTAGAGCTTGACCCGCTGCCACCCGGCGCGGAAGGCGGCGCGCACGGCCGAGAGCAGGTCCCCGGCCGTCACGTCCTTGTTGACCACGTCGCGCATGCGCTGGGACCCGGCCTCCGGCGCGAGCGTCAGACCGCCCTTGCGCACGCGCTGGACGCGCTCGGCCAGGCCGACGCTGAAGGTGTCCATGCGCAGGGACGGGATGACCACCGAGACGCGGCGGTCTGCGAGCCGGTCGTGAAGCCGGTCGATCAGCTCGGCGATGCGCGTGTAGTCCGGGCAGTTCAGCGAGAGCAGGGAGAGCTCATCGTGGCCCGTATTGGCGATGATCGCCTCCGCCTGCTCCACGAGCGTGTCCAGGCTGCGTTCGCGCACGGGCCGGTAGATCATGCCGGCCTGGCAGAAGCGGCAGCCGCGCGTGCAGCCGCGAGTGATCTCGATCTCCGCCCGGTCGTGCACCGTCTCCATCCAGGGCACGATGGGGGCGGTGGGGTAGGGCAGCTCGTCGAGATCGACGGCGACGCGCCGCGTGACGCGCTCGGGGTACGGAGCACCCCGCGAGCGTGGGATCAGCATGCCCTCGTCGCTCTCGCGCGGCGCGTAGCCGGACGGGACATAGACGCCGTCCACGGTCGCGATGCGCTCCAGCAGCTCGTGCCGCCCCTCATCGCTTCGTCCCTCGCGCCGGCGAAGGGCGGCGGGCAGAGAGGCAAACAGATCGAGCAGGTCGTCCACGGCCTCCTCGCCGTCCCCGATGACGAAGAAGTCGAAGAAGTCGGCGACGGGCTCGGGGTTGAATGCGCATGGGCCGCCGCCCATGACCAGCGGATCGGGGCCGCGCCGCTCGCTCGCACGCAGCGGGATGCCGCCGAGATCCAGCAGCGCCAACACGTTCGTGAAGGTCAGCTCGTGCTGCAGCGTGATGCCCACGAAGTCGAACTGGGAGAGCGGTGTGGAGGTCTCCAGGCTGGTTAGGCAGACGCCTCGCTCGCGCATCAGCGAGATGGCATCGACCCAGGGCAGGAAGACGCGCTCGCAGGCGGACTCGTCGCGGCGGTTGATGACGTGGTACAGAATACGCAGCCCCGCGTGGGACATGCCGACCTCGTATGTATCGGGGTAGCAGATTGCCACGCGGCTGGCTACGTCGGCGTCGGCCTTGGTGGCCTCGTTCAGCTCGCCGCCCAGGTAACGGGCCGGCGTCTGAACCCGGTCAAGCAGCCATTCAGGAAGCATACAAAACCCAAAACGGCTCCAGCCGGTCGCTGGAGCCCTATAACACTCGGACGCGCCTCAACGATGCCTGCACATCTATGATACGGGATTGCGTGCGCTGCTGTCAAGGCACGCATGCTCCGGGGCAGCATCCAGATTCCTGTGGATGAGACACGGAGGCCCCCATCCGCAGGTCGTTGCTCTGCAGGCGTTCGCGCCGCAACGGGGTTGGCCTCACCCCCCGTCCCTCCCGCCCAGGAGCGGGATGCGCAGGCACGGGACGTCGCCGCTCGGTGCGCGCATCCACACGAATCTGGATGCTGCCATGCTCCGGAACCCGTCCCCTGCGTCGCGCGCCACTGCTATGCCGTCAGCGTCTGATAGGTCCAGACGCCCGTGAAGCAGAGGGCGGTCACCACCGCGCTGGCGATGATCACGCCGAGCGTGATGCAGATCACCGCGCGGGCGAAGTCCATCTCGAACACGGAGGCGACCAGCGCGCCCGTCCACGCCCCTGTCACCGGAAGCGGAACCGCCACCAGGAGCGTCAGCCCGTAGATGCCATAGCGGTCCAGCATCGGCTTCTTCGAACGCGCACGCGCGATCAGGCGCTTCACGATGCCCGTCAGGATCCCGCGTTGCATCAGCCAGTCGGCGAGCGGATTGAACCACAGCAGCACGGGAATGACGATGAGCACGTTGGCCACGATGGCGATGGGGAGGATCTGCGAGAGTGGCATGCCCAGCAGCAGGCCGCCGGGGATCCCGCCGCGCACCTCGCTTATCGGGGCGGCCGAGAGCAGCGCCACCACAGCCGGCGGCGGCAGGGCGTCTCTCACCGCCTCGAACAGAGCATGCCACACGGGGCAGACCTCCCATCCCGCGACCCGGCCTCAGAACCGCGTCAGCGCGTGCAGACCTGTGCTGAGGGCGTTGCGCGATTCTACAGTGGCGCACGTAATCTGGCAAGGGAATCGCGACAACCCATCGAAATCATCGCCGAGCGCCGACCAGGAAGGGGCTGGACTGCCATCAACGCCGAAGGAACACCGACCTTCGATGTCTGCGGCCTGGGCTGTTGTTGCTGGGACTACCTCGGCATCATAGCGCACTACCCTGGCCTGGACGAGAAGGTCGCCATGAGCGAGCTGTCCATGCAGGGCGGCGGGCAGGCCGGGACGGCGATGGCCGCCGTCGCGCGTCTCGGCGGCCGTGCGGCCGTCTTCGGCCGCATTGGGGATGACGAGTTCGGCCGGCACATCCGCGAGTCATTCCAGGCTGAGGGCGTGGACACGAGGTGGCTTGTGGAGGTGCCGGGAACGACCTCGCAGTTCGCCTTCTGCGCCGCGGAGAGCCCGTCGGGCAAGCGCACGATCTTTTACATCCACGGGACGAAGGGAAAGTTCTCCCCGGAGGAGCTGGATCGTGACGCATTGCTCGATTGCCGCTGTCTGCTCGTGGACGGCCACCACAACATGGCTGCCGTCGCCGCAGTGCGCTGGGCGCGCGAGGCCGGGGTGCCGGTGGTGCTGGACCTTGAGCGGCCTCAGGTGGAGGACGCGGAGCTGATGGCGACGGCCAGCCACCCGGTCGTGCCGCGGCGCTTCGCCCTCCGCTTCACCGGCGAGAGCGACGTGACGGCGGCGGGCCGGGCGATCCTGCGGGGCGGTCCCGAGACTGTGGTCATCACGCTCGGGGCCGAGGGAGCGCTGGCCTTCCGCGGCGATGAGCTGATCCACCAGCCCGCGCTGCCGGTCGAGCCGGTCGTGGACACCACTGGCGCCGGCGACGTCTTCCACGGCGCCTTCGCCTACGGCGTCGCGCTGGGGTACGATCTGCGTGAGAACCTGCGCTTCTCCTCAGCCGTCGCGGCCCTCAAGTGCCGGGCCCTGGGCGGCCGCACGGGGATTCCCACCATGGAGGAGACGCGCCGGTTCCTCGACGCGCTCTGACCTGACGCTGACCAGTGGAAGGTCAGGTGTAAGGGCGGACCATGGGGAGGACGCCGGCCTTCGCGTTGTGCAGAGAGCATCCAGATTCCTGTGGATGACACACGGACGCCCCCGTCCGCGCGCCGTTGGCCGTAGGAGGGGGCAGGCCTCACCCCCCCGGTCCCTCCCGCCCAGGAGCGGGAGGGACACCCCGCTCTCCCTGGCTCCCTGCGCTCGCGGGCGGGACGAGGGGGGAGTCGTTTGGCGTGCCGTTGGGAGGGGCGGGCCTCCGTTCCCGCCCGGCCGTTTGCTA
>JALGUJ010000075.1 GCA_029820945.1 Candidatus Zipacnadia bacterium | reverse complement strand
GCGTCGTCAGTGTGCAGCGTGGTCAGCAGCAGGTGGCCGGTGAGGGCCGCCGAAAAGCACAACTGCAGCGTCTCCCGGTCGCGGATCTCGGCGCACAGGATCACGTCGGGGTCCCGGCGGAGCAGGTGCCGCATGGCGACCGCGAAGGTGACCCCCGCCCTGGGGTTGATGGGGATCTGTGTGACACCGTCGAAGCGGTACTCGACCGGGTCCTCGATGCTGAACACAGCGATCTCAGGCTTCATAAGCGACTTGAGCGCTGCGTAGAGTGTGGTGGTCTTGCCACCGCCCGTCGGACCCGCGACGAGCACCAGACCGTTGGGGCGGCGCAGCAGCTCGTCGAATCGCTCACGGGTACTCGGGTGCATGCCGATGTCGCCCAGGCCGAGCTGCACCGCGCTCGGGTCGAGGACTCGCATGACTACCGACTCCCCGCTGGCGCTGGGCGGGACCGAGACCCGCAGGTCGTACTCCTTGCCCTCGTGCTCGACCCTGATGCGGCCGTCCTGGGCGATGTTGCGCTCCGACACTGACAGATTGGCCATGTGCTTGATGCGCGCCGCGAGTGGCTTGATGACGTACGCGGGCAGTCGGATGGCATCGTGCAGGACCCCGTCGATGCGGTACCGAACCATGAGATGATCGGACGCCGGGCGGATGTGGATGTCGGTGGCGCGCCTCTTGACCGCATGCTCGATGACGGTACTCGCGATGCGCTCGATGGGCTCATCGCTGGCCTGGTCGAGCGTCGCCACGATGCGGCGCGCGCCCTCGGCCTCGGCGGCACAGGCCGTGCACTGCGCGAGGTGCTCCTCGACCGCCGCGCGCTTGTCGTCGTCCAGCTCGCCCTTGTGATACGCGACCGGCAGCTCTCGAACGGTCTCGCACTTCATCGCTCACTCCTCCTCGGTCAGCGCGTCCCGCAGCTTCCGGTACGCGTGGTGCATGCGCGACTTAACGGTGCCTTCGGGGATGCCGAGCATCCCGGCGATCTGGGCGTGTGGCAGGCCCTCGAAGTGCGACAGAGCGAAGACCATGCGCTGCGCCTCGGGCAGGGCGTCCATGGCGCGGCGGATGCGGAAGCGCTCGTGGCCGCGCAGCAGCTCCCGCTCGGCCACGTCATCGGTGGCGATCAGCTCATGCAGCAGGGCCCTCGCCTCCGGGCCAACCTGATCTTCGAGCGACACCACAGGGGGGGCGCGAGTTGCGTCTGGCGCGGAGATTCCGGCACCGGTTGCGCGCGCAGGCGAAGAGGAAGGTGGTGAAGCGCGCGGTCGGCTCGTAGCGCTCGCGTGCCAGCCAGACTCGGACCAGCACCTCCTGGGCGCCGTCTTCGGCCAGCTCGCGATCCCACGTCATGTGGTAGAGGAAGCGCTCCAGCCGGCCCTGGTGGCGCCGCGCCAGCGCGCAGAATGCGTCCGCGTCGCCCTCCCGCGCGCGTACCATCGCGTACCATCAGGTCCTCGTCGGTGGCATCGCTCATTGGGCTGCCCGGTACATGGAACAGCAGGGGGGCGAGGGGTTCACCCGAGGTCGGGCGCTCGGCGGCTCACTCCACGGCCACGGGGGCGCGCAGCCGGAGCGTGTTGATGACCTCGGAGCCCTCGAAGGCGGCCGTCGCGTCGATGATCGACAGCATCTCGACCAGGTCCGCGTCCAGCGTGCCGTCAGGGTCGGTCTGATCGTCGCCCAGCTCGAAGAGCGAGAGCGGGATCGTCACCATCTTGAACTCATCGGCCGGCTCGACCTGCATGGTGGCGTGGTAGCTGCTCTTGTTGAGCTCGCCCGGACCACGGCGCTCGTCGAGGGTGACCACGAGCGTCACCCTCCGGTTGGTCCGCGCATGGAAACGGATCGCGCCGACGCCGTCCAGGACGCCGGGCCGGAGCGCGTGTGCGAGCGCGAAGAGCGTTCCCGCGGGGGTCGTGTAGTCGGCTCTGAGGGCGAACTCGCCGTCCTCCTGCTCCTCGGGGTACACTGCGACGTCCCGGCCGCCCAAAGCCAGCAGGCCGCGCATGGGGGGGGAGTAATCGGCCAGTGCAGTCGGTCCGCCCGGCGACGGAGCGGTCGGCGGCTCTCCCGCGCGCAGCACGAATGCGTCGAGCCGGAGCGTCTGCTCCGCGGGAGGCTCAACGTGGAAGAGCTCCGTGGCCTCGCCGATCATCCGAACGAAGCCGTCGGCATCGACGATAGCGACGCCGGTCATATCTGCGGGGTCGAGCCGTCCGTTGTGATCCGCCGGGCCGTTGCGATCGTGTATGAAGTCGCTGAGGACGAGCGAGTACTCGTTCCACGTCCCCGCGGCGCACCAGACAAGGCAGTTGTAGCGCGGACCGTCCTCGCCCTCGGCGAGTACCACAATGATCGGCGTCGAAAGCTTGGACCGGAGCGCGAAGGCAATCTCGCCAAGCCCCTCGGCTCCGTCGGGAAGCGGGAGATAGAGCGCGCCGGGCAACCCCCACTCGGGGACGTCGGGGTACAGTGGCGCCTGCACGTACTCGAGCTGAAGAGCGCCCTGCCCCTCGAAGGCGAGATTCGGGTCGTCGCTGATACTCAGTTCCGCCACCGGGTCGGCGCTGACGAAGCCGCCCGTGTCCGCCTCGAAGTCGGCCACAAGCAGCACGTCCTGCTGAGCCGCCGCGGAGACAGGCAGCAACGCACCAAATGCTATCACGAGCAGCACGAGTCCCATGATCGGCTCCCTTCGTGGGCGACACCGGCCTCACCCGAGGCGCCGGGTAACCGCGTGCGTGCGGAGAGATTGGCCGGTCGGCAGGCCGGGACCTGCCGCCGGCCGGCACAGGTATTGGCCGCTCGGCCGCGGACGAGTTACATGCGGCCTGTGGGCGGCGATTCCTTGACTCCGCGTTTTCGCGGTGCTATCCTGTAGGTGGAGGCAACAAATGAGGCCCCGCATGGCAGCAGGTTGCCGCGGGGCTTTTGGGTACTGTCCGCATTGGCAGAGGCAAGGGTGACCGCAAATGGCCGAGAGATCCACATGGAGAACGAAGGTCGGACTGGCCGAGATGCTGCGCGGCGGCGTCATCATGGACGTCACCAATGCCGAGCAGGCGAAGATCGCCGAGGACGCCGGCGGCGTGTCCGTCATGGCGCTCGAGCGCGTGCCCGCCGATATCCGCAAGGAGGGCGGCGTCGCGCGCATGGCCGACCTGCGCATCATCGAGGAGATCATGGAGGCTGTGAGCATCCCGGTCATGGCCAAGGCCCGCATCGGGCACTTCGCGGAGGCGCAGGTGCTCGAGTCCATCGGCGTGGACTTCATCGACGAGAGCGAGGTGCTCACGCCCGCGGACGAGCACTTCCACATCGACAAGCACGCCTTCGATGTGCCCTTCGTGTGCGGCTGCACCGACCTCGCCGAGGCGCTGCGCCGGATCGGTGAGGGTGCCGCGCTGATCCGCACCAAGGGCGAGGCCGGCTCCGGCAACATCGTCGAGGCCACCCGGCACATGCGGTCGGTGCAGACGGCGATCAAGCACCTGACCGGCCTGCGCGACGACGAGCTGATGACCGAGGCGAAGAACATGGGCGCGCCCTACGACCTCGTCAGGCAGGTGGCCCGCGAGGGCAAACTGCCGGTGCCGAACTTCGCCGCCGGCGGCATCGCCACCCCCGCGGACGCCGCGCTGATGATGCAGCTCGGCGCCGAGAGCGTCTTCGTGGGCTCGGGCATCTTCAAGTCGGAGGACCCGGCGGCGCGCGCCAGGGCCATCGTGCATGCCACCACGTACTACGAGGACCCGGTCGAGGTCGCCAACGCGTGCCGCGGCCTCGAGGGCGCGGCGATGGCGGGCATCGACGTGCGCACGCTCCCCGACGAGGAGCGCCTGGCCACGCGCGGGTGGTAGGAGGAGCCGGACCGACGTCCGGCCGGTCGTTCAGTCAGAGACAGTGGACTTTCGATCTCCCAACACGGGGCGCCGATAGCGAGTCGGCGCCCCGTCTGCATGTTCCCGCACGGACGGCAACGGCGCCTCACCCCCTGAGCGTGCGGGGCAAGCTCCGTCCGCCTCTCCCGCTTGCGTCATACACGAGATGACGCAAGCGGGAGAGGCGGCACACGGCAAGCGCCGTCGCATGGGCAGGACGCCGCGGGCGGTGCGAGGAAACCCTGCGCCCAAGTGCGATGCACACGTATGCAGGAGGCACGCCTCATGTCCACCGACGTCATCACCGAGTCGGAGCGGCAGATCCCCGTCATCGCCGAGGTCGATGTGCTGGTGTGCGGGGGTGGGCCGGCGGGGACAGCCGCCGCGGTCGCGGCCGGTCGGGCCGGTGCGGACGTGATGCTGGTCGAGCGCTACGGCTGTCTCGGCGGGCTGGCGACCGGCGGGCTGGTCATCGTGCTGCCGCCGCTCACGCGCGACGGCCATCAGGTGATCGGTGGCATCGGGCGGGAGACGCTGGAGACGCTCATCGAGGCCGGCGAGGCGGACTACCGCAGCGAGCGCGGAAGCAGCATGTTCGACCCCGAGGGCCTCAAGCGGCTCTCGGATGAGATGTGCCTCGACGCGGGCGTGCGCCTGCGCCTCCACTCCTGGGTGGTGGGCACCTTCGGCGAGGAGGGCCGGCCCGGGGGCGTCATCGTGGAGAGCAAGGCCGGGCGGCAGGCGATCCGCGCGCGCACCATCGTGGACGCGACGGGCGACGGCGACGTGGCGGCGATGGCCGGCGCGGGCTTCGAGCGCGACGACAAGATGATCGGCATGCCCTTCCGCATCGGCAACGTGGACCTCGAGCGCTGGAGCGAGGCGCGCAGCGACGGCGGCGCGCGGGAGGTGCACGAGGCGGCGCGCCAGGCCGGCGGCTACGAGAGCTACCTGGGCCTGTCGCCCTTCCCGATTGAGCCCGGCGTCGCCTGGGGGAACAACCACATGGCTCCGGGCGACTTCCTCGATCCGGACGTGCTCAGCCGCATGGAGGTCCAGGGCCGGCGGGCGGCGGGCCGGGTGCTTGAGGTGCTGCGCGAGCACATGCCCGGCTTCGAGGAGGCCTGGCTGATCGACACCGCCTGGCAGATCGGCGTGCGCTGCACGCGGCGCATCGAGTGCCGCCACGAGATGCTCTTCGATGACTTCACCGCCGAGCGCCACTATACGGACAGCGTGGCGCTGGGCAACGACTTCCGCAACCCCGACCTGGTCTACGAGATCCCGCTGCGGTCACTCATTCCACGTGATCTGGACAACGTCGCGGTCGCCGGGCGCTGCGTCTGTGCGGACCCGGAGGCCATGGAGGCGCTGCGCGAGATCCACTGCTGCTGGACGATGGGGGAGGCGGCCGGTGCGGCCGCGGCGCTGGCCGCCGAGCGCGACTGCGCGCTGCACCAGGTGCCCGTCGGGGAGCTTCAGCGCAGGCTGACGGACGCGGGCGCGGCCATCGAGCTCCCGCCGCGCCCGACATCAGCGTGACAGGCGCACACCTGCGCCCCCGCGCGCAGCCGCTACGGGCCTCCTACGGCCCCTCGATCTGCCAGAACGCGTCCTTGATCGTCTGGAACTCCTCGTCGGTCAGCTCGATGTCCATCGCGCCCGCGTTCTCGAGGGCCTGATCGGGGTTGCGGGTGCCGGCGAGGGCGCAGGTGATGCCCGGTGCGCGCACGGTCCAGGCGAGGGTCGTCTGCGCCAGCGTCGCGCCGTGGGCCTCGGCGATCGGCCGCATGACCTGGTCGAGCACGGCGTTGACGCGCCGCACGTTCTCTTCGGTGTACCATGGCCTGTCGCGGCGCTGGTCGCCCTCAGCGAACTCGCGGTCCACCGTGACCTTGCCGGTGAGGAGCCCCTGTTCGAGCGGGCTGTAGACGATGGTGGCGATGTCGTGCTCGTCGCACCAGGCGATCACGCCGTCGAGGTGCTCGTGCGAGAGCAGGCTGAACTTGGGCTGGGAGCAGTGGATGGGGCCGTAGCTCAGGAACTCGTCGATCATCTCGGCCGTGAAGTTGCTCACGCCTATCGCGCCGATCAGCCCCTGGTCGAGCAGCTCGACCAGCGCGCCCATGGTCTCCTCCGCCGGTGTGTCCTCGTGGGGCCAGTGGCACTGGTAGAGGTCGATCCGGTCGATGCCCAGCCGCTCGAGCGACTGCTCGCACTCCCACAGGATGCTGTCGCGGGAGAGGTCGCGGTGGATCTCGACCGGCTCCCCGTCGGCCTTCTCGCTGTCGAAGTGATGCTGGCCGCCGTCGTGATCCCAGCGCAGGCCGCACTTGGTGAAGACAAGGACCTCGTCGCGCCGGTTCTGGATGGCCTCACCGACGATCCGCTCGGAGTGGCCGAAGCCGTACACCGCCGCGGTGTCGATGGCGTTGATGCCCGCATCGATGGCGGCGTTGATGGCCTCAACGGCCTTCTCGTCGTCTGTGCCGCCCCACATCCAGCCGCCGATGGCCCATGCGCCGAAGACGATGGGGGTGGCCCGCAGGTCCGATGTCCCGATCTGCCTGAGTTCCATGCGCATCCTCCCTCTCGTGTGTGTTGCCGGCGCTGGTATTCCGCGGAGGGAGGGCGCGCACCTTCCGTAGTCGGCCACGGCTGCTCCAGACGAGGTCGTAGTCGCGATCGCCGCGTCGGTCGCGGCTGACCTCGCCTCTCGACAGGCCGCCGTCATCGTCAGGCTCGCGGCCCAGGATGCAGAGCACGAAGCGCTCGCTCTCGCGCGCTCACACCCGCACGGTCTCGCCGGTCTCGCTGGAGCGGTAGCAGCCCTCCATGATGCGCGAGGCCTGCAGGCCGTCGCGGCCGGTGAACTCCGGCTCGCGGCCCTCGAGGATGGCGCGCGCGAAGTCGTCGATGAGCGGGTAGTGCCAGTTGTCGGCGGGTGCGAGGTCGAAGCTCTCGGTCTCTCCGCCCCGATGCAGCAGCAGGGGCGCCCGGTCGTAGGGACGGGCCTCGATGGAGCCCTCGGTGCCGCGGATCATCAGATCGTCGGCGCGGACGGCGGTGGCCCAGGAGGCGGTGCAGTGCACGTGCGCGCCCGAGTCCATGCGCGCGAGCAGGCACTCGACGTCCGGGACCTGCATGTCGTCGCGGTCGAGGCGGTCGGCGAAGCCCGAGACCTCGACGGGGTCGCCCAGGAAGTAGCAGGCGAGGTCGAGCCGGTGGCTGCCCACGTCCATGAGCGCGCCGCCGCCGCCCTGCTCGGGGAGCAGGCGCCAGTACTTGGGGTTGTCGGGGGTGATGTTCGGCCGGCTGCAGATGGTGATCTCACACACGATGGGGGTGCCGATGGCGCCGTCGTCGAGCAGCGAGCGGATCTTGCGGGACTTGGGGAAGAAGCGGCGGTAGTAGGCGCAGGTGAGCGTGACGCCCGCGTCGTCGGCGGCACGCAGCATCTCCCGGCAGTCGGCGACGCTCAGCGCCATGGGCTTCTCGCAGATGACGTGCTTGCCGGCCCGGGCGGCCGCGATGCTCTCGGGCGCGTGCCGGTGCACGGGCGAGGCGACGTAGACGGCGTCGATCTCGTCGGATTCGAGGATCCGCGCCAGGTCGGAGCAGGCCCAGCGGGCGTCATGCGCCCGGCGCATCTCCTCGGCTCGCTCGGGCGTATTGGAGAAGAACGCGACGAGGCGGGAGTCGGGCTGGTCATTGATCGCGGGCGCGACGGCCTTGTTGGCGATGTCGCCGCAGCCGACGACGGCCCATCTGACGGAGCTTGGCGTATCCGCCATGCAGTCACCTCCAGCGTCATGGTGTCATGGACGGTCTTCTCGCCGGCGCGGCGCGTCTCCTCTCCGGCCCCCCCTCTCCCTGGCTCGCTGCGCCCGCGGGCGGGACGAGGGGCGAGTCATTTGGCGTGCCGTTTGGACTGGCGGGCCTCCGTTCCCGCCCGGCCGTTTGCCGTTGTCGTAGGCCGTTCCCGTCGCACGGACGCCCCCGTCCGCGCGCCGTTGGCCGTAGGAGGGGGCAGGCCTCAGCCCCCGGTCCCTCCCGCCCAGGAGCGGGATGCGCAGGCACGGGACGTCGCCGCTCGGTGCGCACATCCACACGAATCTGGCTGCTGCCGTTCCGGCGTGCCGCCTCCGCCAGATGTGCGGTTAGATTGCCTTGTGTGCATGGCTGTGCTACACTCCAGTGTATCCCTGAGCCATTCACTTGCGCGAAGTAGAGGACCTGACACCGCGTGCTGCGGCTGCTGCCGTGGAAGACGAGAATGGCCATCGACCTGGGCACGGCGACCTGTCACATCAGTGTGCAGGACGCCGGGCTGGTCGTTCGCGAGCCGACGGCGATCGCCTTCGACGCGGAGAGAGCCGAGGCGGCCTCGCGGGGGCGCCCCATCGCGTATGGCGACGAGGCCAAGCAGATGCTCGACCGCGAGGTCAGCGGGGTCAGCGTGGTCAGGCCGCTGGAGGGCGGCGTGGTCGCCGACTTCGACGCCGCCGTGCTGCTGCTCAGGCACCTGATGCACCACGCCCTCGGGCATCGCCCGCTGCTGGCGCCCACGGTGGTCACCGGTGAGCCCACGCGCGCCACGCAGGTGGAGCGCCGGGCGCTGACCAACGTGCTCCGGGCGGCCGGCGCGGGCGAGGTCATTCCGGTGCCCCGCGCTCTCGCCGCCGCCATCGGCGCGGGCTTTCCCATGGACCAGCCCGAGTGCCGGCTGATCGTTGACATGGGCGCCGGCTCGACGGACATCGGCGTCATCTCCATGGGCATGATCGCGGCCGGTGAGGCCATCCACTTCGGCGGCGACGACCTCGACGAGGCCATCAGGCGCTACGTGCGGCGCCGCTACAGGCTGAGCATCGGCTCCGCACGCGCTGAGGACATCAAGATCATGGCCGGCGCGCTCAGCGCGGAGATGGTCAGCGAGCAGGTCCGTCTCGCCGACCTCGCCGGCGATGATGCCAACGGGGCCGGCAACCAGAAGCTCGAGGGCATCGCCGATCTGATGCGCGGCGCCCTCAAGCCCGCCGCAGCCGAGGTGCTCTGGATCATCGACGGGCTTCCCGAGAGACAGGTGGACGAGATCACGCAGGTCGATTCCGTCGTCACCGGCGGCTGCGCCCAGCTTCGGGGCATCACCGACCTGCTCTCCGACGAGTTGGCGCTCAATGTCACCGCCGCTCCCGACCCGATGTCCTGCACGATCCTCGGCCTTGAGGCGATCCTCAACGATCTCGACGCCCTGAGCCTGGAGGGCCGCCGCTTCACACGTTGACTCCCGCCTGCTGTGAAGCCTCACGGTCCGGACCCGGAGAGTGGTGTGTCCATGACCCGCGCCGATCGCCGAGCGCGGCAGATCGTGGCACTGGGGGGAGGCGGCTTCTCTGAGGAGCCGGATAACCCTCTGCTCGATGACTTCATTCTGTCACTGACCGGCAGGGAGAGGCCCCGAGTGTGCTTCGTGGGCACGGCGAGCGGCGACTCACAGCGGTACCTCGACAAGTTCTACGGCGCGTTCACCGAGGACCGCGCGAGAGCCTCGGACCTGAGCCTTCTCCGCAAGTCCGACATCTCCGACCTGCAGGTGTTCCTGCTCGACCAGGATGTCATCTACGTGGGCGGCGGCAGCACCGTGAACACGCTGGCCGTGTGGCGCGTGCACGGGGCGGACCGTGCACTGCACCGGGCCTGGGAGGTCGGCGTTGTCCCGGCCGGCATCAGCGCGGGGATGATCTGCTGGTTCCGGGCGGGGCTGACGGGCTCTCGCAGCGGCGCCCTCGTCCCGCTGAACGACGGTCTCGGCATCCTGCCCGGAAGCGCCTGCCCGCACTACGACCGCACGCCGGAACGGCGCGAGGTCCTGCATCGGTGCATCGCCAACGGCCACCTCCCCGACGGCGTCGCGGCCGATGACGCGGCCGCCCTCCACTTCGTCGGGACGGAGTTGGCGGAGGCGATCAGCTCCCGGCCCCAGGCCCGGGCATATCGCATCCGGCGGGCGCACGGCGGCGTGGTCGAGGAGACGCTCGACACGCGGTACCTGGGTGACGGCTCCCGGGCATGAGCGACTGGCGGGAGGGCCTGCTCGCAGTCGCCTCGAACCTGCCACGGCCGGAGCAACTTCTCGAAACTGACTGACAGGAGGGCGTGCGTATGCCGGAGGACTGCATCTTCTGCCGGATAGTCGCAGGCGAGATCCCCAGCACGATCGTGTACGAGGACGACCACTGCGTGGCCTTCCGCGACATCAACCCCCAGGCGCCCACGCACGTGCTGGTGATCCCGCGCGAGCACATCGTCGGCATGGCCGAGCTTGAGGGCGCGGCCCCCGAGCTGCTCGGGCACCTGCTGATGGTGGCCGCGGAGGTCGCGCGTGACGGGGGCCTCGCCGAGTCGGGCTACCGGACGGTCATTAACTGGGGGCCGGACGCGGGGATGGAGGTCGCGCATTTGCACATCCACGTGCTCGGCGGCCGGCGAATGACGTGGCCGCCGGGGTAGCGCGCCTGCCGGCATCGCTGCCGTGACGCGCATGCCGCGCCGAGGTGCGGCCGGGCTCAGACCTCCGAACGGGCGCTCGCCGCGCGCCGGCGGTCGAACCGCTCGCGGGCGAATCGCCCCAGCCACGGAGCAGCGGCCGACACGGCGACGCCGTAGAGCAGGGCATCGCCCAGCGTGGGTATGTAGCGGTAGAAGGCGTACAGGTTCGCGAAAGGCATCGACGGCAGATACATGATGAGCCGCCAGGCCCAGATCACGACCCATATGCGGGGCAGGTGCAGCAACAGCACGACGTTCGCGGCGATGACGAGCAGGTCCGTGAGGAGAGCTTTATAGAGCGCCCCGTGCATGAAACTGTAAGCCTCGCCCAGGATCGCCGGATACGTGAAGCTCAGGTTCCAGGCAACCGGGTAGAACAGGAGCATCACGAGCTGCCAGAGCTGGCGGGAGAGGGTGAACTGCACGTGGACGATGGGCGCGCCCATCAGGGGGTGGCCGAGGCAGCGGATGCGCAGGAGCCACATGGCGGCGGCGAGGGCGGCTGAAGAGAGCACGAGAATCCCCCCGCGCACGTGATGTCCCAGCGCCAGCGCCGCGACGGCGGCGAATGCCGGCCAGATGAATGCGGGCTCCTTGGACAGAATCGCCAGCAGCAGGGCGACCAGCGACAGCCAGAGGTGTGCGCGATGGCCCTCTCTGATCCACGAGAGGCCGGCCCCGGTGGCGATGCACAGGAAGAGCCCACAGATCGCGTCGGTGCGCCACGCCGGCCACACCGTCATCTGCCTGGTCAGAGGCTGGAGGAGCAGAGCCGCGCCTGCGACAACGCCGGCCCACGGGCGCCCCAGGCCCGCCGAGCAGAGCCAGACGAGGGCCGGAATGGTCACCGCGATGATCAGCGCGTTGGTCAAGCGCCAGCCCCACGGGTCACGGCCCCAGACGAGGAAGTCCATGAGGTGCACGAGGCTGGTGAGCGGACGGTAGTAGTTCGGGCACTGCACCCAGGGCCCGGCGAACCACGAGGCCACCGCTCCGAGCGAGTGGTCGCTCTCCAGGGCCCCGAGGATGGCGGGCATGTCCGGGCCTTCCATGGCATCAGCGGACAGCCTCGGCACCCGGTGCGCCAGCCAGATCAGGGCGACGATAGCGGCGACGAGGAAGGGGTTGCCGAGCCACGTTCTGACACGCCGCGCCCATTCGCTCATTGCTTGATGGGATTCCCCGCGGGGCCTATAGCTCCTGCAATGCGCGCGGGCAACGCGGTCGCGCATGCGGTGCAGTCACGTTGCGCCGGCCGGCCTCGCTCGCGCACCTGCGCCTGGGCGGAGCTGTTTGGCGGCCCGGACGCGTGTCCAGGCGGTGTTTGAGGGTGTCGCCCTTCGGCGGCAGTCTGAACGTCTCTCAGCGGCTCAGAGCGCCCCTGAGCGTGTGTAACAGAACAGCGCGAACCGGCCCCAGGTGGCGGAACCGGTTGACTTCTGGGCACCGACGATGTACCATCAGGGCGTTTGAGGGCCCCGATCTTCCCCACAAAGGGGTGGACGCGGTGCGCATCGCGGCATGCATTGTAGCAACGGTGGTGCTTCTCAGCCTGTCGGCGGCCCTGAGCCTGGGGCAGACGGACGTCAGGCCCTTCCCGTACGGTGACCTTGTCGGAGAAGACGCAGCCGGTGGTCCATCGGCCACTTCTCCGCAGTACATGATTGCCAGCGGGAAGACTTACGTACCTCCGGGCCCCCTGCCGCCCGGCGAGGAAGCGATTCCCCCCGAAGACGTGACGGCGCTCGGCATCGTGCCCTTCGACCATTGGGCCTACGACGCCGTCGAGGTGCTACGGCAGCGCGGGATCCTGATCGGGTACCCCAAGGGCGGAATCCATGGCGACAGGCCGCTGACGCGGTATGAGTTCGCCATGGCGATCTCGCGTCTGCTCGAGTCACTGGCGGAGGAGCCGGTTGGAGCGCCCGGTCCCCCCGGGCCGCCCGGCCCGCCCGGGCCCGACGGCACCGCCGGTGCTCCCGGCGCCGCCGGGCCGCCGGGACCCCAGGGTCCTCCCGGACCGCAGGGGCCGCCCGGACCGAAAGGGCCGCCGGGAGAGGTGCCCGACGAAGAGGTGCGCGAGATCGTCGAGGGCCTGACCCGTGAGTTCTCCGACGAGCTCGAGGCGATCCGCGAAAGCACCGACGAGCTTGGAGAGCGCCTGCGCGAGATCGACGACCGCCTGCGGCTGATCGAGGAGCGCCCGAGGTTCCCGATTCCCATCGGGTTCGTGGACTACCGAATCGGCACGGTGTGCGGCGACCTCGACCTGGACCAGGAGTTCGACGCCCTGACCATGCGCTTCGGCATCGAGGGCTACCTGGACGAGGAGACCTTCGGCAGAATCGTTCTCAAGATGGCCGACGGCCGGGCGCCGCTGGCGGCGCTTGGCGTGGAGATCGGCGAGACGGAGCGGCCCTATGCTCCTCCCGGCGACCATCCCGATCCGGACCTGGGCTACCTGGGCAACGACATCTACCTCGACGAGGCCTTCGTGCGCTTCCCCGGGACTTGGCCGTTCGACGCCACCTGGACCGTGGGGCGGCAGTTCCAGGCCTACGGCCTCGGGCTGGTGGTCAACAACGAGCGGCTCTCGCAGCAGGGCGTGCACTGCCTCATTGATCCGTTCCTCACAGACCCTCTGAGCTTCCAGGCCTTCTTCGGTGGCGCCAACTACGGCTTCCTCTCCGAGCCGTGGTCTGACAACAATGACGGCTACGGCTCGGCCTACCTTGAGTACGGCGAGGATCGCTGGTCGATCGGGGTGCCGTACCTGATCAACGGCTACTCCACGGACAGGCCCGACGGCACGGAGTGGGATGAAGAGGCGTGGGGCGTGGACCTGTGGTGGAACTACGCCGACGAGCGCGACCTCTACTTCGAGTACGCCTACCTGCTGGGCCACTCCAACCGGTACGTGTATACGCACGCCAGCAATCCGGAGGCGTTCATGCTCATCGTGGACCTGATCGCCTCCGAGGATATCGATCTGACGGGGATCATCAGCCACGTAGACGCGGAGTACGACATCATCTACTCCTCTCTCCACCCGTACTTCGAGCTCCTGTGCGATTCGGCCTCGCGGCGGACATTCCAGTACGAGCGCTGGCTGCGGCGGCCGCTGGCCATCCCGAACCTGCAGACCGTCGGCGGCTACGGGACGCTCTACTACGCCGGGCACAACTACCCGATCGACTTCTTCTACTACGCGGTCTCGACCACCAGTGACTGGTGGGAGGCCTCTCCGCTCGACGATCTCTACTACGACCGGCTCTACGGCCTGCGACTGCGGCATGAGGTCGATGACGGAGTCGAGTTGAGCCTCACCTGGGCGCGCCAGGAGCCGGTGGACTCGACCACCGATGACGCAAGCAACCTCCTGCAGTTCCGCACCACGCTCAGCTTCTAGGCCGCGACCTCCCTGAAGCCGACCGGCGGGGCTCCCGAGCGCTCGGGAGCCCCGCTTCGCATTTCACGACGGGTCACGGGGCCCCCGCGGCGGTCGGCATCCTCCTCCCCCGCGCTGGTGCCGCGGCGGCACCGCAGCCTGGCACGGCGATTGCATCGATGGTCCCTGCAGGAGGCCACCACGGCCGCACGAGTGAGCCACAGGCGATCATGATGACCGGGGCGGACATGCGCAAGGCCGCGATCGTGTTGGCGAGTCTGGACATCGAGACAGCCACGGCGATCTGCCGGCAGATGCCGGAGGTGGAGGCGGAGCAGCTTATCAGCGAGATGGGCCAGCTCGGCGTCATAGACCCGGAGGAACAGCGCCGGACGCTGACGGAGTTCCACGAGCGGATGGCGAGGCCCGCCAACCTACAGGCCTCCGAGCACGCCGAGCGCCTGATGGCCACGGTCCTGGGCCGGCCGATGGGATCGGATGAGGGCGAGCGCCGCAGGAGCGCGCTGCAGCGGCTGCGCAGGCTCAGCACGGCCGAGCCGGGCAGCATCCGGCGCCTGCTGGCCGAGGAGACGCCGCAGATGGCGGCCGTCGTGCTCAGCCAACTCCCCACGCGGAAGGCGGCGCAGGTGCTCAACGAGTGGCCGCCGGCGATGCGCTCGGACCTGGCGCTGCGGGTGGCCCGGATGGAGCGGCTGGCGCCGGGCGCGATCGAGGCGATGGCCGAGGTGCTCGGGCGCCAGGCCTACCGGGTGGATGATGAGGGCAGCGCCGACCGAGGGCTGGAGTTCGTCGTTCACCTGCTCGAGGACATGGACCGTGGCGCCAGCAAGCAGTTGCTCTCGGAGCTTCGCGAGCGCGACGCCGACCTGGCCGACCAGGTGGAGGATCGGCTCTTCACCTTCGAGAACGTCGTCCAACTTGGCGACGCCGACCTGCAGGTCCTGCTGCGGGGCCTGGAGCAGGCAACCATCGCCAGGGCGCTCAAGGGCGTCGATGAGTCGGTGAGAGAGCGCATTTTCGCGAACGTCTCGGAGCGGGCACGGGAGATGCTCGAGCAGGAGATCGAGTTCCTGGGCCCGGTGCTGGTGCGGGACGTCGAGGCCGCCCAGAAGGAGTTCGTGATGCTCGCACTGGAGCTGGAACAGGCCGGCGAGATCGCGCTGAGCACCGACGAGGCGGAGTACGTCGACTGAGCGCGCGGGTGAGGTGAGCGATGGCACAGGGAGCAGAGCAGCTCGATCCGGGCGAGGCACCGCCCGGGCGCGCGCACGGGGCCGTACGGCCCTATGACTTCAGGACCGGCAGCGAGCTGTCCCGCGAGGAGCTGTCGCAGCTCCGCATGAGCTGTGAGCGGCTGGCCGCGGCGCTGAGCCGGATCATCAACGCCTACCTGGAGACGGACGCGCACTTCGAGGTGACCATGGTCGAGGCAAGCTCCCTGGAGCAGCACCTGGCGGAGATCGCCGAGTGCAGCGCGCGGGGTCTGGTGCAGTTCACCCCCGCGCTCGCTGAGGCGTTGTGGCAGATCGACGGTGAGCTGCTCGGTCCCATCATCGGGCGGATGCTCGGCGGGCCGCCGGAGCCTATCGACCGGCCCCTCACGGTCCTTGAGGCCGCGCTGGTCAGGCGCTTCATCGAGGAGATGGTGCAGATCTGGGCCAACACCTGGGACCGGCTCCGGCGGCGCCGGCCGCAGGTCACCGAGGTGCTGACCCAGAGCGCGCAGGTGCAGGGCAAGCTGCGTGACTGCGAGACCGTCACGGTCGAGATCGCCACGCAGATCGCCGGCACAGAGGCGGCCATGCGCATAGTGCTCCCCGTGGACACGGCGCAGCGGCTTGTCGGGGAGCCCGGGCGACGGGACGAGCAGCGCCAGGTGGACCGGAAGCGCCTGGAGCGGACGGGCGAGCGCATCGTCGTTCCCGTCACGGTCATCCTCCACCAGGGCCGCATCCCGCTGAGCGAGGCGATGAAGCTGCGTGCGGGGGACGTTATCCCGCTGGGCAAGCCCGTAGACAGTCCGATGGTCGTGGCCGTGCGCGGCCGCCCGAAGTTCCTGGCCGAGACGGGAGCGACTCGCGGGCGGCTGGCGGCCAGGCTGATCGGTCCGTGCGACACGGTCTCCCACCTCCCGATCGCGTGCTCCCGGGAGGAGAGATGATGCGGCCGACGTGCCCCGCCTGCCGCCGCATACTGGTCATGGCGCGGGACCCCCGCCACCGCCACGCCCTGCTTGACTGCCTCGAGGGGGTGGGGCTGGAGGTGCGCACCGCCGCCGACGTAGAGGCCGCCGCCTCCGCGGTCGCCGGGGGGTGGCCGCAGATGGTCGTGCTCGTCCCGAACCGGGACATCGTCGCCGATACCTCCAAGCTGGTCGGCGGGCCGGCGGAGGCCCGCCGTGACGCGGCGCTCCTCATCGTGCCCCGATGCGCGTCTCCGCCAGGCCGGGATAACGCCGATGTCCTGCAACTGCTGCTCGGCGTGGCATGCACCGTCCTCGACGAACTGGCCCTGCGGCTGTAGCCCCGATCGCTGCCATGCGCGGCGGCGCTGTCCCCCAAGCTCCGGACGGTCAGCCCGGCGTGGTCGGCGATTCAAGTTCTGCGGGGCGCTGCCGAGGTACTGCTGCACGCCGACCGCTCGGCTCGCGGAAAGGGAGTCCCCGCAGGTGCTGGAGCTGCGCAGCCAGGCCGTCGCCGCCGTGGATCAGGTCCAGAGCGTGAACTGCCAACTGATCGTCCGCAGTGAGCTGCTGGAGCTGCCCTACCTCGAGCTGATCGCGCGCGTCCGCGAGGAGGCGGAGGAGAATCCTGCGCTGGAGTTCGAGTGCGACCCGGAGTTCGAGCAGGTCCCGACCGTCACCATCGGGCACGATCCGGCGTCCGTGAGGGGCGCCGACGGGGCGTCGGGATGGAGCGACGCCACGACGCGCGCTCCGGCCGTGCACGACCTGCGCGAGGAGCTGCACTGGCGCGTGGGCTGGCTCACGGGGGAGCGCATGCGGGAGATCGCACGCTATCTGATCGAGAGCCTCGACGAGCGCGGCTATCTGGGCACGACCGTGCTGGACGCGGCCTTCGAGCTTGACGCCGACGCGGCCGAGGTGGAGGAGGCGCTGAGGTGGGTACAGAGTGTGGCGCCTCCGGGCGTGGCGGCTCGCGATCTGCGCGAGTGTCTCCTCCTGCAGCTCCAGGCCCTGCCCGAGCAGCCCGAGCACGTGCGCAGCGTGATCGAGCACTGCGAGCAGGCGATGGAGCGGGGGAGCTGGCCGGCGTTGCGCAGCGCGCTGGGCATCAGCCGCGAGCAACTGACGGAGGCGCTTCGGATCATCCGCGGCCGCCTCACCCCCTATCCGGGCGAGCAGTTCCGGCCGCGCTGGCACAACCTGCTGCCCGACAACCCGCACGCGACGCCGCCCGACGTGATCCTCACCGCCGCGGGGGACCGGGTGGAGGTCGAGCTGACCACCTCGCAGACCATGGACCTGCGCGTGGCCGAGGCCTACCGGCGCCTGGACGAGCGCATGCGCGCGCTCGATCTGCGGGCCGATGACGAGCCCACGCGCCGGGCTCGGGCCCAGGTTCGGGCGGCGCGCCAGATGATCTGGTCGCTGCGGCAGCGCGAACGAAGCCTCTATCGCATCAGCCGGGCCGTGGCGCGCGAGCAGCGGGAGTTCATTCTCGACGGGCCTCTCGCCCACCGTCCGCTGACGCACAAGCGCATCGCCGAGCTGACCGGCCTGCACGAGTCCACGGTCTCACGCGCGACGGCGGGGAAGCTGGTGCAGATGCCGTCGGGCGAGAGCGTGCCCTTCTCCGTGTTCTTCGACGACGCGCTGCCGGCCAAGACGGTACTGCGGGGACTCGTGGCGGGCGAGCCGGCCGACTCGCCGCTGACGGACGAGGAGCTGCAGGCGCTGATGGCCGAGCGGGGGTTCGAGATCGCGCGCCGGACCGTCAACAAGTACCGGCGGGCTCTGGGGATCCCGTCCTCGGTCGAACGCCGCCGCATGTACCAGGCGGCCTGATGCCGCTGGCACGGCATTTGCAGGACATGGGGCGCACGAGATCACGCCGGAACCGGAGGTGGCCGCGGTGGCGGACCCGATAGCGGCGGACCCCACCATCCGCGCCATAAGCGTGGCGATCGACTGCACCGCCGAGCAGCACCGACTGACCGCGAACAACCTCGCGAACCTCGAGACCCCCGGCTACATCGCCCACCACGCGAGCTTCCAGGACGAGCTGCGCTCGGCGCTGGAGGCCGAGAGGCGCGGCGACGATGGGCGTGGGCTCGACCGGGTGCGGCCCCGCGTCACGCCCTCGGCGGATGCGCCCGGGCCCGACGGGAACAACGTATGCATCGAGACGGAGATGACGGAGTTGGGCGAGGCGTCGATGCGCTACCAGGTGCTGGTGCGGCTGCTCGACAGGAGGCTCGAGATGGTCGGCACGGCCATCGGTGACGGGAGGAGTCGCTGAGAATGGGCGTCTTCGACGCGCTGCGAGTGAGTGCGTCGGGCCTGCAGGCGGAGCGGGCCCGCATGGACGTGATCGCCGAGAACATCGCCAACGTGGAGACCACGCGCACGCCCGAGGGCGGGCCCTGGCGCCGCCGCCAGGTGGTCCTGAGCGCCTACCAGGTGGGGGAGGCGGCGCCGGGAGCCGGTGGCAGCGGGTGCACCGGTGTGCGGGTCGCGGCGATCGAGCCCGACCCGTCGGGCCTGCCGAAGCTCCACAACCCCAGCCACCCCGACGCGGACGCGGCAGGCTACGTGGAGATGCCGAACGTGGACCTGCCCACCGAGATGGCCGACATGGTGGTGGCCGCACGAGCATACGAGGCCAACGCGGTGGCGCTGAAGAGCGGCCGCGAGATGATCCGCCAGGCCGTAAGCATCCTGGCGTGAGGTGACAGACCATGCGGATTGACACGGGCTCGATTCCGCTCCGGGTGCGCCGGCCCGAGACGCTCGAGCTGCCGGCAGCACCGGCAGCCCGGCCGGAGGACGCCGACGGCGGCTTCGCGGCGCAGCTTCGCCACGCGCTCGAGCAGGTGAACGAGACTCAGCAGGCCGCCGACGCCGCGCTGCAGGACGTCGCGACGGGCGACGCGGACGACCTCCACCAGGCGATCATTGCTCTGGAGACCGCGGACCTGACCCTGAGGCTGACCACTCAGGTGACGCAGAGGGCCGTTGAGGCCTACAGGGAGATCTCGCGCATGCAGCTCTAGGCGCGGCGGTCGGAGTCCGCCCGCGCCCCGTCGTCGAGAGAACCCGAGGACGATGCTGGAGCAACTGAGAGAGACGTGGGACAGCCTGGACTCTCGCCGGCGCGCGGCGCTGGTGGCGCTGGCCGTAGTGCTCGTCGGGGGCCTGATAGCGGTCACGGTCTGGGCGGCGCGCCCGTCGTGGGCGGTGCTTTATGGGGACCTGTCGCCCCGCGACGCCCAGGCGGTCGTGGAGGCCCTGCGCGAGCAGGGCGTGCGATACCGGCTCGTGGCGGGGGGCGCCACCATCGAGGTGCCGCGGGAGAGGCTCTATGAGCTGCGGCTGGACCTGGCGGGCGAGGGCCTGCCCGCCGCCTCGACGGTGGGCTTCGAGCTGTTCGACAGGACGAGCTTCTCCAGCAGCGACCTGCAGAACAACGTGAACCTGCAGCGGGCGCTGCAGGGGGAGCTGGAGCGCAGCATCTGCACGCTGGCGGAGATCAGCAGCGCCCGCGTGCACCTGGCCGTGCCCGAGGAGCGGCTCTTCTCCGACCAACAGGAGGCGCCCAGCGCGTCCGTGGTGGTGGGGCTGGACTCGGGCCGGCTGGCGACGGCGCAGGTGGCGGCCATCGCGCAGCTCGTGGCCAGCGCGGTGCCGGCGCTCGTCCCCGCGGCGGTCACGGTGGTGGACACGGCCGGCCGGGTGCTCTCCGGTGGGTGGGACAGCGCCGGCGGCCTGCAGACGATGGCGCAGATGGAGGCCACGCGCGCCTTCGAGGACGGGCTGCGCGCGCACCTGCAGTCCATGCTCGACTCGGTGCTGGGCGCGCACAAGTCCGTCGTGCGCGTGCAGGCCGAGCTGGACTTCCAGAGCCAGGAGCTGACGCGCGAGACGCTGCAGCCACCGGACGGGCAGGGCGTCCTGCGCCGCGAGGAGCTCACACAGGAGCAGTACGAGGGGAGCGGCGGCCCCGAGGTCGGCGGGCCCGCAGGCCTGACCGCCATCGGATCCCGCACGAGCCCCGGTTCGGGCGGCAGCTACGAGCACCGGCACGAGAGCCGCGAGTACGACTACTCGCGCCAGCACGAGCAGGTCACCAGCCCGCCCGGACAGGTGCGCAGGCTGGCCGTCGCGGTGGTCATCGATGAGGGCCTCAGCAGCTCCGTGGCCCGCCAGGTGCAGAACCTGGTCGAGGCCGCCGCCGGCATCGACTCCGAGCGCGGCGACCGGGTGACCGTTGAGACCATGGCCATCGAGGCCATCAAGGTGGCCGAGGAGCAGACGAAGCTGGCCGAGAGCGCCCAGGCTGAGCGGCAGAGGCAGCAGAGCATGGGCCGCGCGGTGCGCTACGGCAGCATCATCGTGATGCTGGCCATGATCGCCGCCGCCAGCCTGATGCTCATGCGAACGCTGAGGCCGGCGCAGAGGCCCGAGGCGAAGACTCGCGCGATGCCCGATGAGCCGGATGAGGAGCGCGAGCCGGAGACGCCCGCCGAGGGGACGGGCGAGACGCCCGAGATCTCGCCCGTGAGCGTGGAGGAGCTCCAGGCAAGCGCCGGGCTGGGGGCCGCGCCGGACGAGCCGCTGGTGACCCGGCTCTCGGAGATGGGTGCGCAGGCGCCGGCCGACTTCGCCAGGCAGCTCCGTGACTGGGTGTCGTCGGCCGAGCCCGAGGGCGGCGCGGAGGATGGAGAGAGCTGATGGGCGGCTCGGATGGGCCGGTCGCCTGGCGATGGCCGAACCTGGAGGGTGGCGCGTCGGCAATGCCGGATGACGAGTTCATCCCCACTCCGCTGGTCCAGGCCGGCGCGGAGAGCCAAGAGGAGCCCGAGGAGCCGGTGCGGGCGGGCCACCGTGAGGCCGCGCGCCTGCTGGAGCAGGCGCGCGAGGATGCCCAGCGCATCCGCCGCCGGGCGCGGGCGCAGGCGCTCGCCGAGGCGCGCCGGCGCCTGGACGCCGCGCTTGAGGAGAGCGTGCGCGAGCAAACGCACGCCTTCACGCGGGCTCGGGACGAGCTGCTTGCGGAGCTTCGCGAAGCCTACGAGGAGGGCCTGGCGCAGATCGAGCGCGAGCTGGCGCCACTGGTGGCGCAGATGGCCGAGAAGGTGATCCGACGCAAGGTTGCCGAGGAGGATGGCGTGGTGCTCGACGTGGTGAGGGCGACGGTTGAGCGTGCGGCGGGTGCCAAGCGGCTAAGCGTGCGGGTGGCGGCCTCCGACGAGGAGCTGGTGCGGCAGGCGCAGGCCGAGCTGCTGGCCGCCGGCGGGGCCGAGGAGCTGGAGATCGTGGCGGACGAGAGCATCGGGCCGGGCGGCTGCATCGTGGAGACCGAGCGAGGCCGCTTCGACGCGCGCATTCAGACGCAGATCGAGCTGCTCGGCGACGAGGTCGGGCGGGTGCTTGGACAATCGTAGTTATCTACGTCTCGGTGGCACGGGCGACCTCGCCCGTGCGCCGTTTGTCCGGGGGATGGTCCCGTGCCTGACAATCCCGCCCGCGACGTCTATCGGAGGCTCAGCGTGCGCCTCGCGGCGGCGGAGACCGTGCGCCGCACCGGGCGGGTGACCAAGTCCGTGGGGATCATCATCGAGTCGGATGGCCCACCGGCCGAGGTCGGTGAGCTGTGCGAGATCTCGGCCGGCGGCGGCGCGATCCGCGCCGAGGTCGTGGGCTTCCGCGACGAGCGGCTGCTGATGATGCCGCTGGGCGAGACCCGGCGCATCGCGGCGGGCAGCCAGGTGGTGGCGAGCGGGAGCCCGATGATGGTGCCGGTCAGCGAGCGGATGCTCGGGAGGGTCTTCGACGGGCTGTGCGAGCCGCTGGATGGCCTCCCGCCGCCGCCGGCCGAGACATTCCTGCCCGCCGAGGCGGCCCCGCCCCACGCGATGCAGAGACAGCGCATCACCGAGCCGCTGCCTCTTGGTGTGCGCGCCATCGACGGCCTGCTGACCTGCGGCCGCGGCCAGCGCATCGGCATCTTCTCCGGCTCGGGGGTGGGCAAGAGCACGCTGCTGGGGATGATCGCGCGCAACACCGCGGCGGACGTGAGCGTCATCGGGCTGGTCGGCGAGCGCGGGCGCGAGGTGCGCGAGTTCGTGGAGGCCACGCTGGGCGAGGAGGGCCTGGCGCGCTCCGTGGTCGTCGCGGCCACGAGCGACCAGCCGCCTCTGGTGCGGCTGCGCGGCGCCCAGGTGGCGACGACCATCGCCGAGTTCTTCCGCGACCGCGGCCTCGACGTGCTGCTGATGATGGACTCCATCACCCGCGTGGCGTGGGCGCAGCGCGAGGTGGGCCTGGCCGCGGGCGAGCCGCCCACGCGCAACGGCTACACCCCCTCCGTCTTCGCCGAGCTGCCACGACTGCTCGAACGCACCGGCATGGCCAGGCGCGGCAGCATCACCGCCCTCTACACCATCCTGGTCGAGGGCGATGACATGACCGAGCCGGTCGCCGACGCGGCGCGCAGCATCCTCGACGGGCACATCGTCCTCTCGCGCGAGCTGGCCAACCAGGGGCACTACCCGGCCGTGGACGTGCTGCAGAGCGTCAGCCGCCTGATGGACCACGTGGTGGATGACGAGCATCGGCGCGACGCACGGCGGATGTGCGAGGCGATGGCCGTCCACGACGAGCACCAGGACCTGATCAACCTCGGCGCCTACGAGGCCGGCAGCAACCCGGAGGTGGACCGTGCCATCGCCCTCCGGCCGCAGATCCTCGGCTTCCTCCGCCAGAGCTCGGACGACTGCCCACGCTTCGGCGAGACGCGCGAGGCCCTGGCCGAGGCCCTCCAGCCGCCGGCCGAGCGCGCCGTGCAATCGGCTGACCTGCAGCCCGAGACGCGCCGGCGGCCGCCACGGCTCTCCCAGGCCCTGGCGAGCTTCGAGGCCGCAGCCGGCGCCGGAGCTGCGGCGCCGAATGCAAACTCCGACGATACGCGTGCAAACGCGGGCTAAAGTCCCTCCGCCCTCTGCCGATACTTAAGCGCTCGACGTACCACCATCCACCTGACGTGGCCGGTGCGGTGAGGTTCATTGCCTGACTTCCAGTTCCCGCTCCAGACAGCGCTCGACCTCAGGTGCCGCGAGGAGGAGCGGGCACAACAGCGGCTGGCCCAGGGCAGACGCGCGCTCCAGGCCGCCCGCGACGACGTGCGCCGCGTGGAGCGCCGGCGCGATGAGATCGTGGAGGCGCTGCGCGGAGAGAGGCTGAGCCTGTGCGAGGTTGAGCACGCGCATCGCTTCCTGTCGGATCTGCGCGGCCGGCTGGCGCTCCTGCGAGAGCGGCTGGAGAAGGCCCAACGGCTCTGCGATCGGCGGTTGGAGGAGCTGATCGCCGCCTCGCGCGGGCGGCGGACGCTCGAGCGGCTCTCGGAGCGTCAGGAGGCCCAGCACCGCCGCCGCGAGGCGCGCCGGGAGCAGCACGAGTTGAACGAGGCGGCGATCGCGCGACATCGCGTGACCGGCGTTGCAGCCGGGCTTAGCAGGGCCGATCGATAGCGCCCCATGAGCCGTGACACAGGGGGAAGCCGTGCTCAGCAGACTGCCGCAGGTGCTTGAACGCATAGCGAGCATCCAGGCGCGCATCGACGGCATGTCGCCGACACCCGCGTCGGAGCGGGCGGTCGCCCGGTCGTTCCGGGAGGAGCTGGCCGCCGCCGGGGCGGTCGATGCGCGCCCATCCGGCTGCGGGCAGAGAGCTTCGACTGCGGCCTTCGACGACGTCGTGCGGATGGCGGCCGCCCGGAGCGGTCTGAGCACCGACCTCATCCACGCCGTCATCCGCGCCGAGTCCGACTACAACCCGCGCTGCACCTCGTCCGCGGGGGCGATG
>JALGUJ010000074.1 GCA_029820945.1 Candidatus Zipacnadia bacterium | reverse complement strand
GGCGCTGATGTCAGCGCGCGCAACCCCGTGACCCCGCTGGGGCTCGCCGCGCGACACGGACACGAGGAGACCGCCGCACTCCTGCGCGAGCACGGCGGTGTCGAATGACGAGTGGCGGCGCCCGGACCTACGCCTCCTCCTCGGCCGGCTCGGGCCGGAGCTCGCCCGCCTCGATCATGGCCTCCAGTGGGTTGTCCTCCGCCTCCATGGGGATCTCGACGTGCGCGCGGGTGCGCGATGACTCCCAGCAGGCGAAGATGGCCTCGGTGGCGTGGATGGCGTTGTGCGCGTCCATCATCGCGCGCTCGCCGGCGCGGTATGACTCGACCGCGTCCTCGACCGCCCGGTTGATGTAGACCTGCGCGTGCAGGCCCTCGCCGGCGGTATCCACGGGCTGCCAGTCGCCGGCCCCGTAGGTGCGGTAGCGCAGCACCGGCGCGCCCTCCTCGCGGCTGCCGATCTCGATGACGCCCTCGGTGCCCACCAGCTTGTTGTGGCACCCTACGGCGGCCTCGACGCCGCCCGTCGCGACCAGCCCGAACACCGCGTTCTCGTAGCCGATCAGCGCTAGGCAGTCGTTCTCGTTGTGCGCGCCGAACCAGAAGCTCTCGGTGTGGTAGTCGATCTGCGCGATGACCCACTCGGGTGGCGTCTCGTCGTTGAAGAACTGCGCCATGTCGAAGTTGTGTGAGCCGTAGTCGTAGATGTTGGCGCCGCCCCACTCGATGCGCACAAGGTCCCCGATCTCGCCGTCATCGAGCATCTCCTTGGCGAGCTGGAAGGGCCTGCCGTAGCGGCGCTGGTGGTTGAAGTTCAGGGCGGCGCCCTGTTCATCGCAGACCGCCACCATGCGCCGGGCGCCGCCGATGGTATCCGCCATCGGCTTCTCGCAGTAGATCAGCTTCACGCCGGCCCGCGCGCAGTCGATGACCATCCGCTCGTGCAGGTGCGGCCAGGTGCAGATGCTGACGGCCTCGGGCTGCACCTCAGCCAGCATCTCGCTGTAGTCGTCGAAGGTCTCGTCGATCTCCCATTCGTGGGCGAATGCCTGCACGTTCTCCTCGATCACGTCACAGGCCGCGACCAGCTCGACCTCATCCAGCGCGCTGAAGGCCTGGGCGTGGGTGTAGGCCATCGCGTAGCCGATGAGTGAGCCCTTCTCGCGCTTCCTGCCCGTCCCGATAAATGCCACCGTCAAAGCCATCTGGGATGCCCTCCGTTCGGCTGATGGAACCGACGCTTCAAGGACGCCGGGCTGTCCGAACTGCGTGTGGTGTGTTCTTCCTCCGTCAGCACGAGTCTCCTCCCGAGCCCTTCCAAGGTCATCGGCGGCCCGAACGCGAAGGTAGTTGCGGCCGGACCGATGCCTGTGGACGGGAGAAGAGCCATGAATGCGCGCAGAGTCGGGTTCGGGCTGATCGCCCTGCTGATGGTCCCGCCTCCTCTCGCCGCCCCGGAGACGCTGGAGGTCTCCGTCTCGCTCACGGCCCAGGCGGCGCTGCACGACGCGGCGGCGCATCTGCCCGTTGACCTCGAGGCCGTCCGGGACGTGCTCGGCGTGGACCTCGCGGCCGGAGACTGGTCGGCGCGGGTGGTCCGGGAGGGCGGGGATGAGCCGACGGTCTCGCAGACGACCTTCGAGCGCCGCCCCGACGGATCGGCGGCGCGGGCGCACGTGATGTGGCTGGTGCCCGGCGAGCACGAGGAGGGGGCGAAGCTGGGCTACCGCGTGACCCTCGGAGCCGAGGCGCCGCGCGCCGAGGCCGAGAGCCCCATCGAGGTCGAGCGCACCGGGGCGGAGGTCATCGTCCGCACCCCGCACTTCACGGCGCACCACGACCTGAACGCGGGCGGGCTGCTCGGCACGGTCGAGTTCGCCGATGGCGGTACGCTGCCGATGCGCATGAACGACCGGCTCTGGCACGAGGGCCGCGGCGGCTTCAACCTCACGAACGACGGCGAGCCCCGGGTCGAGGTGGTGGCCGAGGGGCCGCTGACGGCCGTGGTCCGCACCACCGCGCGCTACTGCGGGCCGGACGGCCGGCCCGCGCCCGGCGAGGCTGAGGCGACCTACGAGTTCGCCTACAGCGCCCTCTCGCCGACCGTGCGCATGAAGGCGATTGTGGCGCAGCACGGCGGGCCCGACTGGGACCAGGTCCACGCATTCGAGATGTACCACAAGACCGAGGAGCCGTTCTTCGACACCGTGGCGTGGAGCCCGCCGCTGGAGAGCGTCGAGTTCGTGGATGAGCACAACACGCACTCCCTGCGCGGCCGGGACTGGGGCGCTCTGCTGACGCGCGACGTCGCGGTGGCGCTGATCGGGAGTGACCTCTACGGCATCCACACCGGCCTGTCCGGCCACGGCGTCTACGTGCACGGGCCCTGGCACACCTTCCGCGGCGGCGAGGTCACCTTCGAGGCGACGCTCTACCTCGGGCCCTCGGGCGGATCGGCCGAGGCCCTGGCCGAGCGGCTCGAGGGGCTGTCGGCGGGGTGGGGCGTGAGCGTCTTCCTCCCCGAGCTGCGGGAGCCCATCGACCGCCTGCGCCGCGACCTCCACGAGAAGCGGGACCTCATGGGCGGCCTGCACGGCGAGCGCGGCCGGCGAACCGCCCCGCAGCGCAAGGGCGAGCCGGATGAGCTGATGGCCTGGCTCGAGGATGTCGGCGACTGGCTGCTCGATGCCGCGGAGCGCGCCTCCACCTCCCTCAATGGGCTTCGCGACTGGGACGCGTCGATCAGCGCGACCGGGAGCGTCCTCAGGCGCATGGAGCTGCTGCTGCACCTGGCGCCGGAGGGAACGCCGAACCGGTCGCCGCTGATCCACCTCGATGACGAGGTGTGTGTGCTGGCCGGGGACGGGCTGGTGCTGCGCCTGGCAAGGGGCGAGCACCGGATGCGCCTCGCGCAGATCGGCCGCTTCGGCGATGCGTCGGCGAGCTTTCTCGCGCCCGGTGCGGACGCCGGGGAGCTGTGGTCGCTCACCTTCCGCCGCGGCCCGACGGGCGAGGAATCGGGGGTCTCGCCCGATGGCGCGGAGGCGATCGACTGGGCGGTGGAGGCCCCCGGCGATGAGGCCCTGTTGAGGCTGATCTGGTCCGGCTGCGACGTCGGCGAGCGTGCCGGCGCGCTGGACGTCGAGGTGGCGGTGAGGCTCGACCGGCGCTCGAGCCTATCGGACTGGTCGCTTTCCTGGGCCAACCGCGCGGAGGACCTCGGCATCTGGGAGATCGACTTCCCGCGACTTGGAGCCATCGGTCCCGGGGGGCAGGTCTGCGTGCCCTACAAGTGGGGCCGCGTGTACGACGTTCCCCTGCAGGGCTCAGGCTACCGAAGCCGCTACCCCAGCGGTGGCGCCTTCGCGCAGATGATGTGCTACTGGCGCGATGGCGCCGGCCTCTACTACGCCGCCCATGATCCGGAGGCGGGCGTCAAGGAGCCCCGCGCGCAGACCGATACGGGGGGCACACTCGCGCTCGGCCTGACCACCTTCCCCGTGGGCATGGGCGTTCCGGCGCCCACCGGCGAGCTGGGCTACGAGGTCGCGGTGGGCGCCTTCGATGGCGACTGGTTCGACGCGGCGAAGATCTACCGAGCCTGGGCCACGCGGCAGTTCTGGACGCGCAAGGGCCCGATCGCCGAGCGCGAGGACATGGCGCAGTGGTGGAAGGACTGCTCGCTGTGCATCCGCCCCAACGGCGACCCGGACTTCGTGACCGAGATGGGGACGAGCCTGCAGGCGGCCTTCGACATGCCCGCGGTGCTGCACTGGTACGTCTGGCACCAGATTCCGTTCGACAACAACTACCCCGAGTACTTCCCCGTAAAGCCCGGCTTTGGTGAGGCCGTGCAGGCACTGCAGGACGTGGGCGTGCACGTCATGCCCTACGTCAACGGCCACCTGTGGGACACCGACACGCAGTCGTGGGAGGACGAGAACGGCTACAGCGGCGCCGCCCTTCGGCCGGACGGCTCGCTCTACATCGAGGGCTGGCAGCAGCAGGAGCATGCCGCAATGTGCCCGGCGTCGGAGAAGTGGCAGAGCAAGATGCTCGACGTCGCTACGCGGCTGGCGGACGACTACGGCTGCGATGGCATCTACCTGGACCAGATCGGCGCCGCCGCTCCGCGCCTGTGCTTCAGCGAGGAGCACGGCCATCCGGTGGGCGGTGGAGGCTTCTGGGCGCGCGGCTACGATGAGCTGCTCGCCCGGATGCGCGAGAGCTGCCGCGCGGTCAACCCGGACTTCATCATGACCACCGAGAGCCACGCGGAGCCCTACATGGCGGGCCTCGACGGCCACCTGATGTGCAACAACGTCGGCGCGGACCAGGTGCCGCTCTACTCGGCGATCTACGCCGGCTACACGCAGACCTTCGGCCGTCAGGGGGAGGTCGAGAACCCGGTGGCCTTCCGCATGGAGCACGGCCAGGCGTTCGTCTTCGGCTCCATGATGGGGCGCATCAACTCGACGCTGCTCCTCGAGCCCGAGAACGCGGAGCTGCTGGCCTACCTGAAGTCGCTGGCGGAGATCCGGCGCGACTTCCGCGACTTCCTGGCCTTCGGCGAGATGCTGCGGCCACCGGAGCTGGCAGCGGACATCCCTCCTGTCACCACCCAGTGGCTCTCGAAGACCAGCGACGTGGTCACGATGGCCGCGATCCAGTGCTCGGCGTGGCGGGCGCGAGATGGCCGCGTGGGGCTCTTCTACACGAACGTCGCGGAGGAGCCGGTCAGCTTCACACACACGTTCAGCCTGAGCGACTACGGCGTACCCAGCGGTGCGGACCTGGAGGTACGGCTGCGGACCTTCAACGCGCCCGACGGCGCCGAGCCGGAGCTCGAGACCGGCGGGGCGGGCTCCTTCACGGTCAGCCACACGATGCAGTCGATGGAGACGATGGTGGTAGTCGTCGAGTGAAGGACGACGGCAAGGACGACGGCGGCCCCCGCTGGATCCCCGCTCGCCCTGGCGTCGCACAAGACGCGCCGCGAGCGGAAGAGACGGCGGGCGGGTCAGGCGACCGGCGCCTCCGACTGGTCCGCGAGTAACCACTCCCGCATGCTCGGCAGGCCGGTCCCGGCGATCAGCCGCTCGCCGTCGCTCAGCTCGCCGTCGCCTCGCTCGGCCAGGATCCTGGCGAGACGGCCGCGCCACAACTCGACGCGCGCGGCATACGCGGCGTCGTCCGAGCGGTCGTGCAGCTCCTGCGGGTCCTCGGTCAGGTCGAAGAACAGCTCCTCGCCCGAGACTGTGAACCAGATGTACTTCTCCCGCCCGTCCGTCACATACTGGTGCGCCTGATCCGCGCCCGCCGCGTGCTCGCCCTGTAGCCACTCGCGCGGGAGGGGCTCCCCCGCCATCGCCGGGTTCAGCGAGAGGCCCTCCACGTCCTCGGGAATCTCCAGCCCCGCCCACTCCAGCAGCGTGGGCATGATGTCCATGTGCGCGACGGGCTGGTCCACGATGGTGCCCCGCTGCCCCGCCCAGCCGCGCGGCGGCAGGACCACCAGCGGCACGTGCGCTGAGCCCTCGAGGGGCACGACCTTCCGGAAGTGGTTGTGATCGCCCAGCAGCTCTCCGTGATCGGACATGAAGATGACCCAGGTATTGTCCAGGCAGCCGCGCCCGCGCATCCAGTGCAGCATGCGGCCGATCTGGTAGTCCAGGTGCGTGATCTGCGCGTAGTAGGCCCAACGCGTCCGATCCAGCGCGTGCTGTGGGAGCGTCCCGGTCTTCGCGTCGATCTCCGTCAGCGGATGCCCGTAGCGCTCGGCCCAGCCGCCGACCGGCGGATCAGGCAGTTCGCGGCCCTCATACTGGCGGAAGAACTCCACCGGCGGGTCAAGCGGCGGGTGCGGGCGGTGCGGGCTGACCTGGATGAAGAACGGTCGCGTCGGATCGCGGCGGCCCATGAGCTCGACGGCGGTCTCGATGGTCCACGAGTTCGGGTGCAGATACTCCTCGTGCTCCCAGGGCCGCGCCATCCACGAGTTCGTGGTGATCTCGTGAGCGGTGTCCCGGACGCGTCCGCCGGTCTCGCGCTGCAGCCACGCGTGGTAGTCGCTGACGAAGTGCGGGTCGAGGGTCTGGATGCTGTAGAGCCGCAGGTCTTCGAAGCCCAGGTGCGCGCGCTGGGGGTAGAAGTGCGTCTTGCCGACGCACATGGTCTGGTAACCCGCGTCGCGCAGCCGGTGCATCATCGTGCCCTCGTAGGGCCATGGCACGCGGCCGGCGTAGCCGATGAAGCCCGTTGAGTTGGGCGTGCGGCCGGTGGCGAGGCTCGCGCGGGTGGCGATGCACGACGGGCACTGCGTGTAGGCGTTGGTGAAGGTGACGCCCTTCCCCGCCATGTCGTCCAGGAAGGGCGTATCCACGACGGTATGTTCCATCGCTCCCAGGCAATCGCCGCGCCACTGGTCGGGGAATATCAGCATGATGTTCGGTCGCTCGGGCATAGCAGGGCCTCCTGGACTCGACACTCAGCTCAACCGCGCAGGCGGGCTTCCCCGCTCGACGCGTTCAGGAGCCGAAGGCTCCTTCTCCAGACAGCTACCAGTCCCTCCGGAGGACTCCGATGGTCGCACGGGCAACATTCCCTCTGGCCCGCGCAGTTCAACCAGGAGGGAGAGCGCACAGATGGCCAAGCGCAACTTCTCGATGATCGACTACTTCGACAGGATCGCCGCGGAGCACACGCCGGAGATGGAGTTCAGCGGCGAGACGCGCCAGGACTTCGACGCCTGGCACGAGCAGGCGCACGCCAAGTTCATGGAGCTTCTGGGGCGCTGGCCGGAGCCCGCGCCGCTGGAGGCGGAGGTCGTCGCCTCCGTCCAGGAGGACGGCATCATCCGGGAGCGGGTAATCTTCGACGCGGAGGAGCACATGTCCGTGCCCGCGGTGGTGCTGCGCCCGGCGGACATGGCCGAGGACGGGTCGAACCCGGCGATCGTGTGCAGCCACGGGCATGGCGCACACGGCAAGGAGCCGGTGGCCGGCAACAGGACGAACCCGTCGATGGTCGGCGACATCGAGCGCATGAACTACGACTACGGCTGGCAGATGGCGCGGCGCGGGTACGTGACGATCAGCCCCGACCTGCGCGTCTTCGGCGAGCGCTCCAGCGAGGGCACCATGGTCGGGGGCCGCGACAAGTGCAACGTGCACTTCATCCGCGGCGCGGTCATGGGCATCTATACGCTGACGCTGAACATCTTCGACATGATGCGCTGCATCGACTACCTGGAGACGCGGCCCGAGGTCGATCCCGGCCGCATCGGCATGATGGGGCTCTCGCAGGGCGGGACGCAGACCACCTTCACCACCGCCGCCGAGCCGCGCATCAAGGCCGCCGACATAATCGGCTACCTCAACCCGTGGGAGCGCTTCGGGATCAACCGCGCGAACTTCTGCGGCTCGCAGATCGTGCCGGAGATCTACCGCTACTTCGACACCCACGACATCGCGGGGCTGATCGCGCCGCGGCCGCTGTTGGTGGAGGCGGGGATGCACGATACCTGCTTCTTCATCGAGGACCAGGTCGTGAGCATCGAGGCACTCAAGAGGATATACAGCGCGGCGGGGGCTGAGGAGGACCTGTGGATCGACATCCACCCGGGCCCCCACGCCTTCGCGGGCAACAAGGCGTTCGACTTCTTCGACGCCTATCTCTGATCGCTCGGGAGGATGACGCGCGTGCAGCCGCTCTGGAAGCTCAACTCAGGTCACTTCTTCGGCTGGCGACGCGAGGATGACCTGTTCGATGCCTCAGGGCATCACATCGGTTACTTCGCGGCGGACATCGCCTACTCGCTCACCGGCGAGTACATCGGCGAGATCCGCGAGAGTGACTTCATCGCCAGGCCCGTCAACCGCATCCACGCCGCTGCCGGCGGCCGGAGCAGTCGGGGGCAGATACGCGTGGTCCCACGGCCGGATCGCCATCCGCGGCCGTCCAAGGCCTGGGAGGACCCGGAGGTGTGAGGCGCCGCCCCCTTACTCGCCCTCGGGCAGAGCGCCGGGAATCGCCCGCAGCAGGTCCATCAGCGCCTCGGCGTTGAAGCTGGTCAGCGGCGGGATGGGCGAGGCCACCCGCGAACTGCCCCCGAACCAGACCACCACGTCGTCGAAGGGCATGCCCTCCGCGGGGGCGAGTCGAAACGACCACACGCGTCCGTCCTGACCCTCGCCCACTCGTGCATCGACCTTCGTCGGGCGGTCGAACTGGTCCGCAATCTCGGCGGCGACGTGGCCCTCGGGGTCGAGGATGCGGAAGGTCGCGCCCTCCTTAGGGCTGTCGGCGAGCACGAACGCGCGCACCCGCTTGGCGCCGCGCGGGACGTAGAAGTAGACGGGGCGCTCGTCGCCGCAGGTGTGCAGGTGCGCGAACTCGCTGGTCACGATCCCGTAGCGATCCTCGGCGATGGTGGTCGAGCCCTCGGCGGGCGCCAACTCGTACCAGTTGCGGTTGCCCGTCAGCCGCGCCACATTGATGCCGGCTTCCCCCGACGTATAGCGCACAGTAATCTGCCCGTGGGCCGGACGGCCCTCTGCGACGAGAGCCCCGTCGGCGTCATAGACTCGCCACTGCATGGGCTGCGGGTCAGCGGTACCGCGCGCTCGCGGGGTCATGGTGAAGGCGACGCCCTCCCCGGCATCCACTCTGTACACGATGAAGTGCGTCTCCCGCAGCCAGACCTCCTTGGCCCCGGCGGGCACCGCGGCGCAGGCCAGCGCGAGGGCCAGCAGGCTACTCGATGGCGATCGCGGCATAGACCTCAATCCTCGGAAGCGTGAAGCTCAGGTCGCGGTCGTCCTGGGTGAAGTCCAGCGGCATGGGCGCCTCTGCGGCCGGGTCGTGCGCCGTCACCGAGGAGACCACCATGCCCTCGGGCAGGCGCAGGCGCAACCGCAGGTCCTCGATCGGGATCGGCGGCTCGACATCGGTCCTGTGCAGCTTCACGCTGTAGTTGACCGCATGCAGCACCAGCCGTGCCTCCCCGGTCCCCTCGCCGCGGATGAAGCAGTTGAGCTTGAGCGAGCGCGGGTCCCAGGTGTGCTCACCGGGCGCGGCCGTCAGCTCCCGCCCGGCCAGCAGATCGGCGGCCGCGGCGAGGCCGCCGTCGGGCGAGCTGTCGGGCAGGTAGAGCACGGTGCCGCTGCCCAGCGTCCTGCGCGAGCCGGGCTCCGCGGTCAGTGCCGCCACGGCATCGCGCTCGACCTCCCGGCACAGCGTGTCGTAGCGCGCGAAGTCCCCGCCGCAGGCGATGAGCCTCCCGCCCGCCTCGACCCAGTCGCGCAGGGCCGACACGGTGTCGTCAGAGAGGTACTTCGTGCCACGCGGGATGATGACGACCTCGTAGCGGTCGAGCCGCTCGCGCGAGAACGTCTCCTCCAGCACCAGGTCGAACGGGACCTGAGCGTCGAAGAGCTCATCAGCGACGGCATCCGTGGCGTGCAGCACCTCGTAGCCCGCCTCGTAGAAGTACTGGCGCGCGAAGCACATCACCGCGACCGCGGCATAGCAGTCGTAGCCCTCGAAGAGAGACTGGTTCGACGCCACGAAGCGCCGGTAGCGCGTGATGTGGCCCCGGTCGTCCCAGCGCATCTGCACGTTCTTCGCGCCGCCGCCGGCGAAGGCGCAGGCCTCGGCGAGGTTGGCGCGCAGGCTCTCCGCGTTCATGCGGATGAAGTCCGGGGCGTGGCGCTGGCGGAACAGATAGGGCCGCGTGGTCATGGTGGTACGCAGACCCGAGCGCGTGGCCTGCGCGTACTTGTGCTTGAGCGCGTTGGAGTTGTACTCGCGGCAGCTCAGCTCGCCGATGAGCGGGACCTTCACCATGCCGGAGTGGCCGCCGTACTCGAAGCCGTTCTCCTCGGACTGGATGAAGCTTGCGATGCGCGCGTCGTCCTGGATCTCCTGCGCCGAGCGCCACCAGGTGCCCGGGTTGGGGAACATGTGGAAGGGCGCGCGGGTCCGCTCCGCGTGGTCGCGCAGCATGGTCAGGAACTCGACGTTGCTGTCCACCCAGAAGCGGCAGCTCTCGTACCAGAGCAGGCCCCGGCGCTCGGTCGCAAGGTGGATCTCGGCCGGGGCCTCGAACCCGAACAGCTCGCGCAGCTCGTCGGCGCTGTACTTCTCCTGCATGCGCTCCCGGAAGAGGCGCTGGCAGACGTCGCACCGGCACTCGTTGTGCGCGTTGTTGTCCAGGTAGCAGCCATCATAGCCGCAGGCGGCGATGAGCCGCACCACGTTGCGCATGTGCTGGCGCCAGCCGGGCTGGTTGACGCACGCCGCATAGCGGTGGTTGGGCTCGTAGCGGTCCAGCTCGAAGGGGTAGGTGAGCTGCAGCGAGCCATCGGCGTTGCGCCGCATCCACTCGATGGGGTCGGCCGGCTTGGGGCCGAGGTCCCAGTCATCGGCGTACTCGTCCCAGTGGTCGTAGAAGTCCCAGAAGCCGATGCGCGTGTCGTGGCGCCCGAAGATGGTCTTGGTGCAGATGTAGGGCATGACCAGCACGACGCCGGCGTCGTGCAGCGCCGCGACCATCTCGGTGAGCCGGCGCTTCTTCTCGAAGAGCTCCTCCGAGGAGATGCGCACGCCGTGGGGCGGGCGCGTGTAGCCGACGTTCTCCCCACCGGTCCCCACGACGGGGCCGAGGCTGTGATGCAGGACAGTGTCCTTGCCCAGCACCAGCAGCTCCGGCGGGTTCGCGCGGATGTACTCCAGGAACTCGGGGTTGTCCAGGTGGTCGTCACCGTAGTCGCGGATGTAGGTCATCGGCGCCAGCGTCGGCCGGTCGTAGCCGGGCTGCGCCCACGCGCCGGCCGTGACGGATATCGCCACCATGAGCGTAATGATCGCCACTGCGTGCATGTCTCCCCTCGGTGGCGCCGCCTGACGACACGGACCAACGACGTGGCCGCGTTGAGGGCCGGCCGCTCGCCGCCAACGGCCGGCGCGCCACGGGTCCGCGCCCTACAGTACGGCAGAGGCAACGCCGCTGGCCGCGCGTGGCCGCCGGCTACCGCGGCGCCCAGTCGGGCCAGTCGAGCACCTTGCGATAGAGCCCGAGGGCCTGGAGCTTCGCGGCGATCTCGGGGCGCGCGGCCTTGCCCGGCCAGATCGACTGCAGGTCGCCGAACTCGCTGCGGTCGATGCTCAGCAGGAAGTCGAGCATCATCTGCTGGAGCTCGTTCGCCCGCACCTGGTTCTCCTCGATCAGGTTGTTGCGGTTCCACGGGTCCTGATCGACGCGGTAGTACTCGTCGCGGCCGTCGGAGCGCCAGACGTACTTCTCCGTCGTGCTCCGCCAGGCCTTGAGGCTGTAGTTGTAGCGGCGCACGTCGAAGTCCGGGTAGCGGCGCAGGATGCGCTCCATCACCTGCACGGGCTTGTAGGCCTCGGCGAGCGCGAACCGGCGCAGGCCCTCGCCCTTGGCGGCGTCGATCAGACTCCGGCTCTGCCGGCGCGCAGGGCCCGGCACGTCCACGCCGGCAATCTCGCAGCAGGTCGCGAATATGTCGAGCGTCTGCGTGATCCCCGAGATGCGCGTGCCCGGCTCGAACACTTCGGGGTAGCGCACCACGAGAGGCACGTGAATGAGCGAGTCGCAGATCTCGGCCATGTGCCCCCACCACGGCGGGCGGTCGCCCATCACGTCGCCGTGGTCGGAGGTCAGGATGATGACTGTGTCGTCGAAGAGGCCGCGGTCCCTGAGGTGGTCGATGCACCGGCTGAACTTGTCGTCGCAGTTGCGCACGCAGGCGTCATTGAGCGCGAAGAGGATCTCCCACTGGCGCTCATCGAACATCACGTCCTCCGCGTGCATGGCGACGACGTCCTGCTCGTCGAGCACCACCTGCAGCTCCTCGTCGGTCACGTCATCGGGCAGGAACTGGCGCATGTAGTGCTCCGGTGGGTGGTAGGTCGCGTGCGGGTCGGAGAAGATGGTGAACAGGAAGAACGGTCGGCTCTCGTCGCGGTCATCGAGCCACCTGCCGAGCAGCTCGATCCGCTCCTCGTCGCCGCTCGCCTCGGTCTCGGGCAGCTCCCAGCCGCGAACGGGTGGGTCCTGGCGGCTGAGGCCGCTGTCCATGTAGACCTCGAAGCCCCGCCCAAGTCCCACCACGCTCGAGCCCCAGGTATTCGGCATGAACCCGCAGGTCTGGTAGCCCGCGTCAGTGAGCACCTCGGGGAGCTGGGGCAGCGACTGGTCCACGTACTCGTGGTCGGCGTCGCCGCGATGGGTCGCGACGTGAACGCCGGTGAACATCGAGGCGTAGCCGGGCAGGCTCCAGATCCCGGGCGAGATGTTCTGCTCGCACACGACGCCCTCTTCGGCGATGGTGTCCCAGGTGGGCGAGGTCGCCTTCTCGTACCCGAGGCAGTGGATGTTGTGCGCCCGCTGGGTATCCGCCACCAGCAGCAGGATGTTGGGTCGGTTGTCGGCCATGCGTTGGTCCCTCCTTGTGCGGGTAGATTGCGCGCCCGCGCGGCAGGATACCTCCCCTGCTATTGCCGTCGGCCGTTGATGTCCTGGAGGAGCGTGACTCCAGCCGCGCCCGGCCGTTGTCGTTGCTCGCGTGTGCCCTCAAAGCACCCGCGGCGCCGCGGGAACGGCTCGGCGCCGCTAAAGCGCCGCCGCTCCAGACAACATCCGAACGCGTCGCCTGGCTCAAACGACTTACGGTTCGCCAGGTTACTCGTTCGACCGCCCATTCCTTCTCGGCAGGTTGCGACACTCCCACCGCCGAAACGGGCACCGAGGTGAGTGCCATGACACGCGCCGTCGGGATCATGCTGCTGCTCTCTGTCTCGGCCGCCGCTGCCGAGCAGTCCCCGCTCATGCGCTATGAGGCCATGATCGTGCTCCTGCCCGCGGCTTCCGGCCAGGCGGAGATTACGCTGAGAAGCGTCGGGATCGCCCCCTACGTGACTCCGCTGACCTGGGAGCTGATCGACGCCGACAACGTCCTGCTCGACTACGGCGTGCTCGCGATCGACGCGGAGCACGTCCTGCGCTTCGATGCCGTGGCGGGGGAGCCGCTGCTGCTGCGCATGGACGCGGGGCTCAACGGCCACCGCGTCGAGAGCGGCGTCCCCTGGGCGGTCGTCGCCTCCGAGGATCATCACCTGCGCTTCAACCGCCCGGAGCGCGATACGTTCGTGTGGGTCCCGCGCGACGCCGAGGCCGTCGAGTTGCACGTGCTATGCGAGAGCCCCAACGAGGGCGCGGCGGTCGCGCTTCTCGATCCTGATGGTGAGACGGCCGCCTCGGTCTCCGGCGAGATCGCCGAGTGGGAGACGCTGCGCGCGGAGGCACCGGCCGCCGGCGTCTGGCGCGTGAGCGTCACCGAGTCCCCGCCCACCCACGTGGATGACGTGGACTTCTACCTCACGGGGGGCGCCGTGCCCCTGGTCTCCATGCGCCCCGAATGGGCCGAGGAGATCGCCCGGGCGATGCTGGCCGTGGAGGCTGAGGCGCAATGAGGAGAGGAATCGGTCTCATCCTGGTCGTCGCGCTGAGCGCGGCCATGGTCTTCGCCCAAGATGACTTCGCGATGGTGACCCGCCTGCCGCGCACCTACGTCATCGACTACAACACCGAGGACCGGCCGTGGCAGGAGAGCATCGACGCCTACTCCCAGGCGCCCCCCGACCTGCTGCACCTGTCGGTGGTGATGAACTGGAACTTCCGCTGCGGGCCGATCCTGGGCCTGGGCGACAAGGACTGGCGCGACTACGACCTGCAGTGGCGCGCGCGCATCGGCCCCGAGGAGCTGCAGGCTCGGGAGCCGGAGCTGCGCGGCTTCGTCGAGGCGCTGCACGAGGCGGGCGTGGAGAAGGTGACGCCTTACATCTGCCTCATCACCATGTTCGGCAACCACGAGACCCGCGAGGGCTTCTGGGACTTCTACGACCACTGGGACGATTACCGCGACATCGGGCTGTACCCCAGGCCGCAGAGCGACCCGTTTACGTGGAATCAGCTCGGCCCCGACGGGGAGGCCTGGTACTACTATCCGCACGACCTGGAGTACGTCCAGCCCTTCCTGCGCTACGCCATGTCGCCGGCGCATCCCCAGTGGCGGCGCTGGATCAGCTTCGTGGTGCGCGACGTCGCGGAGCTGGGGATGGACGGCGTCTTCGTGGACAACTCGACCGGCTGCCGCGACTTCGGGCCCCACGCGCGGCAGCACTTCGAGCGGCGCATCCGCGAGCGCTACTCCGAGGGTGAGATGGCGGATCTGTTCGGCGGCATGCCGGAGATGCAGGAGGACCTCGGCTCGCTGGCGGCCTTCGAGACCTGGATGACCTGGATGGAAATCATCCGCGAGTACGAGGCGGTGGTGCGGGAGGCGGGCGAGGAGGTGTGCGGCGAGGGGAACTTCATCGTCTTCCCCAACGGGGGCCAGAACCGGGAGCATCTGGTGCCCTACGCGTTCCGCGACGTGGACTACCTGATGTTCGAGCGCAGCCGCGGCACCGTGCCGGGGTCGTGGTCCACGCGAGTCATCGGGCCGTTCGAGCTGCAGCACTCCTGGGACAACCTGTTCGCCTACGCGGCGACCCTCGGTGCCGGTGGCCGCGTGCGCGCCCAGACACTCATCGGCGAGGGCAGGCCGCGGGGGCGCCTCGGCTTGAACCACAATGCCCTGCTGCTGGCGCACGCGGAGGCTGCGGCCTTCAGCGGCGGCGGCATGGCACGGGGCATCGGTCCGCTGCGGGACATGGCTGAGGCCATGAGCCTGTACGATCGCCACTACGACCGCTGCCGCGATCTCTACGACGGCCTGACACCGTGGTCGAAGGCCGCGGTGGCGCTCTACGGCACCGAGTACTTCTACGGCAACAGAGGGCAGGTGGGCCAGGCGGAGGCCGCGTACGATGCGTTGATCGCGCGGCATATCCCCACCGACGTGCTGACCACCCGCGGCTGCTTCATCCCGAACCTTCACCGCTACGACCTGATCGTGCTGCCGGACGTGCGCTTCATCTCCGAGGAGCAGATGCGCGCCCTGCGGACCTTCCGGCGCGAGGGCGGCGATCTGCTGGTGTTCGGCCAAACGGGCCGCTACGACGACCGTATGCGCGAGCGGGAGGACAACCCGCTCGCGGAGCTGTCAGTCGGCGATGCGTTCGACTTCGAGGCGCTGGAGGCGAAGCTGGCGGAGATGCGGGAGACGCTGCCGCCGCTGCTGGCGGTCGATGGACTCCCCGACATGCGCCGGCGCTGGGCCATCAAGCCCGCCATGTACATCGATAGCCGCAGGGATCCGTCGCGGATCGTGGTGCACCTGCTGAACTACAACGTGGAGATTGGGCGCGACTTCGGCCGGGTGACGCCGGTACCCAGCGCCCATCTGCGAGTCCCGCTGCCCGATGACTTCGTGCCACAGAGAGCGCGCGTGATCCGCGTCGAGGACGAGAGTGAGGAGATCGCGGCGGTGGGGATCGAGGGGCAGTTCGCGACGGTGGGTGTGCACGATCTGGGCATCCACACCATCATCGTAGTGGAATGAAGCGAGGGCGGCCGCGATGCGCGGCCGCCCTCGGATGGGTGGATGTCGCGAGTGGACTACTTACGCCGGCGTCGGGCGAGCGCACCCGCCGCTCCCGTGATGCCCAGCAGCAGCCAGGTCGTTGCCTCCGGGCTGTCATCCTGCGGCTCAGAATCGGTGTAAGCCGTGTCCGGCACGAGGACGTGGTTGCTGACTGAGCCCTCCGAAGCATCGTCCTCCGGATCCCAGTCGGGGTCCACGAAGCCGGCGTTCCACAGCGTGGCGGGGTCCCCGCCCTGTTTGCCGTCCTTGGCGTAGAAGTCCCCCCATACCGGGTCCCTGAAGATATCGAAGGAGAAGTCGAGCTCAGTGTAGTCGCCACCCAGCTCGAACTTGATGCCGTAGATCTGGTCCGGCATGTTGGGGCTGCCAGGATTGGTGTCGTACCAGCCGACGTCCCAGGAGGCCTCATCGACGAACGAGCCCGCGACGTTGTAGAAGTCCTCTGTCTGCAGATTCGTGCTTGTCTCCAGGACGAAGTGGCTGACTCCGTGTTTCGGGACGTCGAGGGTGTAGTGGTAGTGCCAGGAGAACTGGCCGGTCATCGTGACATCCCATGTCAGGACGCTTGCGTCGGTCGCCCAGTGACCGTCGGCGAGCATCCCGTTGCCGTAGCTCAGGCTCCCCTCGTAGGCGGCGGCGGTCGAGGCCGACATGATGAGCAGGCAGACAATCCCCACGGCAGGCAGGCTATTCCTCACCGGGATGACCCCTTCCGGCGTCTCGTGCCAGGATGCAGTCGGAAGGCACTATACAGTACCCGGGCTCTAGATTGCTGCAGTTTTACCTCTCACGAACCTCACAACCGAGTCGTGGGCGTGACAGGTACCCCGGCTGGCGCCGTCCCGGCTTCAGCCGAGCCTGACCCGGCACACCACGTAGATCGGCACCTCAGGGACGGTGAACCAGCAGGCGCCCTCGCGGACCTCGAACTCCGGCGCTAGGTCGTCCATCTCCGGCACCATGCAGGTCACGGCGGCCACGGAAGCGCCCTCGGGCAGCGGCGCGCGCACGTGCACGTCCCGTTGCGGGATGATCTCGCCCGGCCCGAGCTCGATGGGCACCGCGTAGTTGAGCAGGTGCACGACCACCTCGTCCTGGTCGGCGTAGCAGGCCGCGCGCATCAGTGGGCGACCCATGCGGCCCTCGTCCACGACCAGCCGCAGCTCCCCCAGCGAAGCGAGGGCCTCGAGCAGCTCCGTCTGGGTGGGCAGCAGGCCGGCGCGCACCACCGTCCCCTCGCCGAGCGAGCGCCGCCCGTCCTCGTCAGGGAGCCAGCCGATCGGGTCGCGCGGCTGCATCAGCTCGTCGTGGGTCGCGAACTCGCCGATGATGAGCGCCGTGCCCCCCTGCTCGACGAACTCGCGCACCGTCGCCAGGTGCTGGTCCGAGAGGTAGGTCATGTCAGGCAGGATCAGCAGGTCGTAGGTCGCCACCACGTCGGGCTCCATGCCCGTCTCGGAGAACAGGTCGCAGGGCACCTGCAGCTCGCCGAGGCGCTCGAAGACGCGCCGCGCCGTCTGCGTGTGGTAGGAGCGGCCGCTCTCCGACCGGTAGAAGTCGCGCATGGGGAAGAAGGTCATCGCGACGCGCGCGCCGGAGACCTTGCCGTCGTAGATGTCGGGGTTGTCGAGCAGGAAACGGATGTATGGGGCCTGCTGCTCGCGGCTGTTGCGGCGCACGCCGTTGTAGGCGCCGGAGCCGAAGGCCGCGGCCTCCGCGAGCACGAGCTTGCGCGAGCCCTCGCTGTGGCCCATCTTCAGCAGCATGGGACGGATGTCGCCGGGGATGTCCCGCCCGTACTCGTAGTCGAGGATGTTGTGATGGATCTCGCGGTACTGGATCTCGCCGATGACGCGCTTGACCGTGCAGCCTGCGCCCTCGAGCCCACGCCCGCCCTCGGCCATGTAGTAGTCCACGTGCCCGGTGAGGAACTCGGCCACGTGCGTGGGGCCGCCGAGGTTCGGGAAGAGCAGGAAGTCCGGGTTGACCTGCCTGCCGCCCTCGCGGAGGGCGTGGACGTGCTCGGCCAGGCTGGCGCGCCAGAAGCGCTGCGCCTCCACCCAGGCGATGCCTTCGGGCTCGACGGGCAGCGAGACATCCTCGGCGCTCTCCACGCCGAACAGCGCGCGGATCTGACCCGGCGTGAACTTGGCGGCGAGGTACTCGCGGAAGGCCGCCTGCGCGTGCTCGGAGTAGTCGTTGATGGGGCTGGTGTTGTCGGGGAAGGCGCCGTCGTAGCCCGCCTCCGCCACGAGCCGGTGCACGTGCACCAGCCAGTCGCGCCAGTCGGGGTGCGTGATGGCAGCCACGTAGCGGTGCAGCCCGGCGTAGTAGGCCGGCTGCTCCTCCTTACCGAAGGTGTGGCGCGAGCCATCGGCCCTGATCGCGATCCACTTCACCGGGTCATCGGCCGGCTTCTCGCCGAGGCCGAACTCGGAGTACTCGTCCCAGTGGTCGTAGAAGTCGAAGAACCCCTCGCGCGTGTCGGGGTGGCCGGCGTAGGTGATCGACGAGGTGTAGGGCATGACCATCTCCACGCCCGCGTCGTGGAGCGCCTCGTTCATGCGCCGGAGCGCCGCGATGCGCTCGCGCACCTCGGCGGGGGTCAGGCGGCGGATGTCCTCGCGGTTGCGCCCGTGCGCCTGGTTCTCGCCCCCGACCGCCGCAATCGGCCCGTAGAGGTGCGTCATGGGCACGTCCTTGCCGAAATGCAGGAGTTGCGGAGGCAGCTCGGCGATCCACTCGATGTACTCGGGGTTATCGAGGTGGTTCGGGCCGTAGTCGATCAGGTAGTAGACCGGCGGCACGGTCGGCTCGCGCGTCGCCAGCGCCGGCGATGCGAGGATGCTCGTCAGGGTCGCTGCCGTCATGAGGTGGTTCATCGCTTCGCCTCCGAGCTGTGCGGTCCGCCAGTGTGTGCCGTTGCCCTTCCTCGAGACTCGAAACTCGAAACTCAAGACCGGACACACGGCCCTTACTCCTGCACCGCGAGGTCGTCGATGTAGAGCACCGACTCGGTCGGATTGTCCCGCGTGTGGTTGATCTGCACGACCATGTTGACCGTGGGGCCGTTGATCTGCCTGTTCTCGTCGCCGCCGGAGATGGTTCGCGTGGCGTGCTCGAAGTCCGCGACGACCGCCTTCCAGCCAGTCCAGTCGATCGCGCCGACGTCCACGTAGTGGTGCTCCTGACCCGCATCGCGCACGCGCACGGTCATCTGCCGCCCCGAGCCATCGCCGAGCAGGAAGAAGCGCACCTTGCGGATGCCCGACACCTCCAGCGGCTCAGTGAAGAGCTTGAGCTGCTGCCACGGCTCGGCGTAGTCGTCCGGGAAGCGCATCTGCACCCGCAGCGACTGCTCGCCGCCGAACGACTGCTCGCCCGAGAGCGCCACGTCGTAGGCCGGCGGCTCCGCGCCCTCCTCCACGAGCTTTGACCACTGCACGGTCATGATGGGGCTCTCCTCGCCCTCGAAGTCGCGCAGCGGCGTCCAGTCCGTCTCGATGCCGACCAGCTCGCTGATCGCCCGCGACGCCGCGGCGGCTTCCGCGGTCGGCGCCAGGAGCCCCGGGATCTCCGGCCCCAGCCAGACCGCCGCGTCGTCGATGGTCCAGTCGGGGTTGTCGGGCTGCAGGAGAGAGAGCTGCAGCAGGTGGCCGCGCGGGGCCTCGACGCTGGGGGCGCGGAACAGCAGCGCCTCCGGCTCGTTGAAGTCGCTCTCGAGGTCCGCGAGCACGTTCCCGTCCAGGTCGGAGACCACCAGCTTGCCCGCCTCGCCGGGCGAGAAGGCATGGCAGAGGACGGTGCCCGCGCTGAGCCCGGGCGGCAGCCAGAAGTAGAGCGCGTCGAAGCCCCTGACGACATTGAGGGGCGCCTCTGGCGTGGCCACGTACCAGTACTGCTTTGCTTCGGGCCGAGGCACCGCGTAGTTGTTCCCCGGCTGCAGCCGCAGCAGGACGGGGTCCGGGCCGGCGGGGGCCAGCGTGGACGTCTGCCCCAGCTTCCCGTCTACGCGCTCGAGGACGTCGCCTTCCAGCGACAGAACGCTCCACGTCGGCTGGTCCCTGTAGGTGTAGTCATCGTGGAGCGAGCCGTAGGGGCGCGACTCGACGGCGATCGCGCTGCCGCCGGGAACGACCATCCAGGTGGTGTAGCGCACGGTGGGCGGCTGCTGCGCCTGTGCAGGAGCCGCCAGCGCCCAAAGCACGAGCGAGGGGATCAGCAGACGATGAAGCATGGCAGGTCCCCCGGACGCGAAGACAATCAGGCCGGCGCCCGCCATTATACCACGCGCGTGCCGCGGCCGGAAGCCGCTGAGCCGCGGGCTGCAGCCATTGCAGGTTTCGTCGTCCTGAGCGCGAAGAGACCCATGCGGTCACGGACGACCGGCAACACAGGTCGGTGGGCGGCACTGCCACCTTGCAGAAGGGAGATCTGGTCATGCCTGAAGCGACCAAGCTCGGCACGGACAGCCTGACGGACAGCTCGATTCCGGTGATCGGCGTGTGCGCGACCTGTGACCCGCGCATCGATGAGGAGAGCCGCACGCGGGCGCAGAACATCATCAAGATGACCGCGGACATCCTGGGCGACCGCGTCGCGATGCCCGACGGCAGCCCGGTGCCCGTGGTCTACTCCGACGTGCTGATCGACGGAGAGCCACAGGCCGATACGGTGGCGCGGCAGTTCAAGGACGCCGGCGTAGGCATCATCGTCTGCGTCCCCGACACCTGGGCCTTCCCGCAGCTCTCGCTCATCTCGCTGATCCAGCAGTTCCCGGAGGATACGCCGCTGAACCTCACGTGCGGCAACTCCGGCCCCAAGCCCGGCGTGGTGTTCGTGCACGCTGCCTCCGGCGCGATCTCGCAGTACGGCCGGCTGGTGCACATCAACGTCGGCACCTGGCCCGACACGGGCCTCGAGCCGGCCATGACCGACGAGACGGCCGACGAGCTGGTGGAGTGGGCCTACGCCGCGGTGGCCCGGCAGGCGCTCAAAGGCCGCCGCGTGGTGGTGTTCGGACACGACTCCATGGGCATGGAGACCGCGCTGGCGCACGTCATCCCGATCCGCAAGATCCTGGGCCTGGAGATCACGCGGCTGGACATGAAGCTGCTGGCCGACATGGTCAACAAGGCCGCGTACGACGAGGATGAGCTGCGGGCGCTCCGCGGGTGGATCGACGACATGGTCGGCGACCGCCTGGAGCTGCATGACGACGCCGACAGCGAGCGCTTCAACCAGTCGCTGGGGATGTACCTGATCGTGCGGGACATCATGGAGGAGCTGGGCGCGGTCGGCGGCGGCTTCATGAGCCAGCTCGAGTGGGGCTCGGACCCGCGCGGCATCCCGCTGCCCGTCGCCGATGCCATGGAGTCGCTGTTCAACTCGAGCTTCGACCACAACGGCCCCAAGGCCCCGATACCCTACGCCACCGAGGCGGACGTGCAGGGCCTGCTGACCATGCTCGCCTTCACCTACCTGACCGGCGGCAATCCGCCGCTGTTCATGGACTTCCGCAAGGTCTGGGAGCCCTGGGAGATACAGCGCCTGGCCGGCGAGCTGGGCGTGCAGTTCGGCGACGATACCATCTGGGCGCAGCGCGGCTTCGTGGACGGCGACAACTCCGGCAGCGCCTCCTTCGACTGGGCCGGGATGCCCGGCGAGGCCCCGGAGACGCTCATGTCGCGCGTCTCGATGCCGCTGGCCGACGAGTTCTACTTCCCCGGCGGCGGCAACTCCGTGAACTTCGTCTCCCCCGGTGGCATCGAGGGCATCGCCGGCCGCATGGCCTACAGCGCGCTGAGCAACACCTTCTCGATGATCTGGGACGAGGCGGTCACGGTTGAGCTGCCCGAGGAGCTGTCGGACGCGGTCTGCGAGACCTCCACGGCCACCTGGCCGCACACCTTCGTGACGCCGAAGTACGCGACTATGGTCGAGTACAAGCAGTTCGCGCCCGCCAACCACTTCCACATGACCTGGGGCCTGACGCCCAAGCGCCTGGAGTACTGGATGGACCTGACGAACGTGCTCTCAGCGACGCCGTGGGAGGCCCGGCCGGGCTTCATTGAGGGCACGGACCGGCCGACGCCGCTGCTGTATGTCATCAACGGCGGCGAGACGCAGACGAAGATGTTGCTGGCGGGGCGGTAGCGGCGCGGAGACCCCGGACCGCCTGCAAGGCCCTCAGCCGCGGGGAGGCGTCCGAACCAGGGAGGCCTCCCGCATGATGCGTGGACCCGCGGAGCCGGCCATCGCGCGGTTCGGCCACGCACGTGACCGGTGTCGATCGGAGGGCGATGGATGACGCTGCGCGAGCACGCACTGGCCGCCGTGCGTGGAGAGAAGACCGACCGGGTGCCCTTCACCTGCTACCAGGGCCTGTTGCCCGAGGGCGGGGAGGAGATCGACAACCTGTGCCTGGTGACCAGTGCGCGGGTCGCGAACGTGGAGACGCCGGGCGTCACCATCTCCACCGAGGAGGTGGCCTCAGGCCGCTCCCGGCAGCGAATGGAGACGCCGTGGGGCACGCTCACGAGGCAGGTGGAGACCGAGCGAGGCTACGGCAGCTCGTGGACGAGGCAGCACTGGGTCCAGCGGCCTGAGGACTATGAGATCATCGAGCGGGTGATCCGCGGGGCCACCATCTCGCCGACCCCCGAGTCCTACCGGCAGGCGCGGGAGACGCTGGGCGACCGGGGCGTGATCCTGGCGTGGACGGCGCGTGCACCGCTGCAGAGGCTGTGGATCGAGTACACCGGCATCGAGCGCCTCGCCTACGACCTCGCCGACTGCCCCGAGGTGGTGGAGGGCGTCCTCGATGCCATGCTGGAGCAGTCACGGAGGCTCATGGAGGTCACCGCCGAGTCCGAGGCGGAGCTGATCTGGCTTCCCGACAACATCACCGCCGACGTGGCGGGGCCGCAGCTCTTCGAGCGCTACCTGATACCGTACTACCGCGAGATGTGCGAGTTGCTGCTACCGGCCGGCAAGATCCCGTGCTGCCACATGGACGGGATGCTCGGGCCCATCAGGGACAGCATCGGTGCGACGCCGCTCCCGGTGGCCGAGGCCTTCACGCCGCCGCCCGACGGCAACCTCTCGGTGGCCGAGGCCGCCGCCGCGTGGCCCGAGAGGACCCTGTGGCTCAACTTCCCCTCGTCGGTGCATCTGTGCGACGACGACGAGATCGCTCGAACGACGCGCGCTCTGGTCGGCGAGGGTCGGGACTGCGGCGGCTTCCTCATCGGCGTGACCGAGAACATCCCCAGCAGCGTCGGCGCGCGGTCGCTTCGGGCTATCGGGCGGGTACTCGCTGAATGCTGACCTCCAGGGGTGAGGACCTGATGATCGAGGGCAACGAGGTCGTCTCATCGGTCGGCGCGATCGCGGCGCAGCCGCAGGAGTCGGCGCGGGTCGGCGCACGCATCATGCAGCAGGGCGGGAATGCGTTCGATGCGGCGGCGGCCTCGGCGTTGTCGGCATGCCTGCTGCAGCCGCAGTCCACGGGCATCACCGGATACGTGCTCTGCGCCGTGGTGCGCGACGGCTCCACCGGCGAGATTCTATCGCTGGACGCCAACTCCGTCGCGCCCGCCGCCGCGCGGGAGGACATGTACGAGGTTCTGCCCGCCTCCGGGGATCCGAAGGATCTCAACTCGCGCGAGTATGAGTGCTCGGTGCGCGACGACGCCAACGTGCACGGGCCTCTGGCCGTCGGCGTGCCCGGCATGGCGGCGGGCATCGGCACGCTCTGGGAGCGCTGGGGCAGGCTGGACTGGCCGCAGATCGTCGCCCCGGCGCAGGCGCTCCTGGCCGAGGGGATCCCGTTCGGCGGCACCGCCGGCGCGGTCAGGTCGCTGGAGCACGTCGTCCGGCGCTACCCCGCGACGGCGGAGCAGCTCCTGGTCGATGGGCGCCTCCCCGAGCCCGATGACATCATGCGGCGGCCGGGCATGGCCGAGACGCTCGAGCGCATCGCCGAGGCCGGCTGGCGGGACGTGTACGAGGGCGAGATCGCGCGCGAGATCGCAGACGCGGTGCAGGCCGGGGGCGGCATCCTGACCTTCGACGACCTGGCCTCCTACGAACCGCGCGTGACGCCGACCCTGCGCACCCGCTACCGCGACGCCACCGTGCACGGGCCGATCCTGCCCAACGGCACGCTGACCTCGCTGCAGATCCTCAACATGCTCGAGTGCTTCGATCCGGCCGATGACGCGGACGCTATGTACTGGCACCGGCTGGCCGAGGTGCTCAAGCTCGCCTGGCGCGACCGGCTGGAGTATGTGACCGACCCCGAGTTCGCGGACGTTCCGCTAGGCCGGCTGCTGTCGAAGGACTACGCCGCGGGTCGCGTGGAACGTATCCGGCGGTTCCCCGGGTGGGTGGACGACCTG
>JALGUJ010000073.1 GCA_029820945.1 Candidatus Zipacnadia bacterium | reverse complement strand
CCCGACTGCTTATGCCGTTCCAGAAGATGCCCGCAATCTCTTCGCCCTTGCCTGGTTGTCAAGCCGCACTGGTTCACTGTCTCATGGAGTCGTTGTGAGCGCGTCGCTGGCTGCTGGCCGATGGTAGCTCGCCGCTACTCGCTCAGCGCCTCGTGCGACTCCTTGAGCTGCTCGATGATGGAGATGTCCTGCGGGCACTTCTCCTCGCACTGCCCGCACTCGATGCAGGCGTCGGCCTGCAGCAGGCCCTCCCTGTGGTTCGGGCCCAGTCGGGCATACTGCTGCCTCGCCACCTCCGTCAGGCCCCAGACGCGGTGCATGTTCATCGCCGCGAAGATCTGCGGGATCCCCACGCTCTGCGGGCAGGGCATGCAGTAGTTGCAGCCCGTGCAGTAGAGGTCGGCCAGGCGCGCGTTCTCCTCCAGCGCCTGCTCGATGGCCTGCTTCTCCTCCTCCGAGAGCGGCTCCTCGCGCGAGGCGGCGGCCACGTTCTCCTCCACCATCTCGATGGTGTTCATGCCCGACATCGCGCAGGTCACGCCGGGATTGGCCAGCACGAAGCGGATCGCCAGCTCCGGCGTGGTGACCTGGTCGGGCACCATCTTCTCAATCCTCTCCGAGCTCATGCCCAGCCTGCCGCCCCCGACCGGGCCCATCACCAGCACCGAGATGCCCCGCTCCGCTGCATGGGCGATCACGGGCTCGTTCTTGCGGTCCAGCAGGTTGTACTGGAGGATGATGCTCTCGAAGATCCCCTCGTCGAGCAGGCGGATCATGTTCTCGGGCGTGTCGTGGGACGAGAAGCTGAAGTGGCGGATCAGCCCCTCCTCCCTCGCCCTGACGGCCTCCTCGTAGCCGCAGCCGGCGGGCCGGAACTTGTTGGTGTAGGAGTCCAGGCTCATGGCGTGCACGACCTGGTAGAAGTCGATGTAGTCGGTGTCGAGGCGCTCGAGCGACCCCTCGAGCTGCCTGCGCCACGCCTCACCCGATGGGTCGCGCACCGCGTTCTTGGTGGAGATGTAGACCTCCTCACGCGGGACGGCCTTGATGGCGCGTCCGACCAACACCTCGCTGTAGCCTCGCTGAGGCGGGTCGCCGGCACTGTAGCCGGACGCTGAGTCGATGAAGTTAACTCCGAGCTCCAGCGCCCGCCTCATGCACTCGACGGCATAGTCGTCGTCTTTGGGCAGGCGCATGGCGCCGAAGCCCAGGGCGGAGATCATGATATCGGTGTCGGCATACCGGCGATACTGCATGTCGCTATCCCCTCCATTCCTCGTTCGGTCAGTCGCTATGCTCGCTCCGCCCGCGATGGCTGGTCGGCCAGCATGCGGGCAAGCTCATGGTTGTGCCTGTGTCCGGTGCCGAAGGCGAAGACGCGGCCGGTCAGCGGCCGCCCGAGCAGGTACAGGTCGCCGACCAGGTCAACGAGCTTGTGCCTGGCGAAGGCGTGGGGCACCGCCGGCGGCTCGGAGACGTGGTCCCGGTAGATGACGACGCTGTTGCGCTCGGTCCCGGCCGCGAGCAGTCCCGCCTCGCGCGCCGCCTCGGCCTCCTCCAGCGTGATGAAGGTGCGCGCCGGCGCCAGCTCGGCCTCGAAGGCCCCGCTCTCGGGCCGGAAGCGCGCGAACTCGCGCCCGATCAGCGGGTGCTCGTAGTCCAGCGAGTAGGCGAACTCGGCCGGCTCGCCCGGCAGCGCCGCCAGCGCTCGCTCGCCCTCGCAGATCAGGATGGGCTCGGCCACCTCGATCGGCTCCAGCGGCCGGCCGGAGCGCGCCAGCCCGGCCTCATCGATCAGTGCCAGCAGCGGCATGGCGCTGCCGTCGAACAGCGGCACCTCCGGCCCATCGACCGACACCACGCAGTCCGTGACTCCGCGCGCCCACAGGGCGGCCATGAGGTGCTCCACGAAGCAGACCGCCACCTCCCCCTCGCCCGCGACCGTGCAGCCCGGCCCCGGCGAGCAGTGCGGCAGATCCAGCGGCCGGCGGGCGCCGAGGTCGGCGCGCTCGATGATCAGGCCGGCGCCGATCTCGGCCGGCCCGATGGTCAGCGTCACCTCGCCGCCGAAGCGGACTCCGAGGTCGGTGGCGGAGGCTGAGGAGCGAAGGGTCGCGCGAGTGCCGTGGCTCATGGTGTTCGCCCGGGCGCTACTCCGCCGCGAAGCTCGCCTCCAGCAGCGCGATGAGGTCCTCGCGAGAGAGCTCTACCGGCGTCTTCTCGATGGCGGTGCTCATGTAGTGCCTGGCGTCATCGACGATGGTCGGCAGCATGTCACGCTCGACGCCCAGGTCGCCCAGCCGGATGTCAAGACCGATTCGCGATAGCAGGACCTGAATGGCGTCGGCGGCGTACTCGGCGGACTCCTCGAACGCCGCGCCCGCGATCCCGCGGCCCAGAAGATGGGCGATGCGGCCGAATCTGTACGGGTCGCGGTCCCAGTAGCGCTCGACGAAGGTAACCATCATGGCGGCCAGCCCGGCGCCGTGGGCGACCTCGGGGTAGTGCGCGCTAATGGGATGCTCGAGCGCATGCAGGGCGCTGGCCCCGCAGTTGGACAGCACGTAGCCCGCGTAGACGTTGGCCAGCGCCATGCCCTCGCGGTCGTCGAGACTGCTGCAGTCGTCCACCGCGCGCGGAAGATGCCTGCCGACGAGGGTCATGGCCCGTTCGGCGAAGAGGTCGGTCAGCGGGTTGGCGTGGGTGGAGAAGTAGCCCTCCATGGCGTGGGCGAAGACGTCGGCGCCCGTGTTGGCGGTCACCGAAGGGGGGCAGGTGAGCGTCAGCTCCGGGTCCACTATCGCCGCCCTGGGGTAGATGTAGTCGCTCCGGATCGCGCTCTTCATGGTCTCGGAGGTGGTGGTGACGACCGCGAAGGGCGTCAGCTCCGAAGAGGTGCCCGAGGTGGTGGTGGCACAGATCAGAGGCAGCGTGGCATCCGTAGGCTGCGCCCTGTCCTGCGGCTTGAGGAACTCGCGCGCGGGGCTGTCGTGGGTGGCCGCGACTGCTATCGCTTTGGCGGCGTCCATGGACGAGCCGCCGCCGACCGCGACCATGACGTCGCAGTTCTGCTCGCGGGCAAGCTCGGCGCCCTCATCGACGATCTCGTCGGTGGGGTTGGGCATGATCCGGTCGAAGACCGTCACGTCGAGGCCGGCGTCATCCAGCAGTGCGACGGCCCGGTCCAGCAGGCCGCTGTCGCGGGCGGAGCCGCGCCCGGTCGCGAGCATGGCGCGCCCGCCGTACCGGGCCGCCTCCTCGCCGAGGCGGTCGATGGTGCCGGCGCCAAAGAGCAGTCGAACGGGGTTGTGGAACTCGAACTGGGGCATCTGTGCTCTCTCCTCGAACGGTGCGGCCCGGCCTCAGGCGCGGCGAACGGTGACCGTCGCACGCGCGTGCCGCGCCTGGACTGCGGTCAGTCTCCCCTGCGGGTAAGCGGGAGCTTGACGGTCATGGTGGTGCCGACGCCGACCTCGCTGTCCACCTCGATGACGCCGTCGTGGGCGCGGACGACGTCCCCGATGATGCGGGTGCCGAGCCCGGTTCCGCCGGGCTTGGTGCTGATGGCGTCGTCGGTGAAGAGCTTCTCGCGCACGTGATCGGGGATGCCCGATCCGGTGTCCGCGACCTCGACCGCGACGAAATCGCCATCGGGCCACGCACCCTCCCTGACGGCGCGGGTGCGAACCGTCACCGATGCGCCCTCGTCGCACGCCTGGATCGCGTTGTTGGCGAGGTTGTAGATGGCGTTGTAGAGCTGCTTCTCGTCAACGACGGCCTCCGGCACCGCCTCGCCGGCCTCGTGGCTGAGCGTGACACCCGCGTCCTCCGCCACCAGGGTCAGCGGCTTGATCACGCGCTCGATCAGCTCATCGAGGTCAACCGGGGCGAAGCTCGGCTTGCTCACCATCCCCTTGATGCAGTCGGAGATCTCCTTGGTGCGCTCCTGCACGTTGTTGGAGCCGTCCACGATGATGCCGATCATCTCGGGGTAGAAGTCCCGGACCTCCTGGATTGCATCCCGCACTCCCTGAGCGTCGCCATCGCCGTTCGAGCAGACGTCCTCGAGCTGCGCGAACATGTCCTCCAGCATGAACTGGAGCGTCTCGGCGCCGGTCTGCACGGGCGTGACCATGTTCTTGACATCGTGGCTGATATGCCCGATGAACTGGATGACCTCGGCCAGTCGGGCCTGCTCGTGCAGGCGGCTGGTCTCGATGGCGCTGGCGACCTGCGCCCCGAGAATGCCGAGCATGTCCACGTCCGCCTCGGTGAAGAGGCCGTCCGACTTGTTGAGCACCTGCATGACGCCGATGGGCTCGCCCTCGACGCTCTTGAGGGGCACCGTGACCATGTTCCGGGTGCGGTAGTGCACCTTTTCGCCGATCTCCGCGTTGTGCTCGGCCTCGGTGCTGACGTCCTCGCTCACGCGGATCTCGCCCGATTGGAAGACGGCGCCGGCGATCCCCTGGTCCGGCTCCATCTCCATGCCCACAAGCTGCTCCGCGGTGGGGCCGACCACGTGTGTGAAGACCAGCTTGTCCTTGTCCGGGTCGTGGAGGATGATCGAGCCCGCGCCGGCGCTGACCACCTCCATCGACACCGCCAGGGCCTCGCGGATCAGATCCTGTTGCCGGACGATGCCGCCCAGCGCGCTGGTGATGCGGTGGATGGCGCGTATCTGCTCGTCACGCTGATCGAGCCTGCGCCGGTACTCCTCGAGCTGTTCCGCAGAGCCTGTGGACATGCAAGCACCTCCGGGATCGAGGGCATGCGCCCCTCGCCCCCTCGCGCGGCACACCATCGTCTGCAGGTCACGCGGACGGCACCCCGCCCACGCGGCGGGCGCGCCCGGCCTCAGCTCTTACTCGGGCGGCCCGGCCTCGACCGCGGTCTCCCCCTCGCCCTCCCCGCCCGCGGCTTCGTCCTGCGCGGGCTCAGATCCGCTGTCGGCCGGCCCGGCCTCGGCCTGCTCGGTCGCGGGCAACTCGTCCGCCGGGTCGGGAGTAACCTCGCCGGCGCCCGCGCGACGGCGGCGGGGAGCGAAGCGCAGCGCCATGGAGGCGGCGCGCGCCGCAGCCTCCTCGTCCCCCATCTCGCGGTAGAGCGACGCGAGCATCAGCCACAGTTGGATGTTCCGCGGGTACGCCACCGCCGCGTCATGGAGTCTGAGCGTCGCCTCCGCGTCGCGGCCGAGCTTGCGCAGGGCCATGGCCGCCACGGCCGCCGCCCGCCCCTCCGCCGGGTCCAGGCTCTCGGCCTCCTCGGCGAGCTTGAGCGCGTCCTGGAGCCTGCGCTCCTCATGCACGAGAAGCTCGGCGAGCCGCAGCTTCGGAGCGGGGTTGTCCGGGTCGAGCTCAACCGCGCGGCCAAGATGCTCCTCGGCCCCCAACGTCTTGTCGCGGCGCACCAGCACCGTGGCGAGGCCCACGCGGGCCTCCACGTCGTCGGGCAGCCTGCGCACGGCCTGGCGGGCGGCCCGCTCCGCCTCCTCCAGCCGCTCATCGCGCAGGTAGGCCAGCGGCAGGAAGGTCAGGGCCTCCCTGTTGTCCGGGTCCGTTGCCAGCACGCGCTCGAACTGCTCCGCGGCCCGTTCAGGCTTCTCCGTTGCCAGCAGCAGCTTGCCATGCAGGTTCAGCGCCTCGGGCGCGTCCGGCCTGAGGGCCAGCGCCTCCTCGACCGCCGAGAGCGCCCTGGTGTAATCGCGCAGGTCGTAGCTGGCCCGCGCGACCCCGAGCGTGGCCTCGAACGACGCGGGCTCCAGCTCGCGGGCGCGCGAGTACTGGATGTAGGCGTCGTGGTGCGCCTGGTTGTCGGCGTAGGCGTCCGCGAGGGCGAGAACGGCCTCGACCGAGTCGGGATGACGCCGCACCTCGGCCTGCAGGCCCGCGATCGAGGGGCTGTCCTCACCACAGCCAACCAGAGACACGCACGCGATGGCCGGCAGTAGCAGAGCGAGACTGCGCACTTGAGCACCTCACGCTCGAAGGCACGCCGAGCGGCAGCCAGCCGCACAGGAGCATTCGCACGGTCTTGCGCCGTCCCGTACATATTACGTCAGTTGGCAGGCATACGCAAGAGCGCACTGTGGCGCCGGGCACTGCTCGGGGCGGTCGAACTCGCCGCGGCGAACCGCCTCGATCACATCCGAGGCGCGCCGCAGGGCACGCTGAGCCTCGATCTCCGGTCGCAGCTCCTCCACGCGCCTGGCGTCCAGCAGCACCAGCGCGGCGTCGGCCGGCAGCCGCCCGGTGATCGCCTCCACCGCGGCGCAGTAGAGCCCTACCTGGAAGCGATAGCTCTCGAGCGTCGCGGCGCTCGCGTCCTGACCGGTCTTGTAGTCCAGGACGCGGGTCTCCCCGCCCGCGCCCTGCGCGAGCACGTCGATGGTGCCCTCGATGATCGCGCCCGCAAGCGGAGCGGCGAACTGCACCTCGGATCGCAGCCGCTCCGCCCCCGCCACCCAGTCGCGGTAGACCCGCCGGCCCTCCTCGCCCGGCAGGGCCGCCTCGCGGAGGAACCAGTCGATCGCCTCACGGAGCCTCTCGCGCTCGTCGTCGGCCAGGCGGGACGCAACGCCGCCCGGGAAGGCGGCCAGGTCGATCGCCTCGTCCAGCACCTCGGGCCGGCTGAGCCCGTCCCGGCCGATGATCTCCAGGGCCCGGTGGGCCATCGTGCCCCGCTCGGCGCCGGAGAGCCCGCGCAGCCACTCGCGCGGCCCCCTGCGCTCGGGCAGTCGCGCCACATGGCGCAGGTAGAAGAGCCGGGGGCAGGTGCGGTAGTGCTCGAGCGACGTGACGGCGACCCGGGCGGGGAAGTGCTCGGCTGGGCTGATGGGCCGCGCCTGAGCAGGAAGCGCCTCACCGGCGCCGGCCGCGGCCAGCGCCTCGTCGATAGCATCCAGCTCCGCCCGCGGCGGGATGCGCGCCGCGCCCCCCGGGCCCTGAGGCCGGTCGGGCCGGCTGAGCAGGCAGCGCCACTCGCCCTCGGGCGCGATGGCGTCGCCGTCCTCGACCTCGGGTGGATGGACCTCCAGGGCCTCGCAGACCCATTGCAGCCACGGTCCGGAGCTGAGGTCGCCGCTCCTCTTGAGCCGGAAGCTGCCGGAGAGGATCAGGTGGTCGCGGGCGCGGGTGAGGGCCACGTAGAGCAGGCGCCGGCGCTCGGCCTCCTCCCGCGCGGCATCCCGGTCCCGGAGCGCGCTGGCCACCGTCCCCCACTCTCGCCCGCCGTCGGGCAGCTCGACCTGCGGCACCGGCCCGGTCTCGCGGGAGACGGCCAGCCCGCCGCCGCGCCCCCCGCCGCTCCAGCCCATGTCCGGGATGACCACGATCGGCCACTCCAGGCCCTTCGCCTTGTGCACGGTCAGGAGCTGAACGACGTCGGCGGCCTCCTCGTGCACGCTGGCCAGTCCCTCGCGGTGCTCGGTGACGACCAGGTCGCGCAGGTAGGCGATGAACTGCCGCAGGCCGAACTCGGAGCCCTGCTCAAAGGACCGGGCCAGGTCGGTCAGCTTCTGGAGGTTCGCCGCGGCCTGCCGCCCCGCGAACTGCGAGAGGTGCACGGCCGCCGCGCCCGTCTCCGACAGCATGCGCTCGACCAGTTCCGACAGCGACAGGCGGTCCTTGCAGGCCCGCAGACGCCCGATGACGTCGTGGGCCCGCCGGACGCGCGCGACCTGCTCGTCGGGCAGGTGCCGCTGGTGCTCGAAGCGGCCCTCCGCCGCCTGCCGCATGGCCTCCACAAGCGGCAGCTCGCCGCGGGTGAGCCAGAAGATAGTGTCGTCCGACAGCGCGAACATGGGCGAACGCAGGGCCCCGACGAGCGAGAGCTCGTCGGCCGCGTTCTCCAGCACCGACAGCAGGTTCAGGCAGTCGCGGATCTCCTGGCGGTTGTAGAAGCCCCGGCCCGCGACGGTGTAGAAGGGCACGCCCTCTCTGCGCAGGGCGTACTCGTAGATCCCCACGCTGGTCATCGACTGGAAGAGCATCGCGAAGTCGCCGTAGTGCGCGCCTCGCCGCTCGGTGGTGCCGTCCTCGTGCCGGATCTCGACGGTGACCTCGGCGGTGTCCACGATCTCGCGGATGCGCGCGGCGAGGCTCTCGGCCTCCAGCATGCGCGCCTCACGCGCATTGAGGCTCTCCGCCGCCTCCTCCTCGTCCCCGGCCGCGCCGCCCCCGGCGGAGATCAGCATCAGCTCCACGTCATGCGGCAGCTCCAGCGTCTCGCGCACGGCGCCCACGGGCTCGTAGCGGGCCTGGTAGTCGGCCTCGGCGGTCTCCCCCATCACGCAATCGTGCGCGAACAGGTCGTTGTGGAAGCGGATCAGAGAGGGGTGGCTGCGCCAACTGGTGTCCAGGCGCAGGACATCGCAGCCGTCGGCCTCCCGGAACTCGCGCAGCGTGCGGTTGATGACGGTCACGTCGGCGTTGCGGAAGCCGTAGATCGACTGCTTGGCGTCGCCGACCACGAACACGCGCCCATGTGCCGGCGGCCGCCCCGCGGACGCGTCCCCGCCCGCGATCAGCCAGATGATCTCCTTCTGCAGCTCGTTGGTGTCCTGGAACTCGTCCACCAGCACGTAGTCGTAGCGGGAACGGACGCGCTCGAGGACCTCCGGGTGGCCTACCAGCAGGTCCCGGGCCATGATCTGCAGGTCCGCGAAGTCCAGCGCGGACCGGCGACGCTTCTCGGCGGCGTAGCGGTCGGCGGCGGCCGATGCCTCGGCACAGAGGGCGGCGGCCAGCTCCGCGCTCTCCGGGCCCTCGACCTCGGCCAGCGCCGAGATGCGCTTGCTGTAGTCGTCCTTGAGGTCGGCGAGCGTGCTGAGCGCGGCCTTGACCTGCTCCAGCTCGTCCTCCCGGCCCTGCCATTTCGCCTTCGCGCCGGCCCGGCGGTTGCCCTGACCCAGCGCCTCAGAGAGCGCCTGGATGCGCTCGTCAACGCCCGCGTCGGGAGACATGGCGACGCCGGCCGCCTCGCGGAAGGCCTGCTGGCGGTCGCCGGCGGTGTCGCCGGGCACCGGCGCGATGCGGCCGAGAACCTCGCGGACGGCCGCCCAGCGCTCATCGGCCAGAGCGGCCTCCAGCCCGGCCAGGCGGCCCTGCTCGGCGGCCGCCTGCCAGCGCTCCAGCAACTCCGCCGCTGAGGGCGGCTCGCGCAGCAGCGCTCCCAGCTCCTCGCGATTGCCGATCATGCCGCGGATGTGCGCTCCCGCGCTCTCCAGCCCCCAGAAGGCCACGACGCGGCGGGCGCTCTCCCCACCGGCGTGCACGCGCTCCAGCAGCGTCTCGCGCACGCAGTCGCGCAGCAGGAACTGCTGCTCCGTCTCGTCGAGCGTGCGGAAGCGCGGGTCCACGTTCGCAGCCACCGAGTTCTCGCGCAGCAGGCGCGAGCAGAGGCCGTGGATGGTGGAGACCGGGGCGGTCGCGAGCCTGCGCGCCGCGCGCTGCCACCGCTCGCGCTCCTCCCCCGCGGTCTCGGCCATCATCTCCCGGCATCTCTCGCGCACGCGGTCGCGCAACTGCGCGGCGGCCTTCTCGGTGAAGGTGACGGCGATGATGCGCGTCACGTCGGTGCTCGCGTCCTGCTCGACGATCGCCGTGTAGCGCTCGACCATGCGGTAGGTCTTGCCGCAGCCGGCGCCGCTGGTCATGATGAAGCTGGTGTCGAGGTCCCGGATGCGCGCCGTGATGGGGTCCTCAGCCATCACCCTCCCCCCCCTCCTTGCGCGCGAAGCGGTACTCGTCCCAGCGGCAGATGCCGCGGAAGTCGCACCACCTGCAGTCCTGCGGCCGTGGCGTGAAGTCGGCTGAGCGGATCGCGGCGGCGTGGGCGAGCGCGAACTCGATGGCGGTGGCGATCAGCTCCGCGATATTCTCCGGGTTGGGGCTGCGCCGCATGTGGATGGGCCGACGCACCTTGTAGTAGCCCCAGCACGCACAGGCGGCGTCGGGATCGCCAAGAACGAGGTCGCGCGCGGCCAGGGCGTAGACGGGAAGCTGGAAGTCACGGCCGTCCTCGATCCGCCTGGACGACGGGCCCTCCGAGCTCTTGTAGTCGTAGACGGCGAAGGCCGGCCGCCCGTCGATGGGCTGGAGGCGGTCCACCCGGTCGATGCGCCCCCGGAGCCGCACGCGCTCCTCGCCCTCCCCGATGACCACCGGCTCGGTGCGGTGGAAGCCGAAGCTCTGCTCGCGCCAGGTGGCGGTGTGGCCCTCGGACTGAATGCGCTCGACCTCGAACGCCAGCCAGAGGTGCAGATCCCTGCGGGTCTCCTCGCGCGCGATGTTGAAGACCGTGCGATCGGCCACGGCGCCGCGGGCGATCTCATCGTCGAAGGCCCGGTCGATAACCTCATCCATCACCCGGGTGGCGGCGGGCAGGTCGTCCTCAGTCAGGTCCAGCCGCCCCGTCCGGCCCTGCCAGCGGTCGAAGAAGGCACTCAGACAGCGGTGGCGGACGCCGCCCAGCAGCATGGCGTCCACGTCCTCGACGGGCTCCTCAAGCGCCGCGAGCCCCAGGACGCGCTCGGCGAAGAAGGCGAAGGGGCAGTTCCCGAACTGCGCCAGCGCGCCGGCGCTGACCATCGCATCCGGACCGAACTGCGCGCGGACGGCCTCCCGCGCCGCGGGGTCGGCAAGCCGCCCGTCATACTCGTCGGGGTCGCAGCGTGAATCGCGGCGGTCCTCGACCTCGATGGCCCGCCTCACGGCCGCCACGAGGCCCGGCCGCGCCGCCGCCAGCGCCCCCAGCGCGTGCGCCGCGCGCTCCCGCTCGCGCTCGCTCAGGGCGCTGTCCAGGCCGTAGAGCTCGAAGACCGCGCGCTGGAGCAGGTCATCGGGGCTGAGGGCGTCGTCGAAGCCGGGCACGGCCTGCGCGACGCCGTACTCGTCGAGGCGTGGCGCCTGTTCGAAGCACCGGCGCACCTCGTCGATGTACCACGAGGCCAGCGCCTCCCGGCCCTCGGCGTCGGCGGTCGGGTAGCTGAGCGTCAGGCGCTCGCGCGGGGCGGTGCAGAGCGAGTAGAAGAGGAATGCGTCCTCGTGTGCCTCGGCGCGCCGCGGATCGAGCGGGATGCCGGCGCGGGAGAGCGCCTCGCGATCATCGTCGCTGAAGAGGGCGTCCTCCCGCGGGACGCGCGGGAACTCCCGCTCGCCCATGCCGATGACGAAGACGTGGTCGAAGTCGAGCTGGCGGGCCTCGTGGGCGGCCAGTGCCAGCACGGCGCCCTGGGGGCCGGGATGGGAGTAGGTCGCGCTCTCCGCCAGCCGGGCCACGTCGGCGTGGAAGTCCTGCAGCGAGGTCCGCTCATCGATGCCGAGCTGCTCGCCCGCCGCCCAGAGCCCGCGCAGGCTCTCCAGGAAGGCATCGAAGGCGGCGATGTTGGCCGCCGAGTGCGCCGCGGTGTCGGACTCGCCCACGGCGCCATCAATGCCGAGGCGGGCGAGGAGAGCGGCCAGGGCCTCGACCAGCCCGCGCGTGCTCTCCGCGGCCATCAGCGCCTCGTAGTGCTGGAACAGCCGCGAGAGCGCCTCCGCCACGCGCTCGACGAGGCGGATCTCGGCCTGCAGCTCCTGCTCCGACCCGCGGAACCACCGGACCTCGTCCTCGCGCGGGCCGCGGGTCCGCGTGCGAAGCTCGTCCCGCAGGCGGGTCGCGTAGGTGCGCAGGCGCTCAGTCCATTGGCCGGTGCCGGTCCCGCCGATGATGTTCGCCTCGAAGGCGACGCGCTCGATCTCATCGGGGTCCAGCTCGGCGCCGCCGAGGGCCGACCGGTCGAAGTAGTTGGACTTGACCAGCCGCAGCACGTCGGAGGCGCGGAAGCCCTCGGCGGGGACGCGCAGGACGTCCAGCACAGCCTGCACCGGCGGCCTGGAGCCCACCGGCCGCTTCCCGCGCAGGCGCAGCGGCACGCCGGCCTCGCCCAAGACGTCCAGCAGCACACCCCCGTAGGCGTCCAGGTCGCGAGCGATGATGGCGATGCGGTTGGGCGCCACGCCATCGCGGATCAGCCGCTTGACGCGCGCCGCGACCTGGTGCACCTCCATGCGCCGCCCCGTGGCCTGGATGATCTCGACCGAGCCCCCGGGGTCGGGCAGCGGCGCCACGTCGCCCTCCGCGAAGAGCCTCTCCCCCATCGCCGCGAGCGTGCCGGCGGCCCCGCCGCCGTCGAGCCACTCCACCGGGAGGTCGCCCAACTGCGCGACCACGCGCTCGCGGGTGCGGATGGGCAGCGCGAACAGCTCGGGCCGCCGCTCCATGCGGGGCTCGAGGCAGAGCGTGATGACCAGCCGGTCGGCGTCGCGGGCGAGGAGCTCCAGCACCTGGAGCTGCGTGGTCGTGAAATCGTCGAAGCCATCGACGAAGATCTCGCGCAGGTCCTCAAAGGGCCGGCGGTTGCCCTCGCCCAGCACGTCGCGCGCCCACCAGAAGCGCCCGGCGTCGTCGAACAGCTTCAGCTCCTGCAGGCGCCCCTGGTAGCGCTCGTAGATCAGCGCGAACTCGCGGTGTTGCGCGGCGACGACGCCGCTGCGCTCGAGCCGAAGCGTGAACTCATCGGGGCGCAGAGCAGTGCGCTTGATCTCCTCGACCTGCCCGCAGAGGCCGTCGATGAAGCCGGGGAACTCGCACATCGCGTCGAGCGTCGGGAGCCTCTCTTCGGCGCACAGCTCCCGGACGAGCGAGCGCATCAGGAGGCGCTGCTGGAGGGGGCTGAGGGCGGCGACCTGGGCGTGGTTGGCGTCCAGGATCAGCTGCGCGAGATCCGGGAAGGTCAGGATGCGCGGGTCGAGCAGGCCGGGCAGGTCGCCGCCGGAGGCCAGCCGCCGCCTCGTGCGCTCGCACGCAAGGCGGTTGGGCAGAAGCAGCAGCGCGGAGTCCTCGCCGTGCTCGCGCACCGCGCGGACGTACCACTCCACCACGCGGTCGGTCTTCCCCGACCCCGCGGGGCCGCAGAGGATGACGCGGCTCGCGTCGGATTCCTCGCCTATGCCCGGAAGCGGGATGACGGCCGCTCAGGACACCTCCATGCGGGTCACGCGCAGCTCGTGAGAGCCGTCCTCGCGGGTCCACTCGTAGTAGTAGTACAGCCCGCCGGGTGCCTCCAGGACCTCGACATAGCGGATGCAGCCGTGGGGGGAGGTGACGTAGGGCGCGGCCCGGGTTACGCGCTCCCAGTTGCGGAGGTCGTACGAGACGCAGAGGCCGGCCTTCTCCTCATAGTTCTCCTCCACGCTGGCGCTGCCGTCGTAGAAGCCGATGAAGACCGGCGCGCGGCAGAGGATGGAGCCGATGCGCGTGCAGTAGCGATCCCAGCCCTCGTCGGGCGGCGACAGGATATCGCCCTGCCAGTGCCAGTTGAGCCCGCAGCCGCTGGTCGCCAGCCCGGTATGGGACTTGACGATCCCGGTGTTGTAGACGTCCCCGGTCCCGTGCTTCTCCTCCTCGGTCGCGACCCCCTCGGCCGCGGGAGCGTAGCTGACGATCATGTAGTACATGGGGCCGATCCGGTAGACCATGGGGTCCTTAATGCCCTCGAGGCCCAGCTCCTGGGGGAGGAAGACCGTCTCGCGGTCGGTGGGGTCGAAGGCGTCGGGGGCGTCGGCCTGCATGCAGTCGATTCGCCACATGTTCGTCTCGGGATCGACGTAGGAGATGTAGAGCCGCCAGCTCCCATCAGGGGCCTTGAAGATGCAGGACTTCTCGACCGACGGGCTGTCGAGGTCCTCCTTGCCGATCCGCCAGATGTCCTCGAAGCGTATGCCGTCCTCGCTGCGGGCGACGCGGCAGGCGACGCCGCGGCCCAGCTCGCGGGGCTTGCGGATGCGGTAGTAGAGGTAGAACTGCTCGCTCTCGTGGTCGTAGAGCGCGCTGGGCGCTCCGGCCCACCAGCCGGGCCCGGCGTTGAGGGGCTCCCGCACGGTCACGCCGTCCTCCGGGCCGAAGAGCGGCACCTGGGCCAGGTACTTCGCTCCCGGGCTCTGCCACTGCGGAATGGGCATCGCCAGGTCCTCCCGTCATTACCCCGACCTGCAGAGGCCTGCTCGGGCCGAGGGTGATGGTCTGGGTTCTCGCATCGCGTCGGTTCCACGGAGGCCGGAGCGGGACCTTCCATGTCGGGACCGTTGAAGGGTTGCGCGCGTCGAGGAGGAATGAGGTCGTGCCCGGAACCGACCGGACGGGTCGAGCCGAGGGAGGGCGTGAGGCCGCATGCTGGCCACGGAGATCGCGAAGCTTGTCGAGGACCTGGTGCCGGAGCGCACCATGGGCATGGACGAGGGCTTCAGATGGGGCGATCCGGAGGTCGAGGTCTCCGGCGTCACCGTCGCTTTCATGCCCACCGTGGAGGCGATCGAGCGGTGCGCGGCGGAGGGCTGCAACCTGCTCATCGCGCACGAGCTGCTGCAGATGCCCTACCCTTGGCGCGCCGGCGGCCTGGAGCAGCACCTGAGCTGGCGTGTGAACCGCAACCGCATCGGCCTGCTGGCCCGCCACGGCATTACACTCTATCGGGCGCACGGCCAGCTCGACGCCTTCTGCATCCACGACGCCTTCCAGGAGCTGCTGGGCCTGAGCGACCCGGCGGTGATCGACGGCCACGTTCGGATCTTCGACATCGAGCCGCTGCGCGTGATCGAGCTGGCCGAGCAGGTCAAGGCCCGGACCGGAATGCCCGCGGTTCGGGTGACGGGGGAGCTCCAGCGCACGGTATCGCGCGTGGGGCTGCCCTGGGGCGGCACGGCGCTGAGCGTGAACGCGGGCTTCCTGGACAGCGTCATCAGGCATCACCCGGATGTGCTGATCGCCGGCGAGTCCGACGAGTACGCGATGCGCATGGTGCTTGACTGCGACGTGGCCATGATCGAGACCGGGCACGCGGTCAGCGAGGAGCCGGGGCTGCAGCAGTTCGCGGAGCACCTGGCAGAGCGCCTGCCGGAGGTGAAGGTGGTCTTCCACCGCAGCGAGCCGGCGTGGCGCGTTGTTTAGTGCTTTTTCCGGCGCATGGAGGACAGGGGGCCGCGCGGGTGGAATAGCGATAGTCTACTCCAGGAGCATCTGAGCCGGGAGGATATGTGCGTGCCCGCACGCAGCCCGCGACGGGTCTGTGCCGGGGGCGTGCGTCTTTCACAGGGCAGATGGCCGGCCCGCCGCGCCCGCCAAGCAAGGAGTTGAAGTCATTGGACGAAGGGACCCGCCAACAGATCACCTGGGTCATCATCACCGCGGTGGTGCTCTCGCTGCTGGCGCTGGCTCTGTACCGCCGGGCCGAGGTGGACCTGCAACTGCGGGCCATCGCGCAGGGGCTGCCGGCCGAGCGCGTCGCCGCGGTCACCCACCTCATCGAGAAGCAGAAGCTGCCGGAGGCCCTTGAGCACCAGCCCCGGTGGGTGCAGGACCGGGCGGTGGAGGCCGCGAGCATGGTGGGCACCGAGGACGCGCTCTTCCAGCTCGTCGCGGCCAAGGGCATCCTCGACGCGCCGGTCGCGGAGACCATCGACGCGTACGTGACCTCCCTGGGCGAGTCCGCGGTGGGCCCCCTGGTGATGGCGCTGCAGGACAAGGACGCGGCGATCCGCGGAGGAGCCAGCGCACCGCTTCAGACCATCGGCGAGCCGGCGGTCTCCTCCCTGATGTCCCTCATCGACGTCTACGACGAGGCCGTGCGCGGGCTGGTCTCAAGCACGCTCGGCGGGATCGGGGAGCCCGCGGTCAGGCCACTGCTGCGGGTGATGCAGCAGGACGAGCCCGCTCCGGAGCAGGGCCCGGCCGCCTTCCGCCGCGCCAAGTTGGCCGCCGAGGCGGCCTTCAAGGCCATGAAGGAGGTCGCGCTCGAGCCTGTTATCGACGAGCTCCTGGTGGATGAGGACGCGCAGGTGCGGCTGGCCGCGACCGGCATCCTCGGGGCGGTGGCGAAGGGCCTGGAGGAGGACGCCGCGGCGCAGGCCGTGCCTCCGCTGATCGAGCGCCTGGAGAGGGACGAGGCCTGGGCCGTGCGGCGCAAGGCGGCCTCGGCGCTGGGCGGGCTGGCGGAGGTGGCCGTCAATAACGGAGCCGTCGAGCCGCTCATCGCCCATCTCGGCGATCCGCGCTCGGAGGTCCGGGCCTCGGCCGCGGCGGCCCTCGGCGCGCTCGGCGACGCGGCGGCGGCCGAGCCCCTCGCGAACCTGCTGCTCACCAACCGCAAGGGCGCGACGGCGGAGATCGCGGACGCCCTCGAGAAGCTCGGCCAGCCCTCGATTGCGCCGCTGACGCGGGCCCTGGAGCACCCGGCGGTGGAGGTGCGGCTGGTGGCTGCTCAGACCATTGCGGCCATCGGCACCACGGACGCCGTCGTGCCGCTCGGAGGCGCGCTTGACGACCCGGAGGCGAAGGTGCGCCGCGCGGCTGCGGATGCCCTGCGGAACCTGGCCGATCAGCGCGTGCTGGATCAGCTCGCCCAGGCGCTTGGTGACAGCGAGTCGGCGGTGTACTACGCGGCGCGGGACGCGCTGGCCCGCATGGGCGAGCCCGCGCTGCAGGTGCTTATCGAGCGGCTCGGCAGCGGCAATACGCGCGTTGCCTACATGGCTCAGCAGGCGCTGGCGCAGATAGGCGAGCCGGCGATCGACTCGCTCGTCGAGGCTATGAGGGGCGATGACCCGGGGGCGGCGCGCTGGGCGGGAATCGCGCTCGGCGAGATCGGCGAGCAGGCGGTCGAGCACGCCGCATCGCTGCTCAACGACGCGGGCTCCCCCACCGATGCCCGCGTCAACGCGGCCGGGGCCCTGGGGCGCACGCGATCATACTCCGCCACGGAGCCGCTGACGGCCGCGGCGCAGGCGGCGCCGCCCGCAGTCAGGGCCGCGGCGATCAAGGCGCTCGGCGAAATCGGCGACGAGCGCGCGACCTCCACCCTTGTCGGCGCGCTGACCGATGACACGGGCGCCGTCCGCGACGAGGCCATGCTGGTGCTGCTGAACTGGCGGCTGGGGACAGTGGATGACGACCTGAACAAGCTCCTGTCCTCAGACGACGAGGACGCGGCCCGGCGCGCCGCGATCATCCTCGCCGAGCACACGCCCGCCGCCAGCGGCGAGTTGATCCGGGCCGTGGGCGCCGCCGAGGAGCGCGCGCCGGGCGAGAGCGAGCGCGTCAGGAAGCTCCTGGAGGCCGCGGTCGCGGACGAGAGTTGGCGCGACGAGCTGCGGAGCAGCGCCATCGGGGCTCTCAGGCACGTGGGCACCGAGGCCTCGCTGGACTCGCTCAAGCCGCTGCTGGCCGTGGGGAGCAAGTTCGCGGCAGCCGCGTCGAAGGCCGTGGGCAGCATCGGGCAGCGCATCGCGGAGCAGCGGAGTCTGGAGGGGGGCGCAGCGGGCGCGGGCGCCTCGCGCGCCACCAAGTTGCTGTTGTCGGTGTTCGAGACTGCGGAGAGCCGGGAGCTGCGCCTGATCGCCGGCAGCGGCCTGGCGGTCACCGGCTCTGAGCCGGTTGCGGCCCTCATCAAGCGGGTGCGGGAGGGCTCATACGATGAGCGGACCGAGGCCGTCGCCGTGCTGGGCGCCGTCGGCAAGCCGGCGGTGGACCCGCTGCTTGACGCCCGCGGCCGCGAGGAGGACCGCGAGATCAGGAACTGGCTGGCGGTGGCGCTGGTGCTCATCGGCGACGCACGCGCCATGGACCTGATCGAGCAGCTCCCCAAACAGGACCAGCCCGACCAGGAGAAGCTCAGGGACAGCCGACGGATCTACGGGGAGCTCCAGGAGCTGCTGTAGGCGACCGCGGCCACCTGTGCACCAACCAAGCGAGTTGATGAATGTGAACCGACGCACGGCGACGCTGCTGATCGTCGTGGTGATCGTGATCGGCGGGGTCTATGCCATCACCTGGTGGCAGCGCAGCCGGGAGACCCGGCGGCTGCTGGCGGACCTGATGGTGGACGACCACGGAGTGGCGACCAAGGCCATGATGGGGCTGCGCCAGCGCGCGCCCTCGATCCGCGGCCAGTTGATCGGCTTTGTGCGCAGGGGCAATCGCCACGTCAAGTGGCGCGCCGCCTCGTTGCTGAGCGAGGTCCGTGACCGCGAGACGCGGGAGGCGCTGACCGAGGCCCTGACCGATGCGGTCCCGGAGGTGCGCCTGCAGGCCGCGCTCTCACTCGCCAAGCTCGGAGTGCGCGGCGCGGCCGATCGCATCGCGCTCATGGCCCAGAACGAGGACGAGCCGGTGTTCGTCCGGGCCGGGATGGTGCGCGCCCTTATGCTCCTGCGCTCGGAGACACATCTCGCCGAGGTCGCGGCGCTGGCGGAGGACCGCCCGCCCCCTCCCCCGCCTGAAGAGGAGGAGCCTGAGGAGACCGAGGAGGCCGAGGAGCCTGAGGAGGTCGAGGAGGCCGAGGAGTACGTTGACGAGTTGGCGCCCCTGCGGATAGAGGCGGTGCGCGCAACGGCGGTGCTGGCGGCGGCGAGCGAAGCCGGCGCGTCCGGCACCGGCGACGAGGCGCCGGCGATGCGCGCTGTTGAGGTGCTCTCGCAGAGCAGCACGGTCGATGAAGAGCCCAACGATGAGGTGCGGCAGGCCGCCTGCTACGCGCTCGGCGACCTGGCCAAACTGGTCTCCGACGACGAGGTGCACAGCCGCGTCATCGAGGCGCTCCTTGCAGCTCTGGATGACGAGGTCGGGGACGTGCGGATTGCCGCGCTGCATTCGCTGCGCATCCTTCGCCCTCCGGTGGAGCTACGGCAGGCCGTGCACCGTGCTCTTGAGGAGGCGCGCAATGATGATCACTACTGGATGCGCCATGCCGCGGAGGAGGTGACCGGCGGTGGGTAGCCCCGGCCGCCAGGGAGAGATGCGACCGATGGCGATGACATGGAGCAGGGCCATCTCCGCGGCACGCACCGTCGCGGCCGCGCTGCTGATGGTAGCGGTCTGGGGGCTTATGGGCTGCGGCATCGACCCGATGGTGCGTCTGAACGAGGCGATCGAGTCGGAGGACGTCGAGGTGCGCCGCACGGCGGTCCTGACCCTGGCCAACCTGGAAGACCCGAGAACCGTCATGGCCCTCAACGAGGTCTTCGAGGACGACGAGGAGCTGGTGGACATGGCCGCCGTGGCCCTGGTCAAGAAGGGCCGCGAACAGGTGACGGAGGAGGAGCCGGACCCGATCATCGAGGGCACCGCCGCGCTGGCGAACAACGTGCACCTTCCCGAGCACATCCGGGCGCGGGCCACGTGGATCCTGGGCGAGATAGGCGATCGGGAGGCGATCCCCGCCCTGAAGACCGCGGCGGCCGCCAAGCTCAGCAACGGCTCCGCGGCCGCCCTGGTGCGCGAGCAGGCGAACCAGGCGCTGGAGAAGCTGGGCTACAAGGAGGTCGGCCGGCCCTTCGAGATCGCGATGGGCACGATCGCGCATCAGCAGGTCTCCACCCTGCCCATTCCTGAGCCGATCGAGGCCGCGGAGGAAGACGAGGAGGCCTGACCCACCGGCTCCGCACGGTCGAGGACACAGCGCCGTCGCCACCGTTCCGTGGCGGCGCACCGGCGTGGCGCCGCGGGCCTTGTGCGGGGGAGGACGCCGCTCAGCCGTCGCGCTGTTCGGCCTGTTCCCGCATGAGCTGAACGCCGAGCACGAGGATCAGCAGTCCCAGCGTCGCCAGCGCCTCCGCCGACGCGACGGCCCATACCAGCGAACGCTCGACGAGGAGCGATGTCGGCCGCAGCACGACGCCGCCGAGAATGCCGGCCAGAAGCACGCCCAGACCGATCTTGCCCATCGGCTCCAGCGCCCCGCGCAGCTCGACCACGACCCCTATCGCGACCACCGGCAGCATCCCGAGGGCCAGGGCGAGCAGCGTGGCCGCGAGGAGCGCCTCCGGCGGCGGGTGCCGAACGCCGACCATGGCACTCGTCGCGAACAGCACCCCGCCCAGCATGAGCAGCGCCAGGGCCACCGACGCGAAGGCGAACTCCCACCAGTCCTCGCTGCTCGCCTTCTCGTCCATCCTCTGCCATCGCTGAAACAGACCGCTGTTGGCGGTGATGATGATAATGCAGATCAGGATTCCGGTGCCGATGAGCGAGAGGGCGAGGCTCTCGAGGCTCCCCGGATAGCGAAGGGACCAAATCTGCAGGGCGCCCCACGCGAAGATGAGGGCGTTGGTGATCTGGTAGGTGCGCAGCAGCGTCTGGATGAGGCTGCGGCTCAGCGACACCACGGGCAGGGCGGTCATCATCAGCCCCAGGCCGCCGAGCGCCACGAAACCCAGCAGGCCCACCTCCAGGCCGGCTCGCTCCAGGGAGCGCCACGCCTGCGGGCTGTCCAGCAACACGCGCTTGACCACCCACGCGAACTCGCCCACCGCGGCGCCGATCAACCACAGGTAGCTGCTGCGCAGCATCAGCCTGGCGCTGAGCCCCACCTGAGTCATTCCCGAGAGCGGATGCACGACCGCGATGTACAGCAGCGCGACCCCCAGGTCCGCGAAGGTGGGCAGGAGGGCGAAGTGGTCGGGGACGTATCCGCTCACAATCGCGGCGTTGAGGGTGACGGTCAGCACGGGCGAGACCACGCACAGCGCCAGGGCGGCGATCACGTAGGGGCGCAGGCGCCGGATGGGCGGCGCGCTGGTGCGCACCGAGGCCCACAGCACACCGAGGATGATGGCGGCACAGCCCGGCACGACCTGGAGACGTGCGCCCAGATGCAGGGGGTTCTGCGCGATGGTCGGCGCCACGCCCAGGCCCTGGGACCGAACCGACGCGACGATCAGCAATGCGCCCGCGGCGAGTGCTGAGAAGCCTATGGCAACGCCGGCCCGAAGCAGGCCGACGTCACGATCGCTGTCGCGTGCTGCACCCGCCAATATCCCCAGCCTCTCCGGCGTGGATGCCCCCCGAAGGCCCCCGAGGGTTACCAGGGTGCTATTCGGCGCGGCCGCGCGATGGACCTTCCGCCCACCTGCGCCCGCCCGGTCTGTTCGGGCACGTCCCGCCATCGGCCCTTCTCCGGTATCGCGCGCCGGCGGCGGGGCTACACTTCTCATCGACGCGCGCTCGCCCAACTTGAGCCTCCGGCTGCTTGACACCGCAGCGCCACCCCGGGTACATTCTGGCCGGCGCCGAGCCGGCCGGCGGCCTGCAGGCTGATGGAACTCCCGGCCCGCGCAAGGACTCAAAGGAGAGAGGCAGCGTGACGATCCGCCCCTACCGCGAGCACGATCGGGCCCGTCTCCACGAGATCACGGCCGCCTCGTTCCAGGATGCGTCGCTGCACGGCAAGCTGGAGCGGATGTACGGCCTGCTGCGCGGCAGCACCTGGGCCGAGCGCAAGTGCCGGGAGATCGACGACGACATCGCCGCCGAGCCCGAGGGTGTACTGGTCGCCGAGACCGAGGAGGGCGAGGTGGTCGGCTACATCACGACCACCACCGACGAGATGTCGGGCATCGGCCGCATCCCGAACCTGGCCGTGGCGCCCGACTGCCAGGGCCAGGGCATCGGCACTCAGCTCATCAACGCCGCGCTCGACCGCTTCGACGAGATGGGGATGGAGCTGGCAAAGATCGAGACCCTCGAGACGAACGAGGCCGGCAGGGGCCTCTACCCGCGCTTCGGCTTCGAGGAGCTCGTGCGCCAGGTTCACTACATCATGCGCATGCAGGACGCAAAGCGCCTGTAAGGCACCATCGGAGGTCATGGCGAGATGAGGCACGGGCGACGACCGCGGTCAACCGAGATGCTGGGGCACGGCGCGCCAGCGCCGCTCCTGCTCTGCCTGCTGCTCGCCTGCGCGGCGGCCGAGGCGGGCATCGACTGGCACGAGAGCCTGGAGGCCGCGCTGGAGGCCGCGCGCGAGTCCGGCAAGCCGCTGCTGGTGTTCGTGTACATCGGCGGGCAGGACGCGGACTTCGAGGGCCAGCGGCAGCAGATCCACCTGCCCGGCAGCGAGGAGGACCGCGCCCGCCAGCGCGTCCAGGTCAGCGAGATGCTCAACGACACGCTGGTGGACCCCGGCGTGGTCCACGCCGCCGAGGCCTTCGAGGCGGTGCGGCTGGACCTTCGGCTGAGGTGCAACGACGCGGCTCGCCGGCGGCTGCACATCTCGCCCGGCGTTGATCCCGCAACCGGGGTGCGGGCCGGCATGTACCCCATCACGCTCTTCCTCGACTCCAACGGCGACGAGCTGTTCCGCCGACACGGCTCGCTGCCACCGGTCGCCTATCAGCTCCAGCTCGAGCGAGCGGCGAACCTCTTTGCCAAGCTCGACGCCGTCGCGGCGCAACCGGGCGACGCCGTGGCCCGGCGCGAGCTGGGCCGGGCCTACATGGAGATGGACTTCGCGCCCGATGATCCTTTCTATCGCGCCGCCGTGCGGAATCTCGAGAAGGCGATCGAGCTGGACCCGGACAACGCCACGGGCGCGAAGTACGACGCGCGAGTGGACCTGGCCATCCTCCACCTGCCCGACGACCCGGGGACGGCGGTCGGCAGCCTCTTCCAGCTCCAGGTCGAGGACCCCGACGGCCGGCGCAGGCTCGAGATCCAGTACTACATGGCCGTGGCCCAGTATGTGCTTGAGCACTACGACGAGGCCATCCAACTCCTCGCGCAGTTCGAGACCGAGGACCGCGACTCCCCCTACTACGATAGCCCGTGGACGCCACAGGCACTGGGGCTGCTGGCCCACATCCGGGCCCGCCAGGGCGGGTAGCGGCCCATTACGCCAGCACGTCCGCCAGGAAGGCCGCCAGCACGGCGCTGCCCTCGACCAGGTCGTCGATCATCACGTGCTCGCTCGGCCCGTGCGGCTCCCCCCGCAGGCCCGGGCCGAAGAGCAGGGTCGGCATGCCAGCCAACGCGGCCGGATAGGCCGAGTCGCTCCAGGCGACCATGCGGCTGAACTGCGGCTCCCTCCTCAGCGTCTCGCGCAGGATCGCTCCCAGCCGCCGCGCCCACGGATCGTCGTCCGGCTGGTCGAAGGGCACCAGGTCCTTCACCCACGTGATCTCGCTCGGGTGCTCGGCCAGCCACTCGTCGTCGGCCTCGCCCGCGCGGATCAGCTCCTCAAAGCGGTCGCGCACCGGCTTGCCGCCCCAGGGAAGGCCCGCCGCACGTGCCTGCTCGGCCTCCGCCACGGCGTAGACGATGTTGAGCGAGATGTACGCGCTGCCCGGCACCACCGCGGCGTGCACGCCGGAGCGGAAGATGCCCACATTGACCCGGCAGTCGGGCCGCTGTGTCTCGCGCTCGGCCTTGAAGCGGTCGATGGCCTGCTTGACGAGGAAGCCCTTGTCGATGGCCGAGACGCCGGTGCCGCGGGCGGCGTGGCCCTCGCGTCCCTGCACGGCCAGGTCGGCGGTCAGGCACCCGCCGCAGCCGAGTGTGATCGCCAGGCCGTTGCCGTCCACGAAGACGGCCACGTCCCCGGCGTAGCCGGCGTCGAGGCAGGCCAGGGTCCCGGCCCCCGAGCCGCTGCACTCCTCCTCCACCACGCTCTCGAACACCAGTGATCCCCGCAGGTCGAGGTCCGCCTCGAGCAGCAGACGGATGGCCTCGACACCGACTGTGATGCCGCCCTTGCAGTCGCTGGTGCCCCGGCCCCACACGGCGCCGTCACGCACCTCGGCCGAGAAGGGCTCGATCTCCATCCCCTCGACGCCCACGGTGTCCATGTGCCCGTTCACGATTACGCGCGGGCCGTCACCGAACTCCCACTCGGCGACCAGGTTCGGGCGGTCGCGGAAGTCGCGGCCCTCCGGGCCGATGACGTCCATGCGCCTGTAGATGTCATCCGGGCAGTCGAACAGGGCGGTGGCGGCGCCCATCTGCCGGAGGATCGGCTCGAGGTGCTCCTGGCCGGCGGCCTCGCCGGGAGCGCCCTCGTCGCCGCAGTAGCGGTTGCGCGTGTCGATCCTCACCAGCTCCTGCAGTCGCCCGACGATGCGGTCACGGTGCTCATTCGCTGCGGCCAGGAAGCGGTTCACGGCGTCACTCCTCACGTCGGCACTGGATCGTCCCCACGGCCATGCGGGCCGGCCCGGGCGCCTTTCGCCGCGCGGCGGCAGGTGTCCTCCAGT